>NZ_JADMJX010000170.1:4946-7453 GCF_018780185.1 Rhizobacter sp.
GTCATGTAGCGCGGCGGGTTGAAGAAGTGGATGCCGCAGAAGCGCGGCTTGATCTCTTCAGGCAGCACGGCCGCCAGCTTGGTGATCGACAGGCCCGAGGTGTTGCTCGCCACGATGGCGTGCGGGGCGATGAAAGGCGCGATCTTGGTGTAGAGATCGAGCTTCCAGTCCATGCGCTCGGCAATGGCCTCGATGATCAGGTCGCAGTCTTTCAGGAGCTCGCTGTGCTCTTCGTAGTTGGCTTGCTGGATCAGCGCCGCATCTTCAGGAATGCCCAGGGGCGCGGGGCTCAGCTTCTTCAGGCCTTCGACGGCCTTGGTCACGATGCCGTTCTTCGGGCCTTCTTTCGCAGGCAGGTCGAACAGGATCACGGGGACTTTGACGTTGACCAGGTGCGCGGCGATCTGCGCACCCATCACGCCGGCGCCGAGCACGGCGACCTTGCGAACATTGAATCGGCTCATTGCTTCTCCTAGGAATGTTTCTTGAAAAATTGTCCAGCGCCGAGCCGCCCCAAGCTGGGCGGCGCCCCATGGGGGCAGGAGCGCAGCGACTGGGGGGCTGTCATCACTCGACCTTCAGCCAGGTCTGGGAGCGGCCGAACATGGGGGCGCCGATGTAGCCACGCACCTCCAGTTTCTTGCCGTCTTCAGAGGGCTTCAATCGCAGCTTGTAGGTCTTGCCATTGTTCGGGTCGAGGATGGTGCCGCCATCCCACAGCCCGTCGTGCTCGGCGTTCTTCTTGATGCCGCGAATGATGGTCATGCCAACGATGGGCTTGCCTTTGTCGGCGCCATTGCACTCTTCGCACACCGCGTCAGGCTTGGCATCGGGGCCGAGCAGCTTCTCGATGCGGCCAGTCACGACCCCATTCGCCTCGGTGATGCGCACGTGCGACTTCTCGGCCTTGGTCGAGTCGTCGATGGTCTTCCACAAACCCGCGGGTGTGGATTGCGCAGCGGCATTGAACATGACCAACGTGGCGCTCAGCGCCATCAGCACTTGTTTCATCGTCTCTCCTGGCTTGTTGTAGTCGTGGGCGAAGTCAGCTTAGAACAAAGCTTCTTCCATCTCCATCAGCGGCGCCAAGCCCGCACGCGCGGTACGGATCAGCGAGGCGGTCTCGGGGAGCAGCTTGGCGAAGTAGAAGCGCGCCGTGGCGAGCTTGGCCTTGTAGAAGGGGTCGCCCGAGCCTTGCTTTTCGAGCGCGACCTTGGCCATGCGGGCCCAGAAGTAGGCGAACACCAGGTGGCCGGCCACACGCAGGTAGTCGACCGCAGCGGCGCCCACTTCGTCCTGGTTGCCGAAGGCCTTCATGCCCAGCTCGGTGGTCAGCTTGGTGAGCTTCTCGCCCAGGTCGGCCAGCGGGTTGATGAACTCCTGCATGGCTTCGTTGGTGCCTTCGTCTTCGACGAACTCCTGCACGATCTTGCCGAACTTCTTCAGCTTGGCGCCGTTGTCGCCCAGCACCTTGCGGCCCAGCAGGTCGAGCGACTGGATGGTGTTGGTGCCTTCGTAGATCATGTTGATGCGGGCATCGCGCACGTACTGCTCCATGCCCCATTCCTTGATGAAGCCGTGGCCGCCGAAGACCTGCATGCAGTGCGAGGTTGCGATCCAGCCGTTGTCGGTCAGGAAGGCCTTGATGATGGGCGTGATCAGCGCGACCAGGTCGCCACACTCCTTGCGCACGTCTTCGTCATCGCTGCCGAGCTCCTTGTCGAGCTGCAGCGTGGTCCACATGGCGAGCGCACGGCCGCCTTCGGCATAAGCGCGGGCGGTGAGCAGCATCTTGCGCACGTCGGGGTGCACGATGATCGGGTCGGCTGGCTTGTCCGGTGCCTTCGGGCCCGACAGCGCGCGCATCTGGATGCGGTCTTTGGCGTAGGCCACGGCGTTCTGGTACGCCACTTCGGTCAGGCCCAGCGACTGCATGCCCACGCCCAGGCGGGCGGCGTTCATCATCACGAACATGGCGGCCAGGCCCTTGTTGGGCTGACCGACCAGCGTGCCGACGGCGTTCTCGAGCACCAGTTGCGCGGTGGCGTTGCCATGGATGCCCATCTTGTGCTCGAGGCCGGCGCAGAAGATGCCGTTGCGCTCACCGACGCTGCCGTCGGCCTTGACATGGAACTTGGGCACGACGAAGAGCGAGATGCCCTTGGAGCCGGCGGGTGCCTCCGGCAGACGGGCCAGCACCAGGTGGACGATGTTCTCGGCCATGTCGTGCTCGCCGGCCGAGATGAAGATCTTGGCGCCGTTGATCTTGTAGGTGCCGTCGCCCACGGGCTCGGCCTTGGTGCGCAGCAGGCCCAGGTCGGTGCCGCAGTGCGGCTCGGTCAGGCACATGGTGCCGGTCCACTCGCCGCTGGTCATCTTGGGCAGGTAGGTCTTCTTCTGCTCGTCGGTGCCGTAGGTGTGCAGCGCGGCGTAGGCGCCGTGCGTGAGGCCGGGGTACATGGTCCAGGCCTGGTTGGCCGAGTTCATCATCTCGTACAGGCACTGGT
>NZ_JADMJX010000055.1 GCF_018780185.1 Rhizobacter sp.
CATGAACGTCACCGCCGAGATCAAGACCGGCAAGCGGCGTGTGATCGACTACCTGTTGAGCCCGGTGCAGACGGCCGTGAGTGAAAGCATGGGAGAGCGCTGACGGCCACGCAAAGGCCGCCACCGCAGCTCAGCGCGACCGGCCTTTGCGTTTGGCCGGCTTCGTGGCCTTGCCTTTGCTCTTGCCCTTGCTGCGCACGGTGGGCTGCTTCTGCGGCACGAACACCACCACGCTTTGGCCCGCCGAGAAGCTGGCGCTGGTAGTGACCTTGTTCCACAGTGCAACCTGCGAGCTGCTCACACGGTAGCGCCTGGCCACGCTTGCCACCGTGTCGCCCCTGAGGGCCCGGTGCGTGACACGCCTGGGTGGCAGGGCCTCGGCGGCGAGCACCATGGTGGCGTTGTCGGCCACGTGCAGCGACACGTCTTTCAGCAGGTGCTGTGCACGCGGCACCAGCAGCGTGGAGCCGGCCTTCACCAGCATGCGCGGCGGGATCTTGTTGACTTCGCGCAGCTCTTCTTCGCTCATGCCGACCTGCTTGGCGGCTTCGCTGGGCTTCAGGGTGCGCGGGGCGACCCAGGCCGTCCAGGTGGCGAAGGGGCCACGGTGTGCGGCGACGTTGCGCACGAACAGGCTGGCGTTGTCATACGGCAGCAAGAGCTGCGGCGTGCCGGCGGCCAGGATCACCGGTTTGTTCATCTGCGGGTTGAGGGTGTTGAACTCTTCGCGCGAGATGCCGGCGAGCTGGACGGCGACGGCGACGTCGATGTCGCGCTCGATGGGCACGCTCAGGAAGTACGGGTGGTTGGCCAGCGTCGGCAGCGTGACGGAGAACGCGCCAGGCCGTGACACGAGGTTCTTCACCGCCTGCAGCTTGGGCACGTAGTAGGCCGTCTCGTTGGGCATGCGCAGGCTCAGGTAGTCGGTGGGCTTGCCGGCGCGCCTGTTGCGTGCAATGGCGCGCTGCACGTTGCCTTCGCCCCAGTTGTAGGCGGCGAGCGCGAGGTGCCAGTCGCCAAACATGCCGTGCAGTTTGCTGAGGTAGTCGAGCGCGGCGCGGGTGGAGGCGAGCACATCGCGGCGGTCGTCGCGGAAGACGTTTTGCCGCAGGTCGAAATGTTTGCCGGTGGCGGGCATGAACTGCCACATGCCCGAGGCCTTGGCCGACGAGATGGCCTGCGGGTTGAACGCGCTCTCGATGAAGGGCAACAAGGCCAGCTCGGTAGGCATGCCACGGCGCTCCACTTCTTCGACGATGTGGAAGAGGTAGCGGCTGCCGCGCTCCGTCATGCGCTGCACGTAGTCGGGCCGGGTCGAGTACCACTGCTCGCCGCTGCGCACGAGGTTGGTGTCGAGGTCGGGCATGGCAAAGCCACGGCGCAGGCGCTCCCACAGATCGACCTGGGCGACCGTGGACTCGAGGTCGACCGGCTCTTCGGGCCGCAAAGGGTCGACCGGCGCTGAAGCCACCGGGCCCCCGCCATCGGCGGCCGAAGCGGACATGGCTGGCCCCGAGGCTGCGGCAATGGGCGCCGATGCGGCAGACGGCAACGGCAGCTTGACCGCGTCGATCACCGCCGGCAGGTCGGCGCCTTGATCGGGCGGCTCGATGAGCGTGGCGCAGGCGCTCGACAAAAGGCTGAGCGTCACGGCGGCCAGCAGCCGCCAATTCGGGAACAGAGTCATCGGAAGTTGTTTTTCCATTCGCGCAGCGCGGCCAGGACTTCGACCTCGCTGTCGCTTGCAGCGCCGTGCGCCAGGGCCGCCTTCACCACATCGGGTTGGGCGCAGCGCATGAAGGGGTTGACGCTTCGCTCCACCGCAATGGAGCTGGGCAGGGTGTAGAGGCCTTGAGCGCGCAAGGCTTCACATTTCGAGGTGTAGGCCTGCAGGTCTTCGTTGAGTGGCTCAACGGTGTTGGCGAACTTCAGGTTGGACAAGGTGTACTCATGCGCGCAACACACCCGCGTGTTGCCGGGCAGTGCGGCCAGCGCCGACAGCGAGGTGTGCATTTGCGCTGGCGTGCCTTCGAACAGCCGCCCGCAGCCGCCGGAGAAAAGTGTGTCGCCGCAAAAGAGGATGGGTGCATCGCCGTTGGCGGGCGTGTGAAAGTAGGCGATGTGGCCAGCAGTGTGGCCGGGCACGTCGATCACCTCGAAGCGGCAGCCCATCAGCTCGACGTGGTCGCCGCCGTTCAAGGGTGTGCAGGGTTGCGGGATGTCTTCGCGTGCCGGGCCATAAACCGGGCCTTGCAGGCGAGGCCGCAGCGCAGCCAGGCCACCGACATGATCGGCGTGGTGGTGAGTCACTAGAATCCCGGCGAGTGCCAGGCCGTGCGCGTCGAGCGCGCGCTCCACCGGTGCCGGCTCCCCTGGATCGACGACGATGGCCTGCCGGCCATCGTGAAGCATCCAGATGTAGTTGTCAGAGAAGGCAGGCAGTGCAAGCAGGTTCATGGCGCAACTAGGCGGGATTATAGGTTTGGCCCCCTGGCTGAAGACGCCGCCGGGCCGCTATCTGCTCGCTTGGGAACAAGCGCAGTTGGATCGTTGTGTGGTCGATGTGTTCGGCTTTCACGCGTTGCAACTGGGCCTGCCCGAGCTCGACGCGCTGCGTGCCAACCGCATGCCGCACCGATGGCTGGCGGTAGACCATCCACCGGCGCCGGTGGTGGAGTCTGGCACGGTGCCCGAAGTTCCCGATGCCGCCGATCAAAGCTCGCCGCGTGCCATCGTGCTGCAGTGCGATTTTGATGCGCTGCCTTTTGACAGCAACAGCCTCGATCTGGTGGTGCTGCCTCACTCGCTGGAGCTGGCACGCGACCCGCACCAGGCCTTGCGCGAGGTCGAGCGCGTGCTGATGCCCGAAGGCCGCGTGGTGATCATCGGCTTCAACCCCGGCAGCCTGTGGGCGCTGCGCCAGCGGCTCGGCCGCGTGGTGCGTGGACTGGGGCTGCGTGCGGAGGAGCCGCTGTTCATGCCGAGCGAAGGCGAGTTTCTGGGCTACTGGCGCCTGCGCGACTGGCTGCGCCTGCTCAGTTTCGAGGTGGAAGAAGGGCGCTTTGGTTGTTATGCCCCTCCGCTCAGCTCGCAGCCCTGGCTCGAACGCTTCGGCTGGATGGAGCGCACCGGCGACCGCTGGTGGCCGGTGCTCGGCGCGGTCTACATGCTGGTGGCCGTCAAGCGCGTGCGTGGCATGCGTCTCGTCGGGCTGGTGCGTCGCCAGCGCATCAACGCGAAAGCCGCACCGGCGGTGGCCAACCGACACAGCAACAAAACTTTGCATGAACATGACCTCAACTGAACACCACGCCCCCCCGAAAATCAAACGGCCCGCGGTGACCATCTACACCGATGGCGCCTGCAAGGGCAACCCAGGCCCCGGTGGTTGGGGCGCCTGGCTGAGCACCGGCGAGCACGAAAAAGAACTCTTCGGTGGCGAGCGCCAGACCACCAACAACCGCATGGAACTGACCGCCGTGATCGAAGCTCTGACCTCGCTCAAGCGCAGCTGCGACATCACCATCTACACCGACAGCGAATACGTGCGCAAAGGCATCACCGAGTGGATCCATGGCTGGAAGACCCGTGGCTGGAAAACCGCCGACAGGAAGCCGGTGAAGAACGCCGACCTGTGGCAGCGGCTCGACGCGTTGCGCGACCTGCACCACGTCACCTGGCGCTGGGTCAAGGGCCATGCCGGCGACCCCGGCAACGAGCGCGCCGATGCACTCGCCAACCGTGGGGTGGAATCGGCGGCTACGTGATTTCCAGCTTCCTGCTGCGCGCGGGTGCGGGCTACATTCGTTTGACAAGCTAACAAGGTTGAGCGTGAAGATTTTGCATACGGTGGTCGCAGTGGTGGGCATCTCGGTGGCGGGTGCTGCTGCGTGGTGGTACCAGCACAAGGGCTCGGGGTCGGGCGGTGTGATGGGCGCCGCGACCAGCGCATCGGGTGCGGCGCCAGCTGCGGCCGCAGGGGCCGGTGGCCCGGTGGCGGTGGAAGTGGGCAAGGTCGAGGCCCTGACCATCGACGACGACGCCCAGGGCGTGGGCTCCTTGCGCTCACACCAGGGTGTGGTGCTGCGCCCCGAGGTCAGCGGGCGCATCTCGCGCCTGGGCTTCAACGACGGTCAGCGCGTGAAGCGCGGCCAGCTGCTTGTGCAGCTCGACAACACGCTGCAGTTGGCGCAGCTTCAGCAGGCCGAGGCACAGGCCAGCATTGCGCGCACCAACCTGCAGCGCAACCGCGAGCTGGTGGCGGCCAATTTCGTGAGCCAGAGCGTGGTCGATCAGAGTGCGGCCGCGCTGGAGGTGGCCGATGCCCAGGTGGCGCTGGCCCGCGCGCAGCTCGCACGCATGCGCATCGAGGCGCCCTTCGATGGCGTGGCCGGCATCCGCAGCGTCAACGTGGGCGATTACGTCAAAGACGGCGCTGACCTGGTGAACGTCGAAGACCTGTCTTCGGTTCTGCTCGACTTCCGCTTGGCCGAACGCTACGTGTCGCGCATCAAGACGGGGCAGCCTGTCGAAGCGCAGCTCGATGCCATGCCGGGCAAGTCGTTCAAGGGCAAGGTCGATGCGGTCGACTCTTTGCTCGACGCCAATGGCCGCTCCTTGCTGGTGCGTGCGCGCCTGCCCAACAGCAGCGGCGAGTTGCGCTCGGGCATGTTTGCGCGCACGCGGGTGGTGTTTGCCACGCGCGCCAATGCGCTGGTGGTGCCTGAAGAAGCGCTGGTGCCGCTGGCCGGCAAGCAGTATCTGGTGAAGGTGGTCGATGGCCCCAACGGCAAGGTCTCGCAGCGGATCGAGGCGCGCATCGGCATGCGCCTGCCCGGCAAGGTCGAGATTCTCGAAGGCCTGGCGGCGGGTGATGTGGTCGTGACGGCGGGGCAGACGCGCCTGCTGCGCGGCGAGTCGCTGCCGCTGCGGGTGGTCGACGTGGGCAAGCCGGCTGCGCGTGCACCGGCGCGTGGTGCCAGTGGAGCCAGCGGGGCGGCCAGTCGCCCGGTGGTTGCGCTCTGACCTGAAGGCACAACACCATGCGCTTGTCAGACGTCACCATTCGCCGCCCGGTCTTTGCCACCGTGCTGTCGCTGCTGCTGGTGCTGGTGGGCGCGGTGTCGTTCCAGCGGCTGCAGGTGCGCGAGTACCCGCGCATCGACGAGCCGGTGGTCAACGTGTCGACGCGGCTGATCGGCGCGTCGTCCGAGGTCATCGAGTCGCAGGTCACCAAGCCACTCGAAGACTCCATCGCCGGCATCGACGGCGTGGAGATCATCACCTCGATCTCGCGCTCCGAGCAGAGCCAGATCACGGTGCGCTTCAAGCTGGAGAAGAACCCCGACGACGCGGCGGCCGATGTGCGCGACCGGGTTTCGCGTGTGCGCGCACGCCTGCCTGACGCGATCGACGAACCAGTCATCGCCAAGGTGGAAGCCGATGCCACGCCGACCGTGTGGCTGGCCTTCATCAGCGAAACCATGTCGCCGCTCGAAGTGACCGACCTGGTCAACCGGGTCGTGAAGCCTCGCCTGCAGACCGTGCCCGGCGTCGCCGACGTGCAGATCAACGGTGACCGCAAGTTTTCGATGCGCATCTGGCTCGACCCGGACAAGCTCGCCTCCTACAAGCTGACGGTGCAAGACGTGGAAGACGCCCTGCGCCGGCAAAACCTGGAGGTGCCAGCCGGCCGCATTGAAAGCCAGCAGCGCGAGTTCAGCGTGACGGCGCGCACCGACCTCAACACGGTGGCGCAGTTTGAAGCGGTGTCGCTCAAGCTGGTGAATGGCTACACGGTGCGCCTGCGAGATGTGGCGCGCATCGAGCAGGCCTCGGCCAGCGACCGCAGCAGCGTGCGGCTCAATGGCGTGCCGTCGGTGTCGCTCGGCGTCATTCGCCAGGCGACCGCCAACCCGCTGGAGGTGGCCGCCGGCGTGCGCGAGATGCTGCCCAAGCTGCAGCTCGACCTGCCGCCCAGCGTGAAGGTGCAGGTGGCCAACGACAACTCGGTGTTCATCGACAAGTCGATCAAGTCGGTGTTCACCACCATCACCGAGGCGGTGTTGCTGGTGGCGCTGGTGGTGTTCATCTTCTTGCGCCACCTGCGCGCGGCCATCATTCCGCTGGTGACGATTCCGGTGAGCCTGATCGGCAGCTTCGCGATCATGGCGCTGGCCGGGTTCACCATCAACACGCTCACCTTGCTGGCCCTGGTGCTGGCGATCGGGCTGGTGGTCGACGACGCCATCGTGGTGCTCGAAAACATCTTCCGCCACATTGAAGAGGGCATGAGCCCCTTCCAGGCAGCGCTCAAGGGCGCCAAGGAAATCGGCTTTGCGGTGGTGGCCATGACCATGACGCTGGCGGCCGTGTTCGCGCCGCTGGCCTTTGCACCGGGGCGCACCGGGCGCTTGTTCACCGAGTTTGCGTTGACGCTCGCCGGGGCGGTGATCGTCTCGGGTTTCGTGGCGCTCACGCTCACGCCCATGATGTGCAGCAAGCTGCTGCGCCACGAGGCCAAGCCAACCCGCTTTGACGTGTGGATGGAATCAGCGCTCGACCGGCTCACCCGTGGCTACTCGCGCGCGCTGGGCTGGACGCTCGCCCACCGCTGGGTGGTGCTGGTGGTGATGCTCGCCTCGGCCGGCGGCAGCTGGTGGTTGTTCAGCTCGGCCAAGAGCGAGCTCGCGCCGCTCGAAGACCGCGGCGTGATCCTCACCTCGGTCAACGCGCCAGATGGCTCGACGCTCGACTACACGGCCCGCTACCTGCGTGCCATCGAAGACATCGGCCGCGACTACCCCGAGTTCGACCGCGTCTTCGTGGTGGCCGGCAACCCCAGCGTGTCGCAAGGCATCGCGATCATGCGCACCGTCGATTGGGACTTGCGCGAGCGCACCACGCTGCAGCTTGCGCGTGAGCTGCAGCCGCGCTTTGCGGGCCTGCCCGGCGTGAGTGCCTTCCCGGTCACACCGCCCAGCCTGGGGCAGGGCTTTCGCGAACGGCCTATCAATTACGTGATCGCCACCAGCGACAGCTACGACAACCTTTCCAAGGTGGCGCAGCAGTTCCTGGGCGAGATGGCCAAGAACCCCGGTTTCGTGCAGCCAGACACCGACCTGCGGCTCAACAAGCCCGAGATCTTTCTCGAAGTCGATCGTGACCGCGCCGCCGACGCGGGCGTGAGCGTCGACCAGGTGGCGCGCACGGTCGAGACCATGCTCGGTGGCCGCGCCGTCACCCGCTACAAGCGCGACGCCGACCAATACGACGTGCTGGTGCAGACCGAAAGCCGGGGCCGCACCACGCCCGAAGACATCGACAAGCTCTTCGTGCGGGGCCG
>NZ_JADMJX010000349.1 GCF_018780185.1 Rhizobacter sp.
CGCGCACCGTCATGATGCCCATGCCGTAGGTGCCGGCGTCGGCCTTGACGATGATGAAGGGCTTCTCCTGGATGCCGTACTCCTTGTACTTGCGGCGGATCTTGCCGAGCAGCGCTTCGGCGTTGCTCGCCAGGCACTCGGCGCCGCTGCCATCGTTGAAGTTGACCTCGCCGCAGCGCGCGAACATCGGGTTGATGAGCCACGGGTCCATGCCCAGCAGCTTGGCAAACTTCTTGGCCACTTCTTCATAGGCCTGGAAGTGCTTGGTCTTGCGCCGCACCGCCCAGCCGGCGTGCAGCGGCGGCAACAAATACTGCTCGTGCAGGTTTTCCAGCACCTTGGGCAGGCCGGCCGACAGGTCGTTGTTCAGCAGGATGGTGCAGGGGTCGAAGTCTTTCAGCCCCAGGCGGCCGCGCGTGCGCACCAGCGGCTCGACCGTGAGCGAGGTGCCGTCGGGCAGATCGATCTGCGTCGGCGCCTTGATGGTCTCGTCGAGCGTGCCCAGGCGCACGTTGAGGCCGGCCTGGTGAAAGATCTGCTTCAGCCGCACCACGTTGGCGAGGTAGAAGGTGTTGCGCGTGTGCTTCTCGGGGATCAGCAGCAGGTTCTTCGCCTCCGGGCAGATCTTCTCGATCGCCGCCATCGCCGCCTGCACCGCCAGCGGCAGCATCTCGGGCGTGAGGTTGTTGAAGCCGCCCGGAAAGAGGTTGGTGTCGACCGGCGCCAGCTTGAAGCCGGCGTTGCGCAGATCGACCGAGGTGTAGAAGGGCGGCGTGTGCTCCATCCATTCGAGCCGGAACCAGCGCTCGATGGCGGGCAACGATTCGAGAATGCGCTGCTCCAGTTCGTTGATCGGGCCGGTGAGTGCGGTGATGAGGTGAGGAACCATGTGCGGGGCCCGGGGAACGGCTGAGGAAACGGAATTTTAGGCAGTTGAGGCTGATCGCGCCGATCGCAAGCCGCTCATTCGGTGGCTGGCGTGACAAACCCGACGGCCATGAAAAAGGCCACCTCGCGGTGGCCTTTTCGTTCAACTGAGAGCGCGTGCTTACTGGTGGTAAGCGGTTTCGCCGTGCGACGTGATGTCCAGGCCTTCGCGTTCTTCTTCTTCCGGCACCCGCAGACCGATCACCAGGTCGACGATCTTGAAGGCGACCAGAGAGACCACACCCGACCACACGACGGTCAACAGCACGGCCTTGAGCTGGATCCACACTTGCGTGCCGATCGGATTGGAGCCGACCGTGGCGGTGACCCAGTCGGTCACCAGGCCCGGGCCGCCGAGCACCTGGGTGTTGAACACGCCGGTGAGCAGGGCGCCGACGATGCCGCCGACACCGTGCACGCCGAACACATCGAGCGAGTCGTCCGCGCCGAGCAGCTTCTTCAGGCCATTGACACCCCACAGGCAGGCGAAGCCGGCGACGAAGCCGATCACGATCGCGCCCATCAGGCCGACGTTGCCGGCGGCCGGGGTGATCGCCACCAGGCCGGCCACCGCGCCGGACGCGGCACCCAGCATCGAGGCCTTGCCCTTCATCAGCGCTTCGCCGATGCACCAGGCCAACACCGCGGCCGAGGTGGCGGTGAAGGTGTTCATGAAGGCCAGCACGGCGCCGTTGCTCGCTTCGAGTGCCGAGCCGGCATTGAAGCCGAACCAGCCCACCCACAGCAGGGCAGCACCGACCATCGTCAGCGTCAGCGAGTGCGGCGTGAAGGCTTCCTTGCCGTAGCCGACACGCTTGCCGATCATGTAGGCGCCGACCAGGCCGGCCACAGCGGCGTTGATGTGCACCACGGTGCCGCCTGCGAAGTCGAGCGCACCCCATTGCCAGATCAGGCCCGCCGTGGCGTTGGTCGCGTCCACGACCGCTGCCGAGGTGTAAGCGTCAGGACCCGCCCAGAACCAGACCATGTGGGCGATCGGTGCGTAGCTGAAGGTGAACCACAGCACCATGAACATCAGCACGGCCGAGAACTTGATGCGCTCTGCGAACGCGCCAATGATCAGGCAGCAGGTGATGCCGGCAAACGTGGCCTGGAAGGCGACGAACAGCAACTCAGGGATGTAAACACCCTTGCTGAAGGTCGCTGCCATCGCGAACGCACCAGTGGCGGGGTCGAACACTCCCTTCAGGAACAACCTGTCGAGCCCACCGATGAAGGAGTTGCCCGCCGTGAACGCGAGGCTGTAACCATAGATGGCCCACAGCACGACGATCAGCGAGAAGGTCACGAAGACCTGCATCAGCACCGACAGCATGTTCTTGCTGCGCACCAGGCCGCCGTAGAAGAGCGCGAGGCCGGGCACCGTCATCATGATGACGAGCAGGGTGGCGACGATCAGCCAGGCCACGTCGCCCTTGTTGGCGACCGGCGCCGGGGCTGCGGAAGCGGCAGGTGCCGCGGCCGACGCGGCCTCAGCCGGCGCAGAAGCCGCGGCCGGGGCTGCGGCGACCGAAGCGGCCGCCTCGGGTGCGGATGCTGCCTGTGCAAACGAGGCTCCGCTGAAGCCCAGGACCGACAGGCCCAGGACGAGAGTTGCAATGAGTTTTTTCATGGTGGGTTGTCTCTCTTTTTCGCGTCAGAGGGCGTCCTTGCCCGTCTCGCCGGTGCGGATGCGCACCACTTGTTCCAGCGGCGAGACAAAAATCTTGCCGTCACCGATCTTGCCGGTGCGGGCTGCGGTTTCGATGGCTTCGATCACGCGGTCGATGAGCGAGTCATCGACGGCGGCTTCGATCTTCACCTTGGGCAGAAAGTCCACCACGTACTCCGCGCCGCGGTACAGCTCGGTGTGGCCCTTTTGGCGGCCGAAGCCCTTGACTTCGGTCACCGTGATGCCCTGCACGCCAATGGCGCTGAGGGCTTCACGAACTTCGTCAAGCTTGAACGGCTTGACGATGGCAGTCACCATCTTCATGGTCATCTCCAGTTAGAGGATTCAGGGGTGTTGCAGGTACTTCGACGTGGGTGTCGTCACGATGACGCGGCTCGAACAAAGCCCGCCATCAAGGCAGCGAGGCTTGTGCAGCTTTTGTGCCAAGGCCTTTTTGGGGCGTCGCGCCCCATCTGCGAGCCTTCGTTTCGGCGCTCGGCTGTGGATGCACCAAGAAAGTGTGTTGCCTCGGCTTGTCGGCTGACCCGCACGAAGATGGTGCGCTCTTTTGGGGGTGCTGGTGGGGGTATGCCGCCGGGCACAATGCCCGGCACATGACAGCGGCGCACACGTCTGCGCGGCGCATGCACAGGGAGGAAGGTCCATGTCACTCGCGGTCATCCACAGCCGGGCGCTCAACGGCCTGGCCGCGCCGGCGGTCACGGTCGAGGTTCATCTGGCCAATGGCTTGCCCAGCTTCACGCTGGTGGGTTTGGCCGACACCGAGGTCAAGGAGGCGCGCGAACGGGTGCGCGCCGCGCTGCAAAACAGCGGGCTCGAGTTCCCTCATAACAAAAGAATTACCGTGAACCTGGCACCGGCCGACCTGCCGAAGGAGAGCGGTCGCTTCGACCTGCCGATTGCCTTGGGCATCCTCGCCGCGAGTGGGCAGGTCGATGCGCAACGCCTGTCGCGTTTCGAGTTCGCCGGCGAGTTGTCATTGGCTGGCGACCTGCGACCGGTGCGCGGTGCCTTGGCCATGGGGCTGGCGCTGCAGCGTGACGCCCAAACGGCGCGTGCGCTGGTCTTGCCCGTTGAAAGCGCACAAGAAGCGGCCCTGGTGGAAGGTCTTGCCATTCACAGCGCCGCTCACCTGCTGGAGGTGGTGCAGGCCATGCAGCCCGTGGGCGAGGCAGCCCTAGCCGCCGCGCTGCCGCGCGCCCGCGCCGAGGTGTTTCGCAACACCGTCAGCGTGCCCGACCTGATCGAGGTCAAAGGCCAGGCCGCGGCCAAGCGGGGGCTGGAAATTGCCGCAGCAGGCGGCCACAGTGTCTTGATGATGGGCCCGCCGGGCACCGGCAAGTCGATGCTCGCGCACCGTTTCGTGGGCTTGTTGCCACCGCTGTCGCAAGACGAAGCGCTGGAGTCGGCAGCGGTGCTGAGCCTGAACGGCGGCTTCAAGCCCGAGCGCTGGGCCGTGCGCCCGATTCGCCAACCTCACCACAGTGCCTCGTCGGTCGCGCTGGTGGGGGGTGGTTCACCGCCGCGGCCGGGCGAAATCTCTCTGGCGCACCACGGGGTCTTGTTCCTCGATGAATTGCCAGAGTTCCAGCGTGCGGCGCTCGAAGCCTTGCGCGAGCCGATGGAGACCGGCCGCATCACGATCTCGCGTGCCGCGCGGCAGTCCGAGTTCCCGGCGCGGTTTCAATTGATCGCGGCCATGAACCCCTGCCCGTGCGGCCACCTCGGCAGCCCCTTGCGGGCCTGCCGCTGCACGCCCGATGCGGTGTTGCGCTACCAGGGCCGCATCAGCGGGCCCTTGCTCGATCGCATCGACCTGCAGCTCGAAGTGCCGGCCGTGCCCCCCGGCACCCTGGCCGCGGCTCCCGATGGCGAACCCAGCGCCCAGATCGCTGAACGGGTGGTGCGCGCGCGGCAACGGGCGTGGGCGCGCCAGGGCTGCACCAATGCACAGCTCAGCGGGGCGTTGGTGGATGAACACTGCGCGCTCGACGAGGCCGGCTTGCGCTTTTTGCAGGCCGCCGCAGCGCGCCTGGGCTGGTCGGCTCGCAGCTACCACCGCGTGCTGCGCATGGCCCGCACGGCGGCCGATCTGGCGCAGAGTGATGCGATCCAGGTCAGCCACCTGGCCGAGGCGATTCAATACCGGCGCGTGCTCACGGCGCAGTGAGCGCCGTGGCCGCTGCCCGGGTTGGTGATCACGCAGGCTTCATGAAGCCCAGGTCAGCCTGGAAGTTGCGCAGGTTCGGGAACACCATGTTGAGGTTGGAGTCGCTGATGCCGAACCACTTGCCCAGGGTGCCGCCGATCTGGTCGACCGACACGCCGGGCAGGAAGCTGCCCGAGCCCACTTCGTCGGGCTGGTTCAGGCCCACCTGCGGGAAGCGGCCGTAGATTTCCTTGCCGTTGACGGCGCCACCATGCACGAAGTGGTGAGCGCCCCAGCCGTGGTCGGTGCCGTCGCCATTGCTGGTGAAGGTGCGGCCGAAATCGGAGGCGGTGAACAGGGTGACGTTGTTGCTCATGCCCATGGTGGCCATGACGCCGTCGAAGTAGTTGATGGCGTGCGACAGACGGGCCATCAGGTCGGCCTGGCCACGGTTCTGGTTGTCGTGGGTGTCGAAGCCGCCCATGCTGACGAAGAACACCTGCCGGCCCGCGCCCAGGGTGCTGCGCACGCTGATGATGCGTGCCACTGTTTGCAGCTGCTGCGCCAGGCCGTTGTTCTGGTTGGTGCGGGTGGACGGCTGCACGTACTGGGTGGGCGCCGCCACCGTGGTTGCGGTGGGAGCGTAGGCCCCCTGGAACGCCACCTGCGCATCGATCGAGCGCTTGGTCATGTTGGTCTGCTCACGCCCCAGCAGGTGCGCCACGCTGTCGGGTGCGTTGTTGGCCGTGATGATGTTGCGGTAGCTGGTGGCCGCCGCAGCCGAGCCGTACAGCGTGCCGGTGATGTTGCCGATGGCCACTGCACCGCCGTTGCCCACCTGGTATTGGAAGACGGTGTCACCGGCCATGAACACCGCGTTGCCACCCACCGAGATGCTGGTGAAGACGGTGTTGGTGTTGCTGCCGGCGAGCAGGTCACCGAAGCGCCCTCCCCAGCCGGTGCGCACGCCCTCGGGGCCGAGCGCCTGCCAGGTCGACTGCTGGTCGTTGTGCGAAAAGAGCTTGGGCGGGCGCGGCTTGGCGGCGCTGTTGGCTTGGTACTCCGCCTTGGTCAGCGGGGTGATCAGCGGGCCGGCGTTGGCGATCACGGCCACGCGGCCGGCGTCGAACAGGCTGCGCATCTCCGGCATGCTGGGGTGCAGCGCGAAGGTGCGGGTGTTGTTGACGGGGAAGGCGGTGAAGTTGGGCGTAAGGCGCAACACACCCCCCAGCGCGGCCGGCGAGGCTGCAGCTGCAGTGCCGTCGGCAGCCGTGCCTTCAGGGCGCAGCGCGATCGGGTCGGGCGCCGTGGCGCGCACCGTGGAGTAGGTGTTCCACGACGTGGTGTCGGTGGGCAGCACCATGTTGGCGGAGTCGTTGCCGCCATACAGGAACAGGCACACCAGGGCCTTGTAGCCGGTGGTGCTCTGCGCATGGGCCGCGTTCATCGTGGCCATGTTCATCGCGAAGGGCAGGGCGGCAGGCCCGACCGAACCGGACAGGATGGCGGCACGGCGCAGGAACTCGCGGCGAGAAGCTTGGTTGTTCGACATGTCGGTCTCCCTCTTCACTTCTGAATCATGTAGTCGGGCGAGGCCATGGTCAGCAAGATGCCGATGAACACGCGGTCTCGCTTGGCGGCGTCGATGTTGGTCTGGTTGGTGGTCGGGATGGCCCGCCCGGTGATGCCGTCGATGATCTGCGTGCGCAGCGCACTGCTCATCTGGCCCGACATCAGCAGCAGGTTCAGCCGGTCGACCAGCGCGCCGGGGTTGTCGGCCAGAGCGAGCTCGGCGCTGAAGTCGAGCTGCAGGTCGCGCCCGGCATTGACCGTGAGCCAGTTGCTGCGCAGGTAGTTGAGGTAGCCGGCGACCGACACCTCGTTGGCCAGCTGCAGCTCGGGCGACACCAACCCGGCCGCGGCGGCGGCGCTGTTGGGCGGCGCAAAGCCAGGGCGGAAGAAGTTGAACACCGTGGGCGAGCGCAGTGCGCTCTGGCCCAGGTTGTTGGTGGTGTTGTCGGTGTTGTCCAGGCCGGTGAAGTTGCCGGTGGTCGACGTCACCTTGAAGGCGCGCAAGAAGTGCGACAGGCGCAGGATGGGTTCGCGCACCTTGCCATAGCTGGTGCTCGATGCGTCATAGGTGCGTGCCTCGGGGTCGAGCAGGATGGCGCGCCACACGGCCTTCATGTCACCGCGCACCCCCGAGCCGTTGTTGTTGAAGGCAGCCGCCACGCGGCCCACGTAGGCGGGGCTCGGGTTGCTGGTCACCATGCGCTGGATCAGAAGCTTGCCGATGAAGGGGCCGACGTTGCGGTGGTTGAACAGCGTATCGAGCGCGATGCGCAGGTCGGCGTCGGCGTTGGCTGTGCCCGCGGCGGGGATCACCGTACCCAGGAAGCGCTTCTCGCTGACCGAGTGGTACTGGTTGTAGGCCTGCATCGGGCGGATGTCGCGCTCGGCGTTGGCATTGCCGCCGAAGAAGCGGCTGTTGGTGCGGTCGGCCAGGTTGGGGCCGGCGTACCAGCTGAAGCCGGTGAAGACCTTGGCCAGGCCCTTGATGTCTTCGTGC
>NZ_JADMJX010000303.1 GCF_018780185.1 Rhizobacter sp.
CCTCGTCCATGTTGATGTCGATCACCTGGGCGCCGTTTTCGACCTGCTGGCGCGCGACCGCCAGCGCCTCTTCGAACTGGCCGTTGAGGATGAGGCGTGCAAACGCCTTGGAGCCGGTGACGTTGGTGCGCTCGCCGATGTTGACGAAGAGGCTGCCTTCGCCGATGAGGATGGGCTCCAGGCCCGAAAGCTTCATCGGTGGGACGTTGGTGTGCGGTGCAGTCATGGCGGCAAGGGTTCGTGAAGAACGCGGCATGCGCTGGGGTGCTCACCCGCAGCGCATGCGGCTGAAAGGCATGCAGGGGTGAGCGTCGTTGCGAGCTTCCAAGCCTGGCGGCGTCTTGGGTCAGACACCGTCGCAACGCTCCTTGGAAGTGGCAGATTTTATGCGAGCGTGCACCACCTCCTGCAGGAATAAGTGGGGTCATTGCTGGTTACAAAACCGAAGAGCCCCCCTGCATCGGGAGGGGTTTCAGCAGTTCCAATGGCCAGCCACGACAGAATCGACACGATCATGCTCAAGCGCTCACTCCCCCCGCTCGCTCTCTTCCTCGCCTTGTTGGCGGGCTGCACCGCGCCACCCAAGCCCGTGCCGGTGGTGGCCAGCCCCGTGCCGGGCTCGGCGCCTGGCCCGGTGTATGGCCAGGCCGCGCCCGGCACCCGTGCCTGGTCGCCCCAGATGGACGCCGCCGAGCGCCAGCTCGCCAGCGCCTTGAGCGGCACCGGCGTCACCCTGGCCAAGACCACCGACGAGCGGTTGTGGATCACCTTGCCTGGCGACTTGACCTTCCAGCCCAACCGCTCGGCGCTCAAGCCAAGCGCCACGGCGGTGCTCGACAAGATCGCGCTCGCGTTGCGCAACGTGCCCTTGGCCGAGCTGCGCATCGTGGGCCACACCGATACCAAGGGTGCGGCCGCTGCCAACGACGCCTTGTCGCTCGACCGCGCGGCGAGCACCCGCGACTGGCTGGTGGCGCGGGGCATGTCGCCGGTGCGCATTGCCGTGGCGGGCCGCGGGGCACGCGACCCACTGGCCAGCAACGACGACGAAGCCGGCCGCGCGACCAACCGCCGTGTGGAGATCCTGGTGGGCGAAAAGACCCGGGTGGCAGCCCCCGCGTCGAAGTGAACGCGGGCCGGCCCGGAGCTGATTCAAGTTGGTGCTGAGGCGGTCGAAAACCCATTGAGGGCGTCCGGCGGTTCGGGTGCCCGCCTGGTTTTCTCTCGCTCCCGCACATGTCCGTGATTCAGATTCCACCGGAGATTCTTCGCATCGGCCACCCCGCGCCGGTGTCGGTGCGCGACGCGACCGGTCACCTGCTGCTGGCCAAGGGCGTGATGGTGGCGTCTGAAGAGCAACGCCAGCGCTTGGTGGCGCGCGCGCTCTATGTCGACGAGCTCGAGGGCGACCTGCTCAAGCGCGCCATGGCCGGCAAGCTCGATTCGATGCTGCGGCAGAACGCACCGCTGGGCCAGATCGCCCGAGCGCAGCCCGATGGCGCGATGATGTCGGCCACGGTGGCCACCAAGCCCGCCCTGGACCCGGCCATGGCCTGGACCAACCTGCAGATGCGCGGCCGCGCGTTGTTGCAAGACCCGCCGCCGAGCGACTTTCTGCCGCGCCTGCACAAGCTGCACGCTGAGTTGCTGGAGCTGGTCGAGGCCGACGCCGACCTCGCCATGCTGGTGCTGGTGCAAGCCACCACCAGCGATGCACACCACTACAGCGTGACCCACAGCGTGCTGGTGGCCGTGTTGTGCGAACTGGCCGCACGCCAGTTGCCCGGCTTCACGCCCGAGTGGCGCAGCTCGCTGCGTTGCGCCGCGCTGACGATGAACATCTCGATGACCGCGTTGCAGGACCAGCTGGCCCTGCAAGAGGAGCCGCCCTCGGCCCGGCAGCGCGCGCTGATCGACGACCATGCGCAGCGTGCGGTGCGGTGCCTGGGTGAAGCGGGTGTCACCGACCCGCTCTGGCTGCAGGCGGTGGAGCACCACCACGCCACGCTGGCCGGCCCCCTGGCGGCACAGTCACCGGGTCTGCAACTGGCGCGGCTGGTGCAGCGCGCCGACATCTTCTCCGCTCGCCTGAGCATGCGCCGCGCGCGACCGGCGCTCGCCGCGTCGGCGGCGGTGAAGGCGGCTTACCTCGACGAACAGCAGCAGGCCGATGACGCCGGCAAGGCTGTCATCCAGGCCACCGGCATCCACCCGCCGGGCAGCTATGTGAGATTGGGCAGCGGTGAGGTGGCCGTGGTGCTGCGCCGCGGCGCCCACGCCAAGACGCCCAAGGTGGCGAGCATCGTCAGCAAGAGCGGCACGGCGCTGGTCGAGCCGGTGCTGCGCGACACCCGCGTGCGCCCGCACGATGTGACGGGCGGGGTGGCGCCGCACGAGGTCAAGGTGCGGCTGCACATGGAGAAGCTGCTACGCCTGGCTTGACGGCATTCCCGCGAACGCGGGAATGACCGGTTCGTCAGGCCGCCATGAGCCCACTGAACAACGGGTCGTGCCGCGTGCGTGGCCGGTAGTTCGCCACCCGCTTGGCAATCTCGGCAATGTGGTCCGGCGTGGTGCCGCAGCAGCCGCCGGCGATGTTCAAGAAGCCCGCGCGCGCAAACTCTTCGACCAGGCTGCCGGTGATCTCGGGCGTCTCGTCGAAGCCGGTGTCGCTCATCGGGTTGGGCAGGCCGGCATTGGGGTAGCAGCTGATGAAGGTGTCACCCGCCACCTTGGCCAGCTCTTCGATGTAAGGCCGCATCAGCGCGGCGCCTAAAGCGCAGTTCAGGCCCACGGCCAGTGGCCGCGCATGGCGCACGCTGTGCCAGAAAGCGCTCACGGTCTGGCCCGACAGGATGCGGCCCGACGCGTCGGTGACGGTGCCCGAGATGATCACCGGCAGGCGCTCGCCGGTGTTTTCCATCAGCTCATCCAAGGCAAAGATCGCCGCCTTGGCGTTGAGCGTGTCGAAGATGGTTTCCACCAGGAACACGTCGGCGCCGCCTTCGAGCAAGGCCTCGCCCTGTTCGTAATAGGCGGCCTTCAGTTCGTCGAAGCTCACGTTGCGCGCGGCCGGGTCGTTCACGTCGGGGCTGATGCTCGCGGTGCGCGGGGTCGGGCCGAGGGCGCCGGCCACGTAGCGGGGCTTGTCGGCGGTGCTGTACTTGTCGCAGGCGGCGCGCGCGAGGCGGGCGCCGGCCAGATTCATCTCGCGCGCCACGTGGGCCAGCTTGTAGTCTTCTTGCGCCACGGTGGTGGCGCCGAAGGTGTTGGTCTCGATCAGGTCGGCGCCGGCGGCCAGGTACTGCTCATGGATCTCGCTGATCACATCGGGCCGGGTGAACTGCAATAGCTCGTTGTTGCCCTTCAAGTCCTTGGGGTGCGCCTTGAAGCGCTCGCCGCGGTAGTCGGCCTCGCTGAGCTTGTAGCGCTGGATCATGGTGCCCATCGCGCCGTCGAGGACGGCGATGCGGTTCTTGAGGATCTCGGGCAGCGCAGCAGCGCGGGTGTAGGCAATGGCTTTCATTTCGCCATTGTAGAAATGGTGTCAAGCCCCCCGCGAATGCAGGGCCGGCGTCAGGAGATGATGGTCTGCGGCAGCGTGTCGCCAAACAGCGACGGCCGGAAGTCGAGCGCCCGCGGGCCTTCATCGTTCATCGCCCACAACGCCAGCGCGCTGGCCGACATCGGCTTGGCAAACAGGTAGCCCTGCAACTCGTTGCAGCCCAGGCGGCGCAAGATCTCCTGCTGCTGTTCGGTCTCGACCCCCTCGGCCACCACCTTCAGGCCCAGTGCCTGCGCGAGCTTGACCACGGCGTCGACGATGGCGCGCGCATCGGCGCTGGTCTCCAGGTCGCAGATGAAGCTGCGGTCGATCTTCAGCTCTTCGGCTGCCAGCTGGCGCAAATAGCTCAAGGACGAGTAGCCGGTGCCGAAGTCGTCGATCGACAGGTGCACGCCCGCGGCCGAGAGCTGCTCGATCATCTGCAGCGTGACGCGGGTGTCGTCCATCGCGGCCGACTCGGTGATCTCGCAGGTCAGCAGCGAGGGCTCGATGTGGTGGCGCGCCAGCGCCTCGACGATGCGCTCGGCCAGGTCGGCCTGGCGCAGCTGGTGCACCGAGAGGTTGAGCGCCACCCGCATGCGCAGGCCCTGGTCGCGCCAGGCGCGGATCTGCCGGCAAACGTCTTCGATCAGCCAGTTGCCCAGCGCGTTGATGAGGCCATAGCGCTCGGCCAGCGGGATGAAGACGTTGGGGCCGATCATGCCGCGCTGGGGGTGCTTCCAGCGCATCAGCGCCTCGGCGCCGGTGATCTGGCCGCTGGGGGCATGGATCTTCGGCTGGTAGTGCAGCTCGAGCTCGCGGTTGGCGATGGCGCGGCGCAGGTCTTGCAGCAGCTCGACCTGGTCGCGCGCCCCCGCCACCATGCGCTCTTCAAAGAAGCAGTGCGCTCCGCCGCCGGTGCGTTTGGCGTTGCGCATGGCTGCGGCTGTGTGGGCGATCAGCTTGGCCGCCGTGCCGTGCTCGGGGTAGACCGCCACGCCGACCGAGCACGAGGTCGAGATCTCGTGGTCTTCGATGCGGCACAGCTCGTTCATGCTGCCCAGCACGCGCTCGGCCATGTGGGCCGCGTCCTGGGTGGTGGGGTTGCCTTCGAGCATCAGCAGGAATTCGTCGCCGCCGGCGCGCGCCACCAGGTCGTGTGTGCCTGCCAGCGCGCGCAGGCGCCGCGCCACTTCACGCAGCACGGCGTCACCGGTGGCCTGGCCGAAAGATTCGTTGACGGCCTTCAGCCCGTCGACGTTGATGAACAGCAGGGCCAGCTTGTGCTGCTGGCGGTCGGCGCGGATGGCCGCCACTTGCAGGCTTTCTTCGAACATCGAGCGGTTGGGCAGCTCGGTCAGGCGGTCGGTCTGCGCCGCGCGTTTCACTTCGTCGCGGGTGCGCTTGAGCAGCTGGCGAAAGCGCGCTTCGAGCACCGAGATCATCAGCAGCAAGGCCAGCAGGGCCGGCACACCCAGCACGGCCAGCGCCGACAAGGTGGCTGCGCCGGTGCGGCCGACCGAGAGCGACTGGCTCAACAGCGGCACCGAGGTGGCCAGCAACACCGCTGCGTTGCCGATGGCGACGGCGCCACCGAGGCCCAGCGCCACACCGGCCTGCCAACCCAGGCCCAGCTGCGAGGCGCTGCGCCGCTGCGCCGCCACGATGGACAAGGCGGCACCGGAGCCGAGGCAGGCCAGGGTCCAGCCCGCCGCGACGATCAGCAGGTTCCAGTGGGGGGCCGGGGTCAACCGCAGGGCCATCAGGCTCAAGGCGGGCACCGCGCACACCCCGGTGCCCAGCACCAGGGCGGCCACCACCACACGCGTGCCG
The DNA here is from genome assembly GCF_018780185.1 of Rhizobacter sp. GTDB lineage: Bacteria > Pseudomonadota > Gammaproteobacteria > Burkholderiales > Burkholderiaceae_C > Rhizobacter. Next base: position 5,378 of record NZ_JADMJX010000303.1, read on the forward strand.
GTCAGGTCGGGTCGTGCGCTGAGGTAGACGCCGACCACCGAGGTGACCAGCGCGAGCAGGAGCGAACCGAACGCCAGGCCGCTGTCATAACCCAGCTTGAAGGGCAGGGGTTCGCCCGCCACGGCGATGAAATGAGCAGCCCAGGTGCCGGTCGACAAGGCCAGCGCCGACGCGATCAACGAGCGCCAGGCGGTGAAGGTGTGGCGCGACGACACGCCGCGCGCCAGATCGAGCGCGACGTAGGCCGCAAACATGGCCATCGCCGTGGAGGCGGCCCACAGATCTGCTCCCACCCTCCATTCGAGAAAAGCCTCTTCCATCAACCCCTCGCAAGGAAACGCCGGGCCGCCCCAAGTTCCCTTGACCCCACGGGGGGCCGGGCTGGGCTCAGCCCGGCCCTGGGGGCACTCAGAAACACGATCGTTCGTTCGTTATCGGCCTCGTGGGCCTGGGCTTGAGCGCTGCGCCTGAACGTGACGGAAGTCGCGTCAGTGCAAGAAGCCGATGTCGCGCCGGCGGCGCACCTCGGGTTTGACGCGGTGCTCGGCCTCCAGCTGCGACAAGAACTCGTCGGGGGCAAAGGCCTCGCCCAGCACGTCGACCTGGCGCTTGACCGAGGCAAAGTCGCCCGGCGCGAGCGCGTCGAGGCGGTGCAGCCGGTCGACCTGCTCGGGGCTCAGCAGCGAGGCGTCGCCGCCCAGCGCTTCGGCCACGAACATGCGCTCGCGCTGCTCGGCCGTGAGCGGCATGAAGCGGATCTTGAAGGTGAAGCGGCGCAACGCAGCCTCGTCGAGGTCTTCGAACAGGTTGGTGGTGCAGATGAAGACGCCCGAGAAGCGCTCCATGCCCTGCAGCATCTCGTTGACTTCGCTCACCTCGTAGTTGCGCTCGGCCATGCGCCGGCTGCGCAAGAAGCTGTCGGCCTCGTCGAGCAGGAGCACGGCCTGCTCGGTCTGTGCTTCGTCGAACATGCGCGCCATGTTGGTCTCGGTCTCGCCGACGTATTTGCTCACGAGATCGGAGGCCTGGCGGATCATCAGCGGGCGTTGCAGCTGCTGCGCGATGTGTTCGGCGAGTGCCGTCTTGCCGGTGCCTGGCGGCCCGTAAAAGCACAGCGTGCCATAGCCCTTGCGGCGCAGCGCCTCGATGATCTTGGCGATCTCGAAGCGCGACTCGGTGTGCACCAGGCTCAGGTCGTAACTCGTCACCACACGCCGTGCACCACGCTCGGTGGGGGTGCTGCCCAGCGCCTTGTCGGCGTTGCCGAGCTGGCGCTCGATCAGCGACTCCATGGTGGTGGCGTTGCTGTCATCGATCGCGAGCTTGGCGAACTTGACCGCCGTGCGCACCTGCGCCGGCGTCAGCCCCTTGCGCTCGGCGAGTTGCGCGGCAAAACCGGGCGACACGCTGACGCCATCGAGCGCCTTGGTGACCAGCGCCTCGCGCGCCCCCGGCGGCGGGCTCTTCAATTCGAGGTGGTACTGGAAGCGGCGGCGAAACGCCGGGTCGATCTGCTCGATGCGGTTGGTGACCCAGATCACCGGCACCGGGTTGGTCTCCAGGATCTGGTTCACCCAGGCCTTGCCACTCACGCTGCCCGAGAGCGCGCCGTCGCCTGTGTCGAGCCGCGCCATCAGCTGCGCGGCGTCGGTGGAGATCGGTGGGAACACATCTTCGACCTCGTCGAACAGCAGCGCCACCTGCGGGCTGCCCTTCAGGAACACCTGGCTGATCTGCAGCGAGCGGTAGCGGTCGCGGCCACTCAATGAGTTGCCGTCGCGGTCGGCGTATTCCACTTCATAGAGTTCGAGCCCGGCCGATTGCGCGGCCACCTTGGCGAGCTCGGTCTTGCCGGTGCCGGGCGGGCC
>NZ_JADMJX010000273.1 GCF_018780185.1 Rhizobacter sp.
CCGACGGCCTGCTGGTCATGGACCGCAACGGCGACGGCAAGATCAACGACGGCACCGAGCTCTTCGGTGTGGCCACGCAGAAGGCCGATGGCAGCCGCGCCGGCAACGGCTACGAGGCCATGAAGATCGAAGACAGCAACCAGGACGGCAAGCTGACCGCCGCCGACGCCCGCTACAGCGAGCTGAAGTTGTGGGTCGACGCCAACCAGGACGGCAAGACCGACGACGGCGAACTGCACGGCCTGGCCGACTTCGGTGTCGTCTCGCTCGACCTGAGCGCCTTGGCGGGCTCCGAAGTCGACAACGGCAACCTGCTGGGCCTGACCTCGAGCTACACCACCGCTGACGGTGCGACGCACGACATGGCCGACGTCTGGTTTGCGAAGGACGTGGCGGCGGCCCCGGCGCTCAACGAGCTGCTGGCGGGCGCACCGGCCGAGGTCTTGCCGGCGGCTCTGTCCACCGGCGCGGCACCGGCCACGTCGACGCACCAGGCCAGCGCAGGTGTGGTGTCCATCGATCGCAACCTGTTGCCGACCGATGACAAGAACCTGCCGCTGATCTGATCCATGCACCCCGGCGCCTTCACTGGCGCCGGGAGCATGGGGGTTTCCAGGCCCAGACCGCCTCTTCCTGACCACGGGCCATGAAGATCTCCCTTCCCAACTGGTCACTCGGTGCCGCGATCTTCAAGGCGCTGCGCTCGCGCTTTGCGAGCGTGGTGGCCATGAACCTGTCGAGCACCGCACCCGCGGCCAACGCGCTCACCGACGACGAGGTGCGCGCGCTCACGCCCGCGCAGATCGCGGCGATGAGCACCGACGAGCTCAACGCGCTCAGTGCCTTCCAGTTCAGCATCCTGAGCGTGGCCCAGGCACGCGCCATCACCAGCCTGCAGATGCCGGCGCTGGAGAGCGCTGACCTGCGCTCGCTCAGCTCGGCCGCCATCGCCGGCCTGAGCACCGCGCAGATCGACTCGCTCAGCTCGGCACAAATGGCGCTGCTGACCACCCAGCAGGTGCCCGCGCTCAACACCGACCAGATCGCCAGCCTCACCCCGGCCGACCTCGCCGCACTCAGCACCACCCAGGTGGCTGTGCTCGGCACCGCGCAGGCGGCTGCGCTCACCACCGCGCAGCTCGCGGCCATGGAAACGGCCGACCTGCGCGCGCTCAGCATCGCTGCGCTGCAAACCCTCAGCACCGAGCAGCTGGCGGCCCTCACACCGGCGCACTTCGCCGCGCTCAGCACGAGTCAACTGGCCGCATTGAGCGATGCCCAGCTCACCAGCCTGAGCAGCGAAGACTTCGCCGCCCTCAGCACCGCCCACATCCGCGCACTGAGCGGCGGGCAACTGGGCCTGCTCGGCACCGACCAGCTCAACGCGCTGGGCACAGCGCAGTTCGCCACCCTCACCACCACGCAGCTCGGCGCGCTGACGCCGGGCCAGATGGCCTCGCTCGAAACCGCCGACCTGCGCGCACTCGGCAGCGCCGCACTGCGCAGCCTCTCGGCCGAGCAGCTCGACGCGCTGGGCAGCGGCCAGCTCGCCTCACTCACCACCATGCAAGTGGCTTCGCTGCTGCCCAGCCAGGTGGCCAGCCTGGTGAGTGACGACCTCAATGCGCTGGGCACCGCCCAGTTCGCCGCGCTCACATCGGCCCAGGCAGCCGCCTTCACGCTGGAACAGATCACCACGCTGGAAACGGCCGACCTGCGCTCGCTCAGCACCGGCGCGCTGCGTGCGTGGTCGGCCGAACAACTCGCCGCACTCGACAGCTCGCACCTGGTGGCGCTGAGCCCGGCACAGCTCGGTGTCATCACCACCTCACAGATCGCCGGCCTGCCCTCGGAGCTGCTCAACGCCTTTGGCACCGCGCAGTTCGCCGCCTTCAGCACCGCCCAGGTGGCAGCCATTACACCCGCGCAGATCGCGCTGCTGGAGAGCGACGACCTGCGCGCCCTCAGCTCGGTGCAGTACGCCGCCCTCACCTCGGATCAACTGAGCGCTCTACTGCCCGAGCAGGTGGCATTGATCGAGACGCTGGACCTGCGCGCCTTGAGCCCCACGGCCATACGTGCCCTCTCGGCCGAGCAGTTTGCCGCGATGAGCACGCAGCAGATCACCTCGCTCACCACCGCGCAGGTGGCCGCGCTTGCACCCGCGCACCTGGCCTCGCTCGACAGCGCCACACTGAACGCCTTTGCCTCGGCCCAGTTCGCCGCGATGACCAGCGCCCAGGTGAGCGCTTTCACCGCCGCGCAGATCACCAACCTCGAAACCCTCGACCTGCGCGCGCTCAGCCCGGCGGCCGTGCAGGCGTTGTCGGTCGAGCAACTGGCGGCGCTCGTCATCCCGCAGGTCGAGGTGCTCACCACCGCGCAAGTGGCCGCGCTCCTGCCCGATCGCCTGGCCAGCCTGGCCCCCGACACGCTCAACGTGCTGAGCACGCAGCACTTTGCGGTGCTCACCACGGCGCAGGCCTCGGCCATGACGCTGGAGCAGATCGCCACGCTGGAAACGGCCGACCTGCGCGCCATCAGCACCTCGGCCCTGCGTGCCTGGTCGGCCGAACAGTTTGCGGCGCTCGACGGCCCGCACCTCACGGCACTCACCACCGCACAGCTGTCGCTGGTGACACCGGCCCAGCTGGCCGGCCTGCCCATCGATTCGCTCAACGCGCTCAGCACCGCGCAGTTCGCCGGCCTCACCACCGCCCAGGTGGCGGCCCTCACCGACGCGCAGATCTACTACCTGGAGAGCAACGACCTGCGTGCGCTCACCAGCCAGCACTACGCCGCACTCACCACCGCCCAGGTGGCCAACATCGCGCCCGCGCAGATGGCCATTCTGGAGACCGCCGACTTCCGCGCGCTCAGCACCGCGGTGATCGGCGCCTTGACGGTCGACCAGTTCAGCGCGCTCGGCGCCCCGCAGCTGGCCGCGATGACCGCTGCGCAAGTGGGCTCGCTCAGCGCCGGCAACATCAGCCTCTTGCCCAGCAGCACGCTCAACGGCTTTGGCACCGCGCAGTTCGCCGCGCTGACCAGCGCCCAGGTGAGCGGCCTCACCGACGTGCAGATCGCCAACCTGGAGTCGGCCGACCTGCGCGCCCTCAGCACCGCCATCGTGCGCACGCTCAGCCTGCAGCAGGTGGGCGCGCTGTCGTCGGACCAGGTCGCCACGCTCACCACCGCCCAAGTGGCGGCGCTGCAGACCGATCACATCGCGAGTTTCACCCCCGAGACGCTCAACGGCCTGGGCACCGCCCAGTTCGCCGCCCTCACCTCGGCGCAAGCCTCGGCCTTCACATTGGCGCAGATCGCCGCGCTGGAGACGGCCGACCTGCGCTCGCTCAGCACCGCCGCGCTGCGCGCCTGGTCGGGCGAGCAGTTCGGCGCGCTCGACGGCACGCAGATCTCGTCGCTCACCGCCACCCAGATCTCGCTCGTGACCCCGGGGCAGATGGCCGGCCTGGCCACCGAGTCGCTCAACGCGCTGGGCACCGCGCAGTTCGCCGCGCTCACCACCGCCCAGGTGAGCGCGCTCACCGCCACGCAACTGGGCAACCTGGAGAGCGAAGACTGGCGAGCCCTCACCACCCGCCAGGTGGCCGTGCTCACGTCCGCCCAGGTGGCCGAGCTCACGCCCGCCCAGCTCGGCGCGATGGAAACGGCCGACGTGCGCGCGCTCAGCACCGCCGCGTTCAACGCGCTGTCGGCCGCACAGTTCGGCGGCTTCGACACGGCGCAGATCGCGGTCATCACCAGCGCCCAGTTCGGGGTGATGACGCCCGAGCAGATCGGCTCCATCTCGCCGGCGAGCCTGAACGCCTTCACCACCGCCCACTTCGCCGCGCTGACCAGCGCGCAGGTCAGCGGCCTCACCGAGCAGCAGATCGGCCTGCTGGAAACAGCCGACCTGCGCGCGCTGAGCACAGCAGCCTTTCGCGCGCTGTCGGCGGCGCAGTTCGACGACATCAACACCGCCCAGTTCTCGCGCCTCACCACGCAGCAGATCGCGGCCATGAGCACCGACCAGGCGCAGGCCCTCACCACCGACCACATCGTGGCGCTGACCACCGCGCAGGTGGTGGCGCTGAGCACGGCCGACATCCTGGTCATGTCGCCCCAGCAGCTGGCGGCGTTCGAGCCCGAAGACCTGGGCGTGATGTCGATCGCGCAGATCGACGCCTTCCTGCAGGCCACGCCGATGGTGCTCGACCTGAACGGCGACGGCGTGCGCACCACCGCGGCCAGCGACGGCGTGATGTTCGATATCGCCGCCACCGGCAACGTGCAAAAGGTCGGCTGGGCCAGCGCGAGCGACGGCCTGCTGGTGATGGACCGCAACCACGATGGCCAGATCAACGACGGCCGCGAACTCTTCGGGGTGGGCACCCAGCGCGCCGACGGCAGCCGCGCGGGCAACGGCTTCGCCGCGATGGCGCTCGAAGACAGCAACAGCGACGGCGTGCTCAACGCCGCCGACCAGAACTTCGGCGAACTCAAGCTGTGGGTCGATGCGAACCAGGACGGCAAGGCCAACACCGGCGAGCTGCATGGCTTGGCCGACTTCGGCATCGTCTCGCTCGACCTCTCGGCCGTGACCGGCACCCAGGTCGACAACGGCAACCTGCTCGGCCTGGTGTCGAGCTACACGACCAGCGATGGCAACCAGCACGCGATGGCCGATGTGTGGTTCGCCAAAGACATGCCCGCAGGGCCGCAACTCGCCGAGCTGCTGGTGGCACCGGCGGCCGAGGTGCTGCCCTCAGCGCCCGCCCCCGCCGCGCCGGCGAGCAGCGCTGCGCCGCCTGTCACCAGCTCAGCCTACAAACCCAGCTTCGGCGACAGCCGCCCCGCACCGCTGATCTAGCCGTCATTCCCGCGGAGGCGGGAATGACAGGAGCCGCCTGTGGAATGATGGCCTCCCACACCACTGCGGAGGAACCCTTCCATGCTCGTCAGCAACCTCGAGACCGCCCCCGGCCACCGCATCGTCGCGCACCTGGGCATTGCCCAAGGCAGCACCGTGCGTGCCAAGCACGTGGGGCGCGACTTCATGTCGGGCCTGAAGAACATCGTCGGCGGCGAACTCAAGGCCTACACCGAGCTGATGCAGGAGGCACGTGACGAGGCCGTCAAGCGCATGACCGACGAAGCCCGCAGCATGGGCGCCAACGCCGTGCTCAACCTGCGCTTCGTCACCACCTCGATCACCATGGGCGCGGCCGAGATCCTGGCCTATGGCTCGGCGGTCACCGTCGAGAAGCTCTGAGGCCATGGAGTACTACCTCTCGGCCTTCTTCAACTTCGGGCTGCCGATCCTCCTGCTGGCGGTCGGCTACTTCGCCGGCCGGGCGCTCGAGATGCGCCACTACGCGTCCATCCGCCAGCGCGAGCGTGAGTTGCAGCGAGTGCTGGCGCTCAGCACCCGCTACGTGCCCGAGGGCGTCAACGCCCAGGGCTCGCTGGTGGTGAGCGGCAGCGTGGTGGTGTCGTCCGACTACTTCAAGACCTTCGTGGCCGGCTTTCGCACGCTATTCGGCGGGCGCTTTCGCGGCTACGAGACCTTGCTGGAGCGTGCCCGCCGCGAGGCCCTGCTGCGCATGAAGCTGCAGGCCCGCAGAAACGGCAGCTCGCTGGTGATCGGCGTGCGCTTTCACACCACCCAGGTCGCCGGCTCGCAGACCCCGTCGGTCGAGGTGATGGCCTACGGCACCGCGCTGCGCACCAAGCCCGCATGAGCGAAGAACCGCGCGGGCCGAGGCTTGAAAACCGGCTGCCGGCCGAAGGCATCAACAGCAGCACCGAGCACCCGCTGAAAGAGTTCGCCTGGTTGATCGTGGCCAGCGGTGTCACGCTGCTGGTGCTGATGGCGCTGGCCAGCTGGGGGGCGCGCTGGCTGGCACCCAGATTGCCGTTCTCGGCCGAAGTGGCACTGGCCCAACGACTGGTCGATCAACCCGTGAAGCCCGAGCACGCCGCACGCACGGCCGAGCTGCAGCGCGTGGCCGACCAGGTGGCCGAGCGCATGGCCCTGCCCGTGGGCATGGCGGTGGTCGTCACCTACAGCAACTCGGCCGTCGTCAACGCCTACGCCACCGTGGGCGGCCGCATCCAGGTGTTCAAGGGCTTGCTGCACGAGCTGCACAGCGAAGAAGCGCTGGCCGCGCTGCTGGCGCATGAGATCGCCCACGTGAAGCACCGCCACGTGGCCGCCAGCCTGGGGCGCGGTCTGGCGGTGGCGCTGCTGCTGAGCGTGGTGTCGGCCGATGCTGGGGCCGCAGCCGCCGAGGCTGCGCTGGGCAGCGCCGCGGGGTTCACGATGCTCGGCTACTCGCGCGAGCAAGAAGCCCAAGCCGACCAAGAGGCCCTGCAAGCCGTGGTGGCGCTGCACGGCCATGCCGGTGGCCTGGTCGAGCTCTTCACCCGCCTCGGCCAGGCGGACAAGGGCCCGGGCCCCAAGCTCGAAGCGCTGAACTCGCACCCGCTCACCGAGGCGCGGCTGGCGGCGGTGCAGGCGCAGGCACGCGAGCGGGGTTGGCCCACCTCGGGCGCGCTGACGCCTTTGCCCGCGGCGTTCAAAAAGGTGGTCAAGCCCGGCTGAGCCGCGCGGCTATTTTTTTGGCGGTGTGTCGATTTCGACGACATTCGTTCGTCGTGTGAGGAGCAGCGCCTGGCAAACCGGTGCCGCCCACCCTACCGAGAGGAAATCGACATGAACGACGCAGGCATGAAGGCCAGCATGGAAGACAAGCGCCTGGCGGGCGTCTCGATGCCGTTCGACGGCAAGCGCCTGATCTACGGCGGGTTTGAAGTCTTGATGAACGTGTGACAGGAGAACGACGATGACACCCAAGAACACCCTGTGTCTCTGGTACGACGGCACCGCACTGGACGCTGCGACCTTCTATGCCAAGACATTCCCCAACAGCGCAGTGGGAACGATCTATCGCGCGCCGAGCGACTACCCCTCAGGCAAAGAAGGCGATATCTTGACGGTCGAGTTCACCGTCATCGGCATCCCGTGCCTTGGCCTCAACGGCGGCCCGATGTTCAAGCACACCGAGGCGTTCTCGTTCCAGGTGGCGACCGACGACCAGGCCGAAACCGACCGCCTGTGGAACGCGATCGTCGGCAACGGCGGCCAGGAAAGCGCCTGCGGCTGGTGCAAGGACAAGTGGGGCCTGTCGTGGCAGATCACGCC
>NZ_JADMJX010000057.1 GCF_018780185.1 Rhizobacter sp.
GGGGCGCCGCCCTTGCGTTGCTGTTCGTAGAAGGCGCCCAGGTCGGCCATGTCTTGATCAGACAGGGTGCTGGCGATCGACTTCATGGTGGGGTGCTTGCGCTCGCCCTTCTTGTAGGCGTTGAGCGCCGCGACGACGTACTTGGCGCCCTGGCCCGAGATCATCGGCACCTTGTGGATCTCAGGGAAGCTGGCCTGGTACCCGGGGATGCCGTGGCAGCCGATGCACAAGGCCGCCTTCTTTTCACCAGCTTGGGCGCTGGCCTTCACATCTTGCGCCTGGGCGCTGAGGGTGGCGCTGCCAAGGGCAGCCAGGGTGACGATCGTGGAGAGCAGTTTTTTCATGATCCTGCAGAGGGCGGGTCTTTGAAGTAGCCGCGGATTATAGGGAAGCCGCGCCGGACCTTTTGGCGGCGGCCTGCGTGTCATCTGCCGGACAGTGAATCAGAAGGCCGCCCTTATATACTGACCCGACACCCCCTACACCACCCCAGCCCCATGAAATTCCAAGGTTCAGAGAACTACGTCGCCACCGATGACCTGATGCTGGCGGTGAACGCGGCGGCCACGCTGAAGCGGCCACTGCTCATCAAGGGGGAGCCCGGCACCGGCAAGACCATGCTGGCCGAGGAGGTGGCGCAGGCCCTGGGGATGCCGCTGATGCAGTGGCACATCAAGTCGACCACCAAGGCGCAGCAGGGCCTGTACGAATACGACGCGGTGAGCCGCCTGCGCGATTCGCAGCTGGGCGACGAGCGGGTGAAAGACATCCACAACTACATCGTCAAGGGCGTGCTGTGGCAGGCCTTCACGGCCGACCAGCCGGTGGTGCTGCTGATCGATGAGATCGACAAGGCCGACATCGAATTCCCCAACGACCTGCTGCGCGAAATCGACCGCATGGAGTTCTACGTGTACGAGACACGCGAGCTCATCAAGGCGGTGCATCGCCCGCTGGTCTTCATCACCTCCAACAACGAAAAAGAGCTGCCCGATGCGTTTTTGCGCCGCTGCTTCTTTCACTACATCAAGTTCCCCGACGCCACGACGATGCAGCGAATCGTCGACGTGCACTTCCCCAAGCTGCGCAAGGAATTGCTCGGCGCCGCATTGAAGAACTTCTACGACGTGCGCAACCTGCCCGGCCTGAAGAAGAAACCCTCCACCTCGGAGCTGCTCGACTGGCTGAAGCTGCTGGTGGCCGAAGACATTCCACTCGACGTACTGCAAAGCAAGGACGACAAGGTCTCGGTGCCGCCGCTGGTGGGTGCCCTGCTCAAGAACGAGCAAGACGTGTCGCTGTTCGAGAAGCTCGTGTTCATGCAGAAGCACAACCGCTGAGACCCACCTCCGTTCGGGCTGAGCCTGTCGAAGCCCTGCCGCGCACCTCCATCGGCCCTTCGACAAGCTCAGGGCGAACGGGAACGCCATGAATTTCGCCTCACCCGTCACCCTTAAGGGCGCTCACGCGACGCTGGAGCCGCTGTCGCTCGCGCATGAGGCCGAAGCCATCGCTGCGGTAAAAGACGGCGAGCTGTGGAAGCTCTGGTACACCAGCGTCCCTCCCCCCGACGAGATGCGCAAAGGCATCGAGCGCCGGCTTGATCTGCAGGAGAAGGGCTCGATGCTGCCCTTTGCGGTGCGCGACGCCAGCGGCCGGTTCATCGGCATGACGACCTACATGCACATCGACGCCGCCAACCGCCGCGTCGAGATCGGCTCCACCTGGACGGCCCAGAGCGCCCAGCGCGGCCCGATCAACACCGAGTGCAAGCTGCTGCTGCTGACCCACGCCTTCGAGCAGCTGAACTGCATCGCGGTCGAGTTCCGCACGCACTTCTTCAACCAACAGAGCCGCCGCGCCATCGAGCGCCTGGGCGCCAAGCTCGACGGCATACTCCGCAACCACCAACTCGCTGCCAACGGCACGCTGCGCGACACCTGCGTCTACAGCATCGTCGCGAGCGAGTGGCCCACGGTGAAGGCGCATCTGCGCTGGCAACTGGACAAGCCGCGCTGAGCGGCTTTTTTTACACCCGGACTCACATGGCCCAACGCAAAACACTCACCGTTGACGACATCTGGGCGCTGGACCGCATCGGCGGCCTCGCGCTCTCACCCGACGGCTCGCAAACCGTCTGCTCGGTGACCCGCCATTCGATGGATGAGAACAAGGGCCTCACCAGCCTGTGGCTGCTCTCCACCTTCGGAGGTGCCCCGCGCCAGCTCACGCAGTGTGGTGAAAAAGACGGCCAGCCCGCGTGGTCGCCCACCGGCGAGCGCATCGCCTTCGTCGGCAAGCGAGAACAAGAAGGCAAGAAGGACGACACGCCCCAGCTCTATGTGATCGCCCCCGATGGCGGCGAAGCGCGGCGCGTGAGCAACTTCGCGCCCGGTGTCGAGGCCTTCAAGTGGTTCCCCGATGGCAAGCGCATCGCCTTCATCGCCTGGGTCTGGCCCGAGCTGAAAGGCAGCGAGGCGCAAACCAAGCGCCACAAGGAGTTCAAGGACCGCAAGGAAAGCGCCTACGTCACCAGCGAGACGCAATACCGCTACTGGGACCACAACCTGCCCATGGGCCGCGTCGCCCACCTGCACGTGCTCGACGTGGCCACTGGCCGCATCCGCGACCTGTTCGAAGGCTCGGCCTACGAGCTGACCCGCTGCGAGCCCAGCGCCGACGCCTTCGACATCTCACCCGACGGCAAGCACATCGCCTTCGCCCACGACCCGGCCGAGCCGAAGAAGATCGACAACTGCCAGGCCATCGCCGAGATCACCGTGCGCACCGGCAAGGTCGAGGCCCTGGTGCACGACAAGGCCTGGAACTGCGAGGCTCCCCGCTACAGCCCCGACGGCCGGAACATCGCCTTCGTCACCGCCCACCAGGGCAAGCGCCACACCCTGCACCACCAACTGGCCGTGCTCGAGCGCGGCGGCAAGCACCGCGTGATGAGCGCGCAGTGGGACCACGAGGTCAATACCCCGTTGCGCTGGGCCCCCGAGGGCGAGGCGTTGTACTTCACCGCCGAAGACCAGGGCCAGCGCCACCTCTACCGCTTCGAGCTGAAGGACGGCACGGCCCGCGAGGCGGTGATGGGCGGCTGGGTGCAGCAGTTCGACGTGGCCGGCCAGCTCATCGTCACCGCTGCCGATGCGATGGACCACCCGGTGCGTGTCCACGCCCACCATGGCAACGACCCGGCCCTGCGGCTTGAATCATTCAACGACGACAAGCTGAAGGCCTTCCGCCTGGGCCACCATGAGTCCGTGCAGGTCGTCGGCGCCTTGGGCGAGCCGGTGCAGATGTGGCTGGTCTACCCGCCCGACTTCAACCCGAAGAAGAAGTACCCGGTGATGCACAGCATCCACGGCGGCCCGCACGCCGCGGCCGGCGACACCTTCCACTACCGCTGGAACAACCATGTGTTCGCGGCGCAAGGTTATGTGGTGGCCTGCGTCAACTACCACGGCTCCAGCGGCTTCGGCTACCAGTTCCTCGACAGCATCACCCACCGCTGGGGCGAGCTCGAGCTGCAAGACGTCGAGGCCGCCACCGACTGGCTGCTCAAGAAACCGTGGGCCGACAAGGGCCGCATCTTCGCCACCGGCGGCAGCTACGGCGGCTACATGGTTGCGTGGATGAACGGTCACGTGAAGCCAGGCCGCTACCAGGCCTATGTGTGCCACGCAGGTTGTTTCGACTGGACGGCCATGTTCAGCGACGACGCCTTCACCTGGCACGCCAAGGACCTGGGCGCCTGGTACTGGGACGACCTCGCCAAGATCCACTCTCAAAGCCCGCATGCGTTCGCCAAGCACATGACGACGCCCACCCTGGTGGTGCACGGCGCGCTCGACTACCGCGTGCCCGACCAGCAAGGCCTGGCCTACTACAACACGCTGAAGGCGCGCGGGGTGGATGCGCGGCTGGTGTGGTTCCCGGATGAAAACCACTGGATCCTGAAGCCGCGCAACTCGAAGCTCTGGTACGGCGAGTTCTTCGACTGGCTGAAGAAGCACGACCCGGGCGCGGGCCGGGCGAAGAAGCTCAAAGCGAAAGGCTGAACGCCAAGCCGACGCGGCGATCGACCCAGCCGGCTCCATCGGGCAGGTAGCGCGCGCCCATGTCGACGGACAAGCGGCGCGGCACCACCCACCAGCGCGCACCCACGCGGTGCGCCTCGGTGCCGGCGTCGGATCCCGCCCACTCGGCAAACAACACCCCCATCTTGGTCGGGCGCCACACGCTGCTGACGGTGGCGCGGCTGCGGGCAACGCCAGCGTGTTCGAGGCCCAGGTTGGTGTGCACGGACAGGTTGTCGACCAGGCGCAGCAAGCCGCCCACCGAGACCGCCGTGCGCTCGGTGCGCAGGTTGCCGTCGCTCGTGGCGCCGCGCAGGCCGGCCCAGTCGAACTTGAGCGCACCCATCAGCGATGACACGCGCACCGACATCAATGAGCTGAACTCGGCCCGCAGCAGGCTGGGGCCCACGTCGGCGGGCCGGGCGCGCGGGGTTTCAAGCTTCCAACGGGCGCTCTCCAGGCGGCAGGCACCCGACTGCATGGCCACATGCTGCGTCGCCGACACGTCGCCAAAGGCAGCCACCGGGCAATCGGGCAGGCCACCGGCCCGCACGGGCGCGCTCAGCAACAGGAGCATCGCTCCCGCGCCCAGCCCTGTGTGTGTTGCCCGTGTTGCCATCCTGGGCTCGATGATGCGAGCGCACGCACACGCTGTCACGCCAAGGTGGCGGTGATTTGGTGACCTAATTGGCGGTTCGGCGCACGCTGTGCGCCCTGCGGGCTATTGGTCGAACTCGAAGCGGTCGCGCCCCAGCGACTTGGCGCGGTACATCGCCGCATCGGCACGCTTGAGCAGGAGGTCGACCTCGTCGTGCGGGCCGCGCCAGGCGGCCACACCGGTGCTCACCGTCAGGCGCAACACCTCGCCCTGCCAGGCCCAGGGCCGTCGCAACAAGGCATCACGCACCCGCTCGGCGGCATTCAAGGCCTCGGTGGCCGAGGTTCCAGGCAACAGAACGATGAACTCTTCGCCGCCGAAGCGCCCCACCCGGTCGACGTCGCGCATCACGGTGCGCAGGATCTGCGCGAGGTGGCGCAACGCCTCGTCGCCCGCCGCATGGCCAAAACGGTCGTTGATGCCCTTGAAGTAGTCGGCGTCGATCATCAGCACCGAAAACGGCTGGTTGGCCCGGATGGCGCGGCGCGCTTCGTCGCGCAGCAGGTCGTCCAGCGCACGGCGGTTGAGCAGCTCGGTCAGGCTGTCGTGGCGCGACAGGCGTCTCAGCTCGGCCATCAGACGCGCCCCCACCAAGGCCACCAGCGTCAGGTGAAACACCAGCGCCGTGACCATGAAAACCACCGCCGAGCCCGCGTTCAGCGCACTGTTGGCCGTGATCTCGGCGACCACGGTGCCCGGCGCGGCAATCGCCCGGCCACTGCGCACGAGAAACACCGCCGCGCCCAGCAGCAGCGGCGCGGCCAGCGCACCCCCCCAGCGCAGCTGCAGCTTGCGGCGGGCGTAGGTGAACACATCCCAGGCGGTGGCCAGGCACAGCAGGCCGAGCAGGCCGGAGATCACCGCCACCCGCATCGCACCGTGCTGCGCGGCCATGCCGAACCAGGTCAGGGCGAACACCCCGGCGAGCAACAGGGCATACCACCAGAGCGGCGCCACATGGCCGACAAACTGGCGCACGCCACGCTGCATCAGCAGCATGCCGGCAACCACGCACAGGTTGCCCAGCGCGCGCAGCTCGGCACTGCGCGTCTGGTTGGACGCGACAAAGAGCACCAGCGAAGCGCCTGTCAGCAAGGCATAACCGGCCCATTGCACGACCGAGCGCCGATCCAGCTTCAGCACCACCGCGCCCACCCCCCAGCCCAGCGCGAGCACCGCCTGCTGGCAAGCCACCATCACGAAGGCGGTTTCGGTCGCTGACAGGGTGGGCATGGAGACCAAGGGGGTGACACAGGTAAAGAAGGCGTTCAGGAGACAGCCAGAAGGCGCCGATCCTTATAGCATCGGGGCTTTCATCCTGTCGCATGGGTTTGCGCACATCCGCACGCCATGCCTCAAAATCCGGCCATGCTGATCGACTTCTTCTACACCCTGCGCGCCGCCAAGCTCAAAGTCTCGGTCAAGGAGTACCTGACCCTGCTCGAGGCCTTGAAAGAAGGCGTGATCGACGACGAGTCGGGCCCGACTGTCGACAAGTTCTACTACCTCGCCCGCACCGCGCTGGTGAAGGACGAAGCCAACTTCGACAAGTTCGACCGCGCCTTCGCCGCCTACTTCAAGGGCGTGGAGCTGCTCACCGATTTCACGCAAGACATCCCGCTCGACTGGCTGCGCAAGAAAATGGAGCTCGAACTCAGCGCCGAAGAAAAGGCCGCCATCGAGAAGATGGGCTGGGACGAACTGATGGAGACGCTCAAGAAGCGCTTCGAAGAGCAGAAAGAACGCCACGAAGGCGGCAGCAAGATGATCGGCACCGGCGGCACCTCGCCCTTTGGCGCCTACGGCTACAACCCGCAAGGCATTCGCATCGGGCAAGACAAGAGCCGCAACAAGAGCGCGGTGAAGGTGTGGGACCAGCGCCAGTTCAAGGACTACGACGACAACCTCGAGCTCGGCACGCGCAACATCAAGGTCGCACTGCGCCGCCTGCGCCGCTTTGCGCGCGAAGGCTCGGCCGAAGAACTCGACCTCGACGACACCATCCGCTCGACCGCCGCCAACGCCGGGTATCTGGACATCAAGATGGTGCCCGAGCGCCACAACAAGGTGAAGGTGCTGCTGCTGATGGACGTGGGCGGCACGATGGACGAACACATCCATCGCGTGGAAGAGATCTTCAGTGCCGCCAAGAGCGAGTTCAAGCACCTGGAGTTCTATTACTTCCACAACTGCGTCTATGACTTCATGTGGAAGAACAACCGCCGCCGCTACAGCGAGAAGTTCCCCACCTGGGACATCCTTCGCAAGTACAACAAGGACTACAAGCTCATCTTCGTCGGCGACGCGACCATGAGCCCGTACGAGATCCTGCAACCCGGCGGCAGCGTCGAATACAACAACGAAGAAGCCGGTGCCGAATGGCTGCAGCGCCTGACCAACGCCTTCCCCAAGTTCGCCTGGA
>NZ_JADMJX010000001.1 GCF_018780185.1 Rhizobacter sp.
AATGCTTGCGCAGCGCCTCGCAGATCATCGGCCCGAAGGTCAGGTTGGGCACGTAATGGTTGTCCATCACGTCGAAGTGGATCCAGTCGGCGCCGGCGGCGATGACGCTCTTCACTTCGTCGCCCAGACGGGCAAAGTCGGCCGACAAGATGCTGGGGGCGATGCGGTAGGTGGGCTTTGTCATCGGGCAATTCTAGGAGTCTCCCTAGAATGCGCCGCATGCCCAAGCCCGAATTCACCTGCAGCGTCAGCGTGCGCCTCCTGCCCGAACAGTCGGAGCCCGACAAGGGGGCCTACGCGTTTGCCTACACCATCACCATCCGCAACACCGGCAACATCACCGCGCAGCTGATCGCCCGCCACTGGGTCATCACCGACGCGCGAGGCCACACCGAAGAGGTGCGCGGCCTGGCGGTGGTCGGCCAGCAGCCGCTGCTGAAACCCGGCGAGCGCTTCGAGTACAGCAGCTGGACCCGCATCGCCACGCCCCAGGGCAGCATGCGCGGCACCTTCTTCTGCATGACCGAAGAAGCGCAGCCCTTCGACGCGGTGGTGCCCGAGTTCAGCCTCTCACTGCCTTCCGCGCTGCATTGATGACGGCGGCCGGCAAAGCACTGCGGCCGCAGAACGCCGGCGCCTGGGACCTGAGCGCCCTGCTCAACGCCGCCGACGCCACCGCCAGCCTGCCCGAGCGCCACCTGTGGCTGGTGCGCCTGCTCGAATGGCTGCGCCACGCCGCCCTGCCGCTGGAGAACCAGCAGACGCCCACGCCGCTGCTGCGCCTGCGCCACCTGCTGAATGTGCTCGAGCGCCACCCCGAGCACCGCGCGCAGGTGTCGGCCCTGCTGCAGCGCTTTTGCCGCGAGGTCGACATCGCCGGCTTGCTGGCCGACTTCGGCTTCGCGCCGCGCACCGGCCTGGCCAGCGAGCTGGGGCAACGCCTGCGGCTGCGCGTCTTGCCCGCCACGCCGGCCACCACCAACCTGGCCGAGCTCTTCAACCTGCTGTTCCCCGAGCCCGACGACGCCCTGTGGCTCGACCAGCTCGACGCCGCCACCGCTGCGCGCGTCACCGCCCTGCTGCAGCCGGCCGACGGTGAGCCGCGACCCGACTGGCGCACGCCATTTCTCGACGCGATGATGTTCTTGTCGAGCGCGGTGCGCGCCGCGGGCTTCTCGCCCCAGCTGCGCGAGCGCATGAGCCCGGAGCTGCTGGTCGAGGCGCCATTTCGCCAGCTCGCACCGGTGGCCGAACGGGTGCGCGAGCATGCGGTGTCGGGTGACCATGCGGCGCTGCTGCAAGAGGCCCACTACCTGCGCGCCCTGCTCGACAGCTGCCGCCGCTGCGCGCTCAGCGTCAACCAGCACCTGGAAGAACACGGCGTGTCGGTCGACGTGGTGTTCGAGGTCGACCAGCTGCTCAAGCGCAGCCACCGCATCGAAGACCTGCTGGTGTGTGTGGTCAGCCCCGACCCGACACCCGAGGTGGTCAAGCTGGTGGCGGCGCTGGTGCGCACCGCCGAAGAGCGGCGCAGCCTGCGCGCGCTCTTTTCCCACCACTACTCGCTGCTCGCGCGCAAGGTGGCCGAGCGCAGCGCCGAAACCGGCGAGCACTACATCACCCGCGACCGTGCCGCCTACCGCGCGATGCTGCGCGCGGCGGCTGGTGGCGGCGCCGTCGTCGCCGCCACCACCTTCCTCAAGTTCTTCATCCTGGCGATCGGCTTGACCGCCTTCTGGGGCGGCTTCTGGGCCGGCATCAACTACGCGGCGAGCTTCGTGCTGATCCACCTGCTGCACTTCACCCTCGCGACCAAGCAACCCGCGATGACGGCGCCGGCCATGGCCGACAAGCTCACCGACATGAGCAGCGACGAAGCGGTCGAAGGCTTCGTCGATGAAGTGACCCACCTGATCCGCTCGCAGGCCGCCGGCATCGTCGGCAACCTGGCCATGGTGGTGCCGCTGGTGCTGGGGGTGCAGTTCGCCAGCCAGTTCATCTTTGGTGCCACGCCCATCGGCACCAAGGACGCGGAGCATGTGCTGCACTCGCTCACGCTGCTGGGCCCGACGCTCTTCTTCGCCGCCTTCACGGGCGTGCTGCTGTTTGCCAGCTCGATCATCGCGGGGTGGGTCGAAAACTGGTTCGTCTGGCACCGCATGGACAGCGCCATCGCCTGGAACCCGCGCATCGTCGCCCGCCTGGGCTCGGCACGCGCGCAGCGTTGGGCGGCCTACTGGCGCGCCAACATCTCGGGCTTTGCGGCCAACATCTCGCTCGGGCTGATGCTGGGCATCGTGCCGGTGGTGCTGCTGTTCTTCGGCTTGCCGATCGAGGTGCGGCACGTCACGCTGTCGACCGGCCAGCTGGCCGCGGCGGTGGGTGCGCTCGGCTTCGACGTGCTCAAGAGCGGGCCGTTCTGGTGGTGTCTGGTCGCGGTGCTGTTCACCGGCGCGCTCAACCTGGGGGTGAGTTTCTTCCTGGCCTTCAAGGTGGCGTTGCGTTCGCGGGGCATCCGCCTCACCGACCGCAGCCGCATCTACCGGGCGATCCGCCAGCGGCTGTGGCGCGCGCCGCTGTCGTTCATCCTGCCCCCGAAACCCTAGCGTTCGTCGTCCTTGCGACGCTCGCCGCCCTTGCGGCCCGAGAACATGGTCCACCACACGATCAACACCAACACCGCCAACGCGGCCAGTGCTTCGAGCAACAGCAAACCCATGATGACTCTCTTGGTTGGTGGCAGCAGGTGGCTGCTGGCGGCGGCGATTCTAGGCCTGCTCGCCAGCTGCGTGAGCCCGCCAGCGCCTTACCCCAGTGCGCCCAGTGCGCCACCGCCACCGGTGGTGGACAGGCCCACCCCTCCGCCCGTTGCCGCCGTGATGCAGCGCCCACGCTCGCGCTGGGTCAGCGCCGACTGGGCCGACCTGCCCGGTTGGGAGCTCGACGCCACCACTGAACTCTGGCCCGCCCTGCTGCGCGGTTGCGACAAGCCGCCGCCCGAATGGGCCCGCGTGTGCAGCGATGCGCGCACGCTGCCACCGGCCTCTGACGCCTCGGCCCGCGCCTGGTTGCGCCAGCGCCTGCAGCCGTGGCGGGTGGAGTCGCCCGAAGGTTCGGCTGAGGGTTTGATCACCGGCTACTTCGAGCCGCTGGTCGAAGCGCGGCGGGTGCCTGGCGGCGCGTTCCGTTTCGCGCTGTATGGCCCGCCGGCCGACCTGGCCACCCGCAAGCCTTACTGGACGCGCCAGCAGATCGACACGCAGCGGCCCGCCCAGGCTTCCCTGCAAGGCCGCGCCTTCGCCTATGTGGCCGACCCGCTCGACGCGTTGATCCTGCAGATCCAGGGCTCGGGCCGTCTGAACCTGACTGAAGTCAACGGACGGCGCTCGCTGGTGCGGGTGGCCTTTGCCGGCCACAACGACCTGCCCTACAAATCGGTGGGCAAGTGGTTGATCGAACAAGGCCAGCTGCGAGCGGAGCAGGCTTCGTGGCCAGCGATCAAGACCTGGGCGCGCGCCAACCCGCAGCGGGTGAACGAGATGCTGTGGAGCAACCCGCGTTTTGTGTTCTTCCGCGAAGAGCCGCTGCCCGACCCGGGCCTGGGCCCGCGCGGCGCGCAAAACGTGCCGCTCACACCGGGCCGCTCGATTGCGGTCGACGCGCAAAGCGTGCCCTACGGCACGCCGGTCTGGCTCGACACGACCGAGCCACTGTCAAACACCCCGCTGCGCCGCCTGGTGATGGCGCAAGACACCGGCAGCGCCATCACCGGTGCGGTTCGGGCCGATTACTTCTGGGGCTGGGGTGAGGTGGCCGAGCAACAGGCCGGGCGCATGAAGCAGCCGCTGCGCATGTGGGTCTTATGGCCAAAGAATTAGGCCCCCCAGTCGCTTCGCTCCTGCCCCCAAGGGGCGCCACCCAGCGGCCCGGCAAAGCCGGTTCCACGGGTGTTGCTTGAGGTGTGCGTCGCTCCGCTTGCAGGGAGTACACGAGTCAGGCCGGGACTCTGGCAGCTTCCTTCATCGTGCGCGAAATTACTCCGTAGACCTCGATCCAGGCCTCACGCACCTCGGGCGTGAAGGCCACGCCGGTGCCTTGCTGCAAGGTGCTGAGCAAGGCCGTGCCCACCGTGTCGTAGTGTTCGTCGCGCACGCCGTAGTCGGCATGCCGGCGACCCAGCCCTTGCAGCGCGGGAATCAGCACCTGCGGCTTGTCGAGCAGGCTCACCGCCAGGCCGATCATCTTCATCAGCTTTTCGCCCTGCACCACCCTGTCGCTCTTGAACAGGGCTTGCAGCGACGGGTCGAGCGCAAACAGATTGGCGTAAAACAGCTCGGCGGCCCGGGGAGCGATGGGTTCGACCAGGTCGAAACTTTCCTTCACCAGCTGGGTGGTGTAGTCATCCATGGCCAATCCTCCGAACGATGCATGGCGATGCGTGCCGAAGGATGTGATGCAAACAGCGAGCCGCCCCGGCGCGGTGCGGCGGGGCCGCCGAGGGCTCAGACCTGAGGAAGAAGGGTCAGATCAGCGATTGCGCCAGGCGGACGACCAGGATCGACGCGGCAGCAAAAACCACCAGCACCCAGTTGGGTAGAAACCCTTGGGGAGCGTGATGGTGGCGATGACGATGTTTGTCAGTCATGTGAGTTCCAGCAGCAAAACCGACCCGTTTGGGCGGTTATTCGCAGCTCCAGAGAGGATTCGGGGCTGTTGACTGGTGGTTAGCGAGCTTCGTGCCAGCTCAGTGGCGGTGCCGGCCCATGGGGCGCCCGAAAAACTCGATGTAGTGCGCCACGGCCTCGCCGTTGCTGCCCACCAGGCGCACGGCATGGTGGATCTGCAGGTCGGGTACGTCGAGCAGCCAAGACCAGCGGGCGACCTCCAACGGGTCGGCGAGGTCGACTTGCGGGTGGCCGGGGCCTTCGAGAAGAGTGCTTTGGTCGGGTTGCATGGCGTCGCAATCGATGGCGATGAGATGCCTGATTTATCGGCCAAATACCCCGCGGACTTGAGCCAGCTCAGGCCACCACAGTGCGGTTGCGCCCCGCCGTCTTGGCGCGGTACATGGCGCGGTCGGCGCGGTCGATGATCGCGTCCATGCGGTCTTCGAGGTCGCACACGCCAATGCCTGCCGAGAAGGTCACCGCCAGCCGGGGCTCGATGTGCTCGAAGCTGCGCGCCGCGAGCTGGCCGCGCATGCGCTCGACGCACACCAGCGCGTCGTCGGCCGAGGTGTTGGGCAGCATCAGCAAGAACTCTTCACCGCCCCAGCGCGCCAGCGCATCACCTGCGCGCAGGCCATGGGTGATCACGTCGGCAAAGATCTGCAGCACCTGGTCGCCAGCCTGGTGGCCACAACCGTCATTGATGCGCTTGAAGTGGTCGATGTCCATCAGCACCATGCTGATCGGGCTGCGGCTGCGGTGCTGGCGCGCCCGCTCGGCCATCATCAGCGCCGTCATGTGGCGGCGGTTGGACAGGCCGGTAAGTTCATCCTGAGTGGCCAGCAAGCGGTTCTGTGTGAGTGCCCCTTCGAGCTGGGCCTTTTGCACCCGCAGCTTGGCGCGCATCGCACTCAGCTTGCCGGCCAGCCAGCCGATGGTGGGCAACACCATGGCCACCAGCAAGAAGGTCAACAACTCCACCTGCGGCGGGAAGCGCACCGGGTCGGAGTAGGCGCCCCAGCCCATGGTGAGCCCCAAGGCCAGCACAGCCACCGCCGCAGTGCGGCGCGCCTGCGCGGGAGTGAGCGAGAACACGCCGAAAAACTGGCCGGTGAGCAGCAAGATCAGCATGGCCCCGCGAATGGGGCCGGCCACCAGGTAGGCCGCACAGCAGGCCATCACACAGTACAGGCCTTGCGCCTCGGTGAGCGCCGGGTCGCCGGTGAATCGCAGGTTCTGGCCCGTGCGGATGACGGCGTAGAACACCACCGACGCACCGAGCACAGCCACCGTCAAACCCGCGGCGGGCAGGGAGTCGATGACACCCATCGCAACCCCCAGCCAGACGATTGCGCTGAAGCCGAGGTACAGCGAAGACGCCACCAGCGACTGCGTCACGCGAACACGCTGGTTCCGGTCGGCGCCGAGGAGGGCGTCAACCCAGGGGGAAACTACAGCTCGATTCATGTCTGGCTCGTTATCGGCAAGCGCACGCAAGAGCTGAACGGTACCCCTTCACCGCCGCGTGCGAAAGCACACACCACACAAATGGCACCCCCTGACCCGGGGCTTTAACTGTCAACTTTTACCGACTTCGCGCGGGTGCGGCACGGCCGTCGGCAAAGACCACAGCCACAGCGCCACCATCAGGCAGCACACCGCGGGCGCCCAGCGCCAGGGCGAGGCGATCACCCACCAGGTGGCGAACGAGCTGGTCGCCATCATCACCGTGGCCAGCTGTTTGGCACGCAAGGGCACGGCGCGGTTCTCGCGCCAGTCGCGCACCAGCGGGCCAAAGCGCGGGTGCGCCAGCATCCAGGCCTCCCAGCGCTTGCTGCCTCGCGAGAAGCAATAAGCGGCCAGCAGCACCAGCGGCGTGGTGGGCAGCACCGGCAAGAAAATGCCGATCACGCCAACGAGCAGGCTCAAGCCCCCCGCCAGCAGCCACAAGGGCCGGTACCAGCGCGAATGGAGCTTGCTCTGTGCCGTGTGCGTCATGCTCCGATGCTAACGACGCTTCCCCATGCCCCCAAGCACCTGTCGGGTCATTCACGGCGGCGGGCTGCTCGCTGCGGCCTCACGCAGCGAGGCGAACCAGCGCGCCCCGAAGGCTCATTGCGACGCAGCTTCGATCACCGGGCCCGACAAGGCCTGCAAGAACGCCACCACGTCGCGCGCCTGCGCCTCGCTCAGCCGGATCGGCTGCCGATCGGCGTGGCCCTGGCCCGCATGTGCCAGCTCGCTGTGGCCCACGGTCGCGGCCGGTGAGCGGGCGTAGTGCGCCACCACCTGCTCCAGCGTGGCGAGCTGGCCCGCATGCATGTAGGGCGGGCGCAGCCCCACGTTGCGCAGGCT
>NZ_JADMJX010000079.1:0-3236 GCF_018780185.1 Rhizobacter sp.
CTTGCAAGCATTGCTTGAGCTTGTTGTCGAACTAGCCGTCGCCGTCTGCAAATTCCTCAAGTAAATTTGTTCGGCCTGCGAGCGCATCCACCAAGATGGATGCTGGAACGGTCATCTTCATAGTTCCTCTGTTGGTAAAAGAAAGCTGAACGTTGCGGCTTAGTTTTGTTTGCCGATGTCTTTGCGCCGGCTCGCGGCGCGCCAGGGGAAAGGTGTACTTCCAGTGATTCAGATTGAGGCTGCCCAAAACGCGCACCTCACTTTCTGTAAGAGGGTGCCGACACTCCGTTATCGGGTACAGCATTGGTTTCGCGTGCCGCTCGACACCCGTCTGTAGTAGTTGCGTCTTCGTCTCTATTGGCACTATGAGGGCCGCAGAAAGACGTTCTGTCTGACGAGTCGCCGCGGCTACCGCATCCCTGACGCGCGGCCCGCCAAACGGTTGCTCGCGAGAAGGGATGACGCGGCTGACATCGCTTCCGATGCAAACGATATACGGCCCATCGACTGCGTGTTGCGCAATCTTGGCCCGAAGAGCGCGGAATGCGGCGTGCTCTCGCACATGTCCTGGAGAGTCCAGCGCAGGCCGACTTGATGTCGAAAATATGTCGCCCTCGGTTAACCTGGGACGCGACGTAATCTGGACTGTGTAGTGCGCGAGCTTGACGCTATGACGCTCGGTAGGTCGCTCCCGCACGTTGCTTAGGAATTGCACGAGTTCCGGACTTTCCAGGAACTTCCGCTTCTCGTGCTCCTCGGGCAGGGTTAGTCGGGTGCCCGAGGCTTCATGGCGACCGCCATCGAAGCTGCACGACAGCGCAATGCGAGGACGCTCAAAGAGTCTTTCCTTTTCGGCAATCCATCTAACCACTGCATTGCACTGCACCTCATCCTCTTCAAAGCGAGGATGCAAGTAAGTCACCTCGATTGCGAGCCATCGGCCGCTGGGCATTAACAGGCGAATGTCCGGCCCACCTGCTGGGCCCTCGCATTCCACCTTACCGAGGTGAGAGGCTGCTTCCAGCACCAGAAGTTCCCATACGGCTTCTGCCCTCGTCGATGCCCGCTGAAGGTTGCCTCGAACTTGAACGAGTCGGCGCCCCGCTAACGCTTCACAGCGCTTGAGCAGTTCCGCAGCTTGTTCTTCGTAAAGCATCGATGTGCGGCCCCCGAAATTCGCTTACACCCGCGCTTACATCGCCGCGCAGAAATGCAAAAGGGGTAGCAGGCACTAACCGGCTACCCCTCGCAAATTTTGGCTCCTCGACCTGGGCTCGAACCAGGGACCTACGGATTAACAGTCCGGCGCTCTACCGACTGAGCTATCGAGGAACAGCCTTGCATTATAGCCAGAGTTTTTTGGCTGCTTACAGGCTCATTTCCACAGAAGCGCGGAAGGTGCGTGCGGCAAGCGGGTACAGGTACACGTGGCCGAACTGGAAGGGCGATTCGCGCCAGGCGCGGCGGTCGAACAGGTTGTCCACGCCGACACGCCAGATGAGGCTGCCGCTGTCGAGCTTCTGTTCGTAACGCGCCGACAGATCTGCCACGCCATACCCCGGAATGCTCACGCTGTTGTCGGCCAGCACCATGCGGCTGCTCACGCCGAGCGCATCGGCTTGTACGCTCAGGCCGGGCAGGGCGGGCACCATGTAGCGCGCCTGCAGCTTGAGGGTGCGTTCGGGCACGTTGATCGGCTGCTTGCCGTTGGCTTCGGGCGTGGTGACGCTGCCGTGGCGGCGTGCCCGCAGGGCTTGTGCGCCCCCTTGAAACACCCAGGAGCCGGAGCGCCAGGCGGCGTTGGCCTCGATGCCCTGGTGCTGGGCATCACCGTCTTCGACACGCAACCTGCCCCTGTCTCCCCAGGTGGGGCGAACGATGCTGAACCAGGCGAAGCCCCAGCTTGCGTTGGGCGTGCCGACCTTGACCCCGGCCTCGATCTGATGGCTCTTGGCCGCGGGCAAGGCCTGGCCGGCGTTGTCGTACGTCCCCGGCCGGTTGGGCACCACTTCGCTCTCGACGCCCTGGCCCCAGCTGGCGTAGAGCATCTGGTCGGGAGCAAAGGTGTAGCTCGCGGCGAGCCACGGGGTGCTGAACGACTGCGTGTAGCTGGTGGGGCGCGAGTCATCCGTACGTATCGATTCGCGCTTGAGCTGCGTGTGGCGCAGGCCCAGCCACAGCGTGAGGCTGTCGTTGAGCTTCATCGCGTCGCGCACGAACAGCTCGGTCGAACGTTCGTCGCGGTTGGTGCCGGTGTCGTTGAGGCTGTGGTTGGGGTAGGTGGCCAGTGTGCCGTCGACATTGCCGATGCCCGAGGGCACAGACTCGAACGGGTTGGCGAAGCTGCGGTCGTAGGTTTGCGCCTGGAAGCGGTTCTTGACCTTGCTGAACAAGGTGCCGACCGACCAGGTGTGGTGCAGGCCGCCGGCCTTGGTTGCGCCATGTGCGGCCAGTTCAAGCGAGTCGATGCGGCGGCGCTCGTTCTCGCTGCGGAAGTCATACAGGTCGTAGGTGCCGTCGCTGCAATAACGATCCCAGTAACCTTCGGCGCTGCAGCCGTAGGGGAAGGCCAGGCGGTCGTCGGTGCGCAGGCGCTGCGTGGCCGCATGGGCGCTCAAGCGCCAGCCGTCGAGCTTGTGGGTGGCGCGCAGCGAGGCGGTGTTGGCGTCCATCACGACCGGCTGCGACCAGGCTTGGTTGTTGAGGTTGATGCGTGGGTCGACGGGCGCGGGCACGTTCGGGCCCAGCAGGCTGAAACCCGGCTGGCTGGGCTGCGAGCGGTGGCTGGTTTCGAACTCGGCATCGATCAGTGTGGCCGGGCCAATGCGCCAATCGCCAGCGGCGGCCAGCAGGTGGCGTTTGCCTTTGGCGCTGTAGAGGTGGGGGTCGAGTCGCTCGTAGGCCGCGTTCACCCGCATGCCCAAGGCGTTTTGCACGCCGAAGCGCTGGCTGAGGTCGACCGCGCCGCCCACCGAGCCGGGCTCGCGCCAGCCGAGTTGGGCGCTGCGGATCGGCGCATCGGTCGGGCGCTTGACGACCAGATTGACCAGGCCACCGGGGGCGCTGGTGCCCGCCTGGATGCCACTGGCGCCTTTCAGCAGCTCGACACGCTCCTTGTTCTGCAACGGGATGGAAGTTTCGGCGTTGATGGGCAGGCCGTCACGGCGGTAGTTGAAGCGGTTGTCGAGCACGAAGCCGCGCACGGTGAGGAAGTCCCAGTAGCCCTCGGAGTTGTA
>NZ_JADMJX010000079.1:3336-7015 GCF_018780185.1 Rhizobacter sp.
ATGAGCGAATGGTTGCCATCGTGTTGTCCAGAAAATCGATGGCAGGTCGGCGGGCACGAACCGCAAGGCCGTAAGAATGGCTTGGGGCATTTGTGCATGCTTCCCTGCGCGAGGATTACCTCAATCAGGTTCAAAGGGACTCTCTCAGTCAAACACCCCGTCTTGTTCCAGACAGCGTGTTCAACACCCCTAGCGAGTGCTGCGCAGAACGCGCAGCGGACGGATTATCAGTCGAAAGTGGGCGTCTCTACACCCAGCACCTTGTGCAGCTTCGGGCTGGTGGTCGTGTACTGCAGGTGAATGCGCTTGTCCGGGAAGATGTAGGGCGCCGCACCAAAGGCCGCGAGCGCCGCCTCGTGAAAGCCCGACAGGATCAGCTTCTTCTTGCCCGGGTAGGTGTTGACATCGCCCACGGCAAAGATGCCCGGTGTGCTGGTCTCGAACTTCTCGGTGTCGACGACGATCTGTTTGCGCTCGAGGGTCAAACCCCATTCGGCGATGGGGCCGAGCTTCGGGCTCAAGCCAAAGAACACCATCAGCACATCAAGCGGCACCAGACGCGTGATGCCATCGCTGCCGGTGACCTTGATCTGGGTGAGCTTGCCGTCGGCCTCTTCGATACCGGTGACCTGGCCGACGAGGAACTGCATCTCGTAGGCGTCGCACAGCTCGCGCATCTTGGCCACGCTGGCGGGTGCGGCCTTGAAGCCGTCGCGGCGGTGGATCAGGATCACGCTCTCGGCCTTGTTGGGGCCTTCTTGCACGAAGTTGAGCGACCAGTCGAGCGCCGAGTCGCCGCCGCCAACGATCACCAGGTTCTTGCCGGCGAATTGCGACGGGTTCTTGACGCGGTAGTGCAGCTGCGTGCCGTCGTACTTGTCGAGCCCGTCAACGCGCAGCAGGCGCGGCTGGAACGAGCCCACGCCGCCGGCGATGAAGATGGTCTTGGTGAGGAAGCGCGTGCCCTTGGACGTCTCCACATAGAAGCGGCCGTCGTCCTGCTTTTGCACCACGGTAACTTCTTGCCCCAGGTGGAAGGTCGCACCAAAAGGCTCGATCTGCTTGAGCAGGTTGTCGGTGAGCTCCTTGCCCGTGCACACCGGCACGGCCGGGATGTCGTAGATCGGCTTGTCGGGGTAGAGCTCGATGCACTGTCCCCCGGGGTAGGCAAGCGAGTCGATGATGTGGGCCTTGACCTCCAGCAGGCCCAGCTCGAACACCTGGAACAGGCCAACAGGACCCGCACCCACGATGACCGCATCGGTTTCGATGGGGCCGTCGTGTGTGCCAGCGGTCTTGGAGATCTCCACGTTGACGGTCGGTTCCATGGTCTTGCAGGCCGCGAGTTACTTGATCAGCTCCGACAGCTTGCCGGTCTTGTCTTTCCACTCGTCGGCGTCGGGCAGCGGGGCCTTGCGCTTGGTGATGCTGGGCCAGCCGCTCTTGGCGAGGTCGGCGTTGATCTTGATCATGTGCTGCTGGTCGCCGGGCACGTCTTCCTCCGGCATGATCGCGTTGACCGGGCACTCGGGGATGCACACCGCGCAGTCGATGCACTCGTCGGGGTCGATGGTCAGGAAGTTCGGGCCTTCGCGGAAGCAATCGACGGGACAGACGTCCACGCAGTCGGTGTATTTGCAGCGGATGCAGGCTTCGGTGACGACGTGGGTCATGGCTCTTGCTTTGAAGAAGTGACGGATGAGGGGGTTTCGCCAGCAGGCGAAGCCTCGCATTTTAGAGGCTTCAGGGTTTCCACCGGGGCAGTGCACGCCCTGTGAATGGGGGTGTTCAGTGCACGCGCGCCCGCACCCACGGTGACGATGGTCGGCCGCCCGGCGTGCAGCAGGCCGGCCTGTGCCAAATCCTGCACGCTGTGATCGCTGTGCAAGGCATCGGGCCAACCGGCGCGCGACACCACGCTCGCGGGCGTTTCAGCCGGCCAGCCGGCGTCGATGAGCTGGCGTGAGAGCGCGGCGAGCTGCTTGCCGGCCATGTAGAAAACTTCGGTGTCGGCGGTGCGCGTGGCGTTGAGATCTCCGCTGCGCGTCATCGCGGTGGCCAGGCTGATGCTGCGGCCGCTGCCGCGGCGCGTGAGCGGGCGTTGGCTGCTCGCCGCAGCGGCGATGGCCGCGGTGACGCCGGGCACCACTTCGCAGGCGATGCCTTCTTCGACAAGCGCTTCGAGTTCTTCTTCGAGGCGGCCGAAAACGCTCGGGTCACCGCCCTTCAGGCGGACCACGGTGTTGACTTCGCGGGCGTACTTCACGAGCAGCGCGTTGATCGTGGCCTGCCCGGTGCTGTCGCAGAAACCGCGCTTGCCCACGTCGACCCAGCGGGCATTGGGCGCGAGTGCTTGCAGAGCGGGGTCAGTCAGAGCATCGAACAAGACGACGTCTGCCAGCGCGAGCAGCCGCGCGCCACGCACGGTGATCAGGTCGGCGGCCCCGGGGCCTGCACCGATGAAGATCACCTTGCTCATGATCAGGCCGCGCCCTTCACGAGCAGCGCGCCACTGGTGCGGTTGCTTGCAGGGTCGACGATGATCAGCGAGCCGCCGACGCGGTTGGACTGGTACGACTCCACCGGCAGAGCTTGCTGCGTTTCGATGATCACGTGGCCGATTTCATTGACGTTCAGTTGATGTGCGTCAATGGCTTCGAGCGTGTGGATGTCGAGCCGGCTCTCGATGCTGGCGATGCGCGCCTGCACCCAGCGGTTGCCGTGACGCACCCAGTACTTGCGGCCCACCACCGCTGGCTCGGTGTCGAGCCAGGCGAGCGTGGCCGAAAAGCGCTGCGCCTCGTGGATGGTTTGCGGGGTCGAGATCCAGTCGCCGCGCGACACGTCGAGCTGGCGGTCGAGCACCACGCCGGCCGATTGACCGGCTTCGACCACGTCGACCACTTCGCTCGCGAGCCGCACTTCGGCCACGGTGGCGAGCTGGCCGCTCGGGAAGATCTGCACCTGGTCGCCGGCCTTCACCCGCCCGTGGGCGATGCGGCCGTACAGCGTGCGCGGCTGGTTGCCGGTGCCTTCGCCTTCGCGGCTGACGTATTGCACGGGGATCAGCAGGTCGCCGTCCTTGCGCTCTTGCAGCGCAGGCAACGATTCGAGCAGTTGCAGCAGCGACGGTCCGTTGTACCAGGTGGCGTCGAGCGGCTGGGTCACGTTGTCGCCACGCAGGGCCGAGACGGGGATGATGCCGGCGACTGCAATGCCGGCTTGTTCTGCGAACGCTCGCAAGGCCGCGCTGACGGCTTCGAAGGCCTGCGCCGGGTCGCTCACCGCATCGAGCTTGTTGACCGCGAACACGATGCTGGGCACGCGCAGCAGGTGCGCGAGCAACGCGTGGCGGCGGGTCTGCGGCAACAGCGGCAGCGGCTTGGCGTGGGTGTCGAGCTTCGTGATGTCGACCAGCACCACGGCGGCATCGCTGCCGGCGGCGGCTGTCACCATGTTGCGGGTGTACTGCTCATGGCCGGGGGCGTCGGCAATGATGAACTTGCGCTGCTTGGTGGCGAAGTAGCGGTAGGCCACGTCGATGGTGATGCCTTGTTCGCGCTCGGCTTCGAGGCCGTCGGTCAGCAGTGACAGGTCGATCGGCGCGCCGGCGGCGCGCTTCTCGAGCGTGTCGAGCTGGTCGGCCAGGATGGCGCGGCTGTCGAACAGCAGGCGGCCG
>NZ_JADMJX010000294.1 GCF_018780185.1 Rhizobacter sp.
CGCCTGGTTGGCGGGGATGGTCCAGGCGGTGGTGGTCCAGATGACGGCGAAGGCGTCCTTGCTCAACGACGGCAGGCCGAAGGCTGCGGCCAGCTTGTCGGGCTCGGCCGCCAAAAACGCCACGTCGACGGCCTGCGACTTCTTGTCGGCGTACTCGATCTCGAACTCGGCCAGGGACGAGCCGCAATCGAAGCACCAGTACACCGGCTTCAGGCCGCGGTAGACGAAGCCGCGCTCCATCACGCGCTTGAGCACACGGATCTCGCCGGCCTCGTTGCCGAAGTCCATGGTGCGGTACGGATGCTCCCAGTCGCCGAGCACGCCCACGCGCTTGAAGTCGGCCATCTGCTGTGCGATCTGCTCGGTGGCATAGGCGCGGCTCTTGGCCTGCACATCAGCGCGGCTCAGGTTGCGGCCGAAGGTCTTCTCGATCTGGTTCTCGATCGGCAGGCCGTGGCAGTCCCAGCCCGGCGTGTAGCGCGCGTCCATGCCCTTCAACTGGCGCGCCTTGACGATCATGTCTTTCAGGATCTTGTTGGCCGCGTGGCCCACGTGCAGCTGACCATTCGCATAAGGCGGGCCGTCGTGCAGCACGAAGCGCGGCGCGCCGTGGCGAGCCTCACGCAAACGCTTGTAGATGCCGTTGTCGGCCCATTCCTTCACCCAGCCGGGCTCGCGCTTGGGCAGGTCGCCGCGCATCGGAAACGGGGTGTCGGGCAGGTTGAGCGTGGCCCGGTAGTCGGTGGTGGAAGCAGTGGTCTTGTCGGTCATGGCGCTTGCACGCCGCGAGGGCGCGCCTGAAAAAGTGGGGGCCGGCTGAGTGGGGCCGGGCTCGCAGGAAGGGGCAGGCGAGCTTTAAATTCGGTCGCGCGTGGTCTGGCGGCCTTGGGCGGCGTGCGCGGCCAGAAACTCCTGCGCATCGACAACGTCTTGACGGATGGCGGCCACCAAGGGTTCGAGCCCGTCGTAGCGGGCTTCATCACGCAGTTTGTGCAGCAGTTCCACGCGCACGATTTTACCGTAGCCCCCTTCGGCGCCGAGGTGAGCGGGCCAGTCGAGGCAATAGGTCTCGAGCAACACGCGCCCGCTGTCGTCCACGGTGGGCCGCACACCCAGGCTGGCCACACCACCCACGGGCTCGTCGGCCAGGCCGTGCACACGCACCACGAATACGCCCATCGCAGCGGATCGGGCGTGGGCGAAGCGCAGGTTCAGCGTGCGAAACCCGAGGTCGCGCCCGAGCTTCCTGCCGTGCACGACGTGGCCGCTGATGCTGTAAGGGCGACCCAGCAGCGCCGCCACCTGGGCCATGTCGCCGGCGGTGAGCGCCTCGCGCACGGCCGAGCTCGACACGCGCAGGCCGTGCACCTCGTAGCTGTTCATGCGCGCCACATCGAAGCCCTGGGTGGCACCGGCGGCGTCGAGCATGGCGTAGTCGCCGGCGCGCTTGGCGCCAAAGCGGAAGTCGTCGCCGACCAGCACGTAGCGCGTGCCGAGGCCATTCACCAGCACGTCTTGAATGAAGGCCTCGGGGGACTGCGTGGCCAGCGGTTTGTCGAAACGCAGCACCACCACCTGGTCGATGCCGCAGCGCTCGAGCTCGCTGAGCTTGTCGCGCAGGGTGGCGATGCGCGCAGGCGCCAGCTCGGGTTTGCCGGCCAGGCGCGAGAAGTAGTCGCGCGGGTGCGGCTCGAAGGTCATCACGCACGAAGGCAGGCCGCGGTGCTGGGCCTCGGAGCGCAGCAGCGCGAGCATGGCCTGGTGGCCGCGGTGCACGCCATCGAAGTTGCCGATGGTCAGCGCGCACGCCTTCGCGATGTCGGGGTGATGAATGCCGCGAAAGACTTGCATGGGCGCTGATTATCAGGGGCTGACGGCTTCAGGCCCGCTGAGCCAGCGCCACTGCCCCGGCGCCAGGTCTGCCGGCAGCGTCAGCGCGCCGAACGCACTGCGGTGCAGACCTTCGACACGGTTGCCCACGGCGGCCAGCATGCGCTTGACCTGGTGGTACTTGCCTTCGGTCAGTGTGAGTTTGAGCGTCAGCTCGCCCGTCACCTCGCACGCCGCGGCCTGCACGGTGGCCGGGTCGTCGATCAGCTTCACGCCGGCCAGCAGGCGCTCGACCTGGTCGGGCGTGACCGGGTGTTTGCAGGTCACGTCGTAGACCTTGTTGAGATGCTTCTTCGGGTGGGTGAAGCGGTGGATCAGCGCCCCATCGTCGGTGAACAGCAGCAACCCGGTGGTGTCTTCATCGAGCCGGCCGATGCTCTGCAGGTCGCGCCGGCGCAGCGGCACCGGCAGCAGGCTGTAGACGCTCATGTGGTGCTTGGGCTTTTGCGAGCACTCCACGCCCTGGGGCTTGTTCATCACGATCAAGGCCTTGGCGTGGTAGGGCCAGGTTTCGCCGCGCACGGTGAACACCAGGCCCTCGGGCGCCAGCTCTTCGAACGGATCGTCGTGCACCTGGCCGCCGATCTTGACGTGGCCCGAGACGATCAGGCCTTCGCACTCACGGCGTGCGCCAAAACCTTGGGAGAAGAGGATTTGCGAAAGTTTCATCAGGGGCGGGATTATCCCTGCCCCTGGGCGCTACTGATGCAGCTCGAGCAACACCACATGGTTCTCGGCCGCGGGCCAGGCAATGCCGGCAATGCGCTCGCCATTGAACTCGCCCACCACCGTGCGACCGGCAGCGTCGGCCACCTTGAGCTTTGCCGCGGCCACAGCGGCCACACCCACGTTGATGCCAGCCGGCGGGCTCTTGCCGTCGAGGCTGATCTGGTCGCGCGGCAGGCCGTAGTAGCCGCGCGGGCGTGTCATCGTGACCACGGCCTTGGCGTCCTTGTCGGCATCGGCCAGGCGGGCGGCGCGCATGTTGATGAAGTTGGATGAGCGCACGAAGGGCGAGCGGTAGATGTGCGTGACGGCATACCCCGGCGCGCTGATCACGAACTCATAGCGCGCCTGTGCATCGGCGTCGAACGGCCCCCACAGGCCATCAGTGCCGACGGTCTTGCGGTGCAGTGCGGCGCCCAGGCGCTCGCCGGTGGCCGCGTTCGTGGCGTAGATCTCGACCGTGGCGCCCGCCAGCGGCAGGTTTGTGGCGAAACTGCCCTGCACGTTGTTCAGGCCCAGGCCCGAGACCTTGCCGTTGAGCACGACCTTGGCTTCAGGTGTGACGCCCAGCGTGGCCGGCGCCTTTCCGGTGATGAAGCGATACGCCTGCTCGAAGGCCTTGGTGCTGAACGCGGTTTCGCGGTGGTCGATGCCCGCAATCACCACGTTCTGCGCGCCCTTGAGCGCCGGGCCGTCGAAACTGACGTTGGTGGGCTTGCCCTTGGCGCCGAGAAAGGCGCCATCGGGTTGGGCGTACAAATCGTTGTTGTCGGAGCGGATCGTCATCCACTTCACACCGGGCGTCACCTCGTCGCCGTTCGGGCCCTTGGGCGCGTTCAGCCCCATGAGAAACGGCCCCGCGCCATTGAACTCATTGCCCGGGTTGTTCGCGGGGTCGGCCCGCACGCCGTGGTTGGGTGTGCCGCCCAGAACGGCGTGCGAGACCTTGGCCGCCCCGCCGCCGTTGGCGATGTAGTTGCGGATCGCGTTGCCGCCGCGCGAGTTGCCGTACAGCACCACCTGGCTCGCACCCGTGGCCTTGAGCACCTTGTCGACTTCGGCCGCCAGATACTGCATGTGCTCGGTGGTCGACGTGCGGCCGTCTTGCGGCTTGGTGTCGGTGTCTCGCGCCAGCGGGTAAGGCAGGTCGATCGCGTGCAGCCGCTCGCGCGGCCAGCCGTTGGACTCGAAGCGCCAGACGGTGGTGTGCCACAGCGCGGCCGTGTCGCCATTGCCGTGCACGAAGACGATCGGTGGCGTGGCGGGCGAGCCGGGTGCGTTGGCACACGAGACCAGCAAGGCGGTGCTGGCCACGGCGGCCAGCATCAGGCTTCGGCGGATGTTGTTCATGGGTGTGTCTCCTGGGTGCCTCGTTCTAGCACGCCGGCTCTTGATAATGCCGCTGGTGATTCCCCCCTCTTACCGCGCCACCATCGCCGCGCTAGCCACTGGTCAACTCATTGCCTGGGCCGCCTTGTTCTATGCGTTTTCGTCGTTCGTGCTGCCGATGCAGCGCGAGTTCGGCTGGAGCAAGCCCGCACTGATGGGCGCATTCACGCTGGGCATGACGATGTGGGGCCTCGTCAGCTACGCCTCAGGCGCCGCCATCGACCGTGGCCATGGCCGTTGGGTGATGACGCTCGGCGCTGCCCTCGCGGGCGCGGGCTTTCTGCTGTGGTCGCAGATCAACTCGCTGTGGCTGCTCTACCTGGCCTGGGCGCTGATGGGGGCGGCGATGGCGATGACGCTGTACGAACCTGCTTTTTCGGTGCTGACCAAACGCTACCCCGACCACTACCGCCAGGGCATCACCTCGCTCACGCTGGTGGGTGGCTTTGCGAGCACGCTGTCGTTTCCGGCGGTGGCCTGGTTGATTGCCACCTGGGGTTGGCGCGTCGCCTTGGGCGTGATCGGCGTCACGCTGCTGTTCGGCGTGGCGCCGTTGCACGCCTGGGCCTTGCGCGGGCCCGACACACCCTCGCGTGCGCAGGCCCATGACGCGGCCGACGACGCCACGCTGCACGAGGCCGTGCGCCACCGATCGTTCTGGCTGCTCACCACCACCTTCACGCTCTACGCCTTTGTCTCGGCCGCGCTGTGGGCGCACATCATGCCGGCCTTCGTGGCCAAGGGCACGAGCGAGGCGCAGGCCCTGGCGGTGGTGATGTGGGTCGGCCCGGCACAGGTGGCGGGGCGGGTGCTCTACCTGTGGCTGGGCCGCTACGTCACCCCGCGCGCGCTGGGGCTGTGGGTGCTCGCTGGCACACCGGTGTCGCTGGCGGTGTTTGCGCTCGCCGACCACCTGGCCGGGCTGCTGCTGTTTGCGATGCTGTTCGGCGTGGCCAATGGCCTCAGCACCATCGTGCGGGGCAACGTGGTGCCCGAATACTTTGGCCGCGAGCATGTGGGGCGCATCAGCGGCGCGATGTCGGGCATTGCCTTGATCTCCCGCGCTGCCGCGCCCTTGCTGGCGGCCTGGCTGCTGCTGGTGGTGCCGGGCTACCGCGAGGTGATGCTGGTGCTGGCGACGCTGGGCCTGGCCTCGTGGGTGGCGTTCGCGCTGGCGAAGCCACCAAGGCGCTGATCAGCGCTGCAGGCGTTCAATCACGCTTTTGGCGCGCAACTCGGCATCGAGCGAGGCGTCCAGCGGCGAGCGGCACAAGCCGGCGTGGGCGTAGTGCAGGTTTTCATACAGCTCGGCCGTGGCCGGGAAGCTGTCGAGCAGCACGTGCAGGTCTTCCCCTGGCTCCACCTGGGCCAACTCCTGCGTCAAATGCGCCACCACCGAACGGTATTGCTCCGCGGCGGTGGGCACGAGATTTCGCTCCAGTCGCTCCAGCAACTGCGCCAGGGTCAGCAAGACGCGAAAACGCTCTGGAAGGGTTCGGGTGTGGCTGCTCATGCCTCAAACGTGGAGGCAACGACTCAGTCTTCAAGACCGCCGAAATAGAGAGCTGCGTTAAACTGTGCGTCCAGGTGCTGAGGGGCGCCTGCCCGCCAAAGAGGCTCTCACCCTTGTTCGTCACCGTCTTCTCGACCTGACAACCCATTGATTCGTTGGCCATCGCGGGAACGGCCTACAACGAACTTGGAGTGTCGTCATGTCATCCCCCTTCCCCTCTTCTTCTCTGGCCGTGGTCACCGGCGCCGGCTCGGGCATCGGCCTCGCGCTGACGCAAGCCCTGTTGGCGCGCGGCTGCGAGGTCGTCGCCATCGACCGCGACACCGCCACCATGGACCCTCGCGCGCAGCGCGTGGCGCTGGACGTGCGAGACAGTGCCGGCATGGCCGAGCTGGCGCAACGCTTTGCCGGACGGCCCGCCAGCCACGTGTTCGCCAACGCCGGCATCGGCGGCATGCCCGCCGACGTGCTCACCTCCACCGATCAAGCGTGGCAATGGGCCTGGGACGTCAACGTGCTCGGCGCCCTGCGCACCTTGCGGCTGTGGTGGCCGCATCTGCGGGCAGGCCGCGGCAAGGCCGTGGCCACACTGTCGGCGGCAGCGCTGCAAAGCTTTCCGGGTGCGGGCCCCTACCGCGCCACCAAGGCCGCCTTGCTGAGTGCGCTCGAAGGCCTGCACTATGAAAGCACGAACAGCGGTGTCAGCGTGCATGCCTTGTGCCCCGGCATGGTTCGCACCGACATCGGCAACCTGCAGCGCTATGACGAGTTCGATGCGCTCAAGCCGCACCTGAGTACCCAGCCCAACCCCTTTGCGGCCCACGTGGCGCAAGCCATGAAAACCGCCGAGCCGGCAGCGGCTTTCGCCGAGCGGGTGTTGGATGGCCTGGCAGCGGGCGCGCCGTTCTACTGGCTCACCCACCCCGAAACCCGAGGTTGGGTCGAAGGCCGGCACCGCGCCATCATGGACGGCCGCAAGCCGTTCAGCGACTTTGGAGCACCGGCATGAACACGCTCATCACCGAGCTGAAAACCCGCGCCCGCCTGCGACTCAATGGCATTAGCCGCGAGGCCGATGGCGACGCGGCAGACCAGCGCCTGCGCGACTGCCTGAACGCAGTGGCGCGCGAGATCGGCTTTGCCCACTGGCAACACGCCCGCAGCGTGCTGGGCGGCCGGGCCGCGCGCAACGACGACATGGGCACTTTCTGGCACACGCGGCGTTGTGACGGCTTGCTCAACCACTGGTTCGCGCACTACGAACGCGCACGCGAGGCCTTGGCCGTGAGCGAGCACCGGGTGCTCGTGCCCTACCGCAAGCAGTTCATCGTGGTCGATGGCAACTACCTGAAGGAGTTGGGTCTGTCGATCGACGACGACGCATGGGCGAGCGCCAAACGCGACCTCGTTCAAGCCTACGG
>NZ_JADMJX010000175.1 GCF_018780185.1 Rhizobacter sp.
GGCGAACAAGGCCGCGGCTTTGCCGTGGTGGCCAGCGAGGTGCGCAGCCTGGCCGGCCGCTCGGCCGAGGCCGCCAAAGAGATCAAGGGCCTGATCGGCGCCAGTGTCGAGCGGGTCGAAGCGGGTTCGCGCCTGGTGGCCGAAGCCGGCACCACGATGACCGAGATCGTCGGCAGCGTGCAGCGTGTCTCCGACATCATTGGCGAGATCACGGCCGCGTCGTCGGAACAAAGCGACGGCATCGGCCAAGTCAACGTGGCCGTCACCCAGCTCGACCAGATGACGCAGCAAAACGCCGCACTGGTGGAAGAGTCGGCCGCCGCCGCCGAAAGCCTCAAGCAGCAAGCCGGCAGCCTGGCCCAGGTGGTGGGCACCTTCCGCCTGTCGGCCGATGCTCCCGTGGCCACGGCCCCCAGCATGGCGCCGACACCCACCGCTCGCACGATGCCCAAGCCCGTGACCGTGGCCCCCAAGGCCGCTGCCGCCAAGCCCGCGCCTGCGCCCCAACGTGACACCCCGGCACCGGCGCCGGCGCCAGCGCCTGCCCCCGCCAAACCCGTGGCCACCGCCGCTGCGCACAACGACGAATGGGAAACCTTCTGAGCCCTCGCCCGGCTCTCACCACCCTCCCGTTTCACTTCCAAGGGTCCCCGCCATGAACCTTCGCAACCTGAGCATCCGCACACGACTGATGGGGGGCTTTGCCCTGGTGCTGTTGATCGCGGCCGGGCAGAGCTTGCTGTCGATACAGCGTCTGTCCACCGTCAACGACCAGTCCACCGTGATCGCGGAGGACTGGCTCCCCAGCATCGCCACCCTGGGCGACCTGGACAGCCGCCTGGCCGAAGTTCGTGCCGGCCGACTGCGCCTGATGCTGGTCAGCGAGGCCAAGGACATCGACGCGATCGAAGCCGACCTGAAGAAAATCGAAGCTTCACTCGAAGCGGGCCATGCCGAGTACGCCAAGCTGGTGCACAACCCCGCGGAGAAAGCCCTGCTCGAGCAATTCGGCAAGGACTGGGCGACCTTCCACGCTGTGGGCGGTGACCTCATGACCCTGGTGCGCGCGGGCGATGCCACCGGCGCCAAAGGCCTGCTCGGCGGCAACGGCGCCAAGGCCTACCAGGCCGCCAAGACGTCGGTCGGAAAGTTGGTTGAACTGAACTCCGCCGGCGCCAAGGCCGCCAGCGCACAGGCCGATGCGGTCTACCACCAGGCACGCCTGATCGTGCTGAGCGCCCTGGGGGCGATGGTCGCCCTCGGCCTGGTGATCGGCTGGTCGATCTCGCGCGACCTGGCCGCCGCCGCCGAACAGGCCGTGCAACACGCCGACAAGATGGCCGCGGGCGACCTGAGCCACAACGTCTCGCACCACCGCGGCGACGAGATGGGCAAGCTGCTCGACGCGCTCGGCACCATGCAGCACAGCCTGCGTGGCATCGTCTCCGGCGTGCGCAGCGGCGCCGAAGGGGTGGCCACCGCCTCGGCACAGATCGCCCAGGGCAACAACGACCTGAGCGGGCGCACCGAAGAGCAGGCCAGCGCGCTGGAAGAAACCGCCGCGTCGATGGAAGAGCTCTCCAGCACCGTCAAACAAAACGCCGACAACGCACGCCAGGCCAACCAGCTGGCCCTGAGCGCCTCGACCGTGGCGATCTCGGGCGGTGAGGTGGTCAACCGCGTGGTCGACACCATGAAGGGCATCAACGATTCGTCGAAACGCATCTCCGACATCATCGGCACCATCGATGGCATTGCCTTCCAGACCAACATCCTCGCGCTGAACGCCGCGGTGGAAGCCGCGCGTGCCGGCGAACAAGGCCGCGGCTTTGCCGTGGTGGCCAGCGAAGTGCGCAGCCTCGCGCAGCGCTCGGCCGAGGCCGCCAAGGAGATCAAGTCGCTCATCTCCACCAGCGTCGAGCGGGTGGAGCAAGGCACGGCCCTGGTCGACCAGGCCGGCACGACGATGCAGGAAGTGGTGGCCTCGATCAAGCGCGTGACCGACATCATGGGCGAGATCAGCGCGGCCAGCGTCGAGCAGTCATCGGGTGTCGCCCAGGTGGGCGAAGCGGTGATGCAGATGGACCAGGCCACGCAGCAAAACGCCGCCCTGGTTGAAGAAAGCGCCGCTGCCGCCGAGAGCCTGAAGACCCAGGCCCACCAACTGGTGAACGCGGTGGCGGTGTTCAAGCTCGCGGGCCACGACACCCCTCGCACCAGCGTGGGGGCTCCGGCCCTCAGGCATGAGCAGCGGTCGGCCCCCAGCCCCAAGCCGTCGGCGCCACAACCGCCCACTGCGACCCGCGCCAAGCCCGCGCCGTCGCCGACACCCGCAGCTGCGCCGGTAGCGGCAGCACCTCGCCCGGCCCCTGCCACCGCGGGTGCCGACGACTGGGAAACCTTCTAGGGCCTGCTCACCCTTTGCTTGCCCCCACACGGCCCGTGATTCGTCACGGGCCGTTTTTGCGTTCCCGCATTTCCGTTCGCCCTGACCCTTCGACAGGCTCAGGGCAGGGTCCGCTACGCGGATCGAAGGGCTGCGCCATGCTCAAAGGCTGCGCGGGGCACGGCTTCAACTTGATCGATGCCGGATCAATAGGACGCAAGAGCACCGGCTTTTGCGCAGATCGCGGGCATGACTCGTTGCACAGAATCCCTCAACCAGCCCCAATGGCTGCCGATATGCAAGGGATCGTTTATCCCTATCTTTGTTTGAACGGAGCGCACCATGCACAGCCACTTCCACCGCATCGCCGCCATCACCCTCGCGGCCTTTGCCTTCAACGCCGTCGCCAAGGACGAAAACGCCACCGCCGACGAAGCGACGGCCATGGTCAAGAAGGGCGTTGCCTTCATCAAGGCCAACGGCCGCGACAAAGGCCATGCAGCGATCAGCACCAAGGGCGGCCAGTTTTCAGACCGTGACCTCTACCTGGTGGTGTATGGCCTGGACGGCACGGTGCACGCGCACGGCGCCAACGAAAAGATGATCGGCAAGAACCTGATCGAACTGAAAGACGTGGACGGCAAGGCCTTCGTGAAAGAGCGCGTCGAGCTGGGCCGCAGCAAAGGCACTTTCTGGCAAGACTACAAGTTCACCAACCCGGTGACCAAGAAGATCGAGCCCAAGCGCATGTACTGCGAGAGGCTCGACGAGTCTGTCGTCTGCGGCGGCATCTACAAGTAAGCGCCATCGGCAAAGCAACGGCGCGTGCCGCTCTAAGGACGTCTCATGAATCTGGGTGCAAAGCTGCTGGCCGCACCGCTGTTGACAGCGGTTCTGGTGCTGGCCATCGCCACGGTGAACACGGTGATGCAAAACCGCACCGCCTCACAAAGCCACGCCTCGTTCAAGGCCGACATGGAGAGCTTTCGCACCATCACGAGTGCGCAAGACCAGTTCGCCCAGATCCACGCCAGCGTCTACAAGACGGTGGCCTTGATCAACTCGCTCGATGAACCCAAGGTCAAGGCGTTCCGCAGCGCGCTGGTCACCCAGCTCGGCGGCTTGAAGCGCACCCTGGCCCACCTGGCCGAGGCCGGCGTGTCCGATGCCGAGCTCAGCGCCAGCATGGGCGCTCTGGGCCAGCAGATCGACAAATACGGCAAGCAGGCCGACTCGGCGATCGACCTCTCGACCGTCGACCCCAACACCGGCATTGCCGCCATGCAAGGCGCCGATGCCACCTTCGCCTCGGTCGCCACCTCGCTGGGTGGCCTCGTCGCCAAGATGGAAGCCCTCTCGTCGGCGAGCACCGACGCCGCAGTGGCCCGCTCCACCCAACGCAGCCTGCTGCTGGGCCTGCTGGCCCTGCTCACCTGCGCCGGCGCCGTGGGTGCCGCCTGGTGGATGCAGCGCAAGGTGGTTCACGACCTGCGCCGCGCCGTGGGCGTGGCCACCGAAGTGGCGGCCGGCAACCTGTGCGTCAACGCGCAAACCGAGCGCAGCGATGAAGTGGGTGACTTGATCCGCTCGCTGGGCGCGATGACGCAGCAACTCAGCCACTCGCTGCAAACGGTCATGCAGTCGTCGTCGTCGATCCAGCACGCCAGCGCCGAGATCGCGACCGGCAACCAGGACTTGAGCGCCCGCACCGAGCAGACCGCGAGCAACCTTCAACAAGCCGCCAGCTCGATGGAGCAGCTGACCGCCACCGTCAAGCAAAGCGCCGACTCGGCCCGCCAGGCCAACCAGCTCGCTTCGTCGGCCGCCGAAGTGGCAGCCCGTGGCGGCAGCGTCGTCGCCCAGGTCGTGACGACAATGGAAGAGATCAACGCGAGCTCCAAGAAGATCAGCGACATCATCGGCGTGATCGATGGCATCGCCTTCCAGACCAACATCCTCGCGCTCAACGCGGCCGTGGAAGCGGCGCGTGCCGGCGAACAAGGCCGCGGCTTCGCCGTGGTGGCGAGTGAAGTGCGCAGCCTGGCCCAGCGCTCTGCGCAGGCCGCCAAGGAGATCAAGGGCCTGATCGGCACCTCGGTCGAGAAGGTCGAAGGTGGCTCGCGCCTGGTGGCCGACGCCGGCTCGACCATGAGCGAGATCGTGAGCTCGGTGCAACGGGTGTCCGACATCATTGGCGAGATCACCTCGGCCGCGGCGGAGCAAAGCGATGGCATCAGCCTCGTCAACACCACCGTCACCCAGCTCGACCAGATGACGCAGCAGAACGCCGCGCTGGTGGAAGAGTCGGCCGCCGCGGCCGAAGGCCTCAAGGAGCAAGCCAACCGCCTGGCCACGGTGGTGAGCGCGTTCAAACTGATCTCGGGCGCCAACACGCCGGCCCAGACGCCCCCCGCAGCGAAGAAGGCCCAGGCCGCCAAGCCGGTGGCCGCGGTGGCCGCCCCCAAAGCGGCGCCGCAGCCAGCCCCTCGCCCCGTGGTCGCCAAGGCACCCCCGTCACCCCAACCCGCCACCAGCCCAGCCCCGGCAGCACGGGCCATGGCGACCGCGGGCGACGATTGGGAGACCTTTTGAGCGTGTCACCCGACCATTCGTGAGCCACGCCACAAAAAGGCCCGCTCCACCTGCCCACATCCACCCTTCAGTTCGCGGCCCAAACGCCGATAGTCTGAGCAAGCACAGCCAATTGGCACCTTTCCGAGAGGATTTCACATGGACATGATTCACGAAGCCGCCCACGTCGCCCGCCACGAGGCCGCACGTGCCGCCCTGGCTGCCCAGTCGGGCAGCGAGTTCCTGACCTTCCGCCTGGGCGCTGAAGAGTATGGGATCGACATCCTCAAGGTGCAGGAGATCCGCTCCTACGAAGTGCCCACCCGCATCGCCAACGCGCCCCAGTTCGTCAAGGGCGTGGTCAACCTGCGCGGCGTGATCGTGCCGATCGTCGACCTGCGCCTGAAGCTCGGTTGCGAAACCGCCGAGTACAACAGCTTCACGGTCGTGATCGTGCTCAACGTCAAGGGCCGCGTGGTCGGCGCCGTGGTCGACTCGGTCTCCGACGTGCTCGAACTCTCGGCCGAATCCATCAAGCCCGCGCCTGAGATGGCCTCGGCGGTGGACACCAGCTTCATCACCGGCATCAGCAGCGTGAACGACCGCATGCTGATCATGATGGACATCGAATCGCTGATGGCCAGCCCCGACATGGGCCTGATGGACAGCGCGCACTGAGCGGCGCCTGCCACCTCTTCCGCCAACTGCGGGCGGTGACGTGTCACCGCCCTTTTTCTTTTCCGGACCTCACACCTATTCACCCCTCGCCATGAACCTGAACAACCTCTCGATCTCCCGCAAGCTCTGGGGCGCCATCCTGATCCTGCTGATTGCCATGCTCGCCATCGGCGGCTTCATGGTGCGCCGCGCCCAGGTCATCGAAGCCGAATCCATGGCCGTGCTTTCATCCACCAACAAGCTGACCGAGAGTGCCACGCTGTGGAAGGGCATGACCGACGCCGCCGTCGCCCGCGGCATGGCCTCGGCCATCAGCAGCGACCCCGCGGTGCGTGAGCTCTTCAAGGCCAACCTCGAGAACGACACGCCCAAGATCGCTGCACTGCGCACCTCGCTCGCCAAGCTGGCGCAGACCGACGAAGACAAGGCGCTGATGAAGGAGATCGCGGCACGCGGTGCGATCCTGGTGGCTGCAAGCAAGAAGGCCACGGCGCTGGGCGAAGAAGGCAAGCGCGACGAGGTGCCGGGCGTGGTGCAGAACGAATACGCCCCGGCGGCCGCCGCCTACATCGCATCGATCGACGAATTCGCCAAGCTGCAGGTTCGCAAGGCCGAGACCGCCCTCGCCGCCGCAGCAAAGACACGCTCCAACATGATGCTGTTCGGCGCGGCTGGTGCCCTGCTGGTGATCGGCCTGGGCATGAGCGTGGCCGCGATGCTGGTGCGCTCGATCCGCCAGCCACTGCAGGAGTCGATCGAGGTGGCCCAGGCCATCGCCGAGGGCGACCTGACACGTCGCATCGCCACCGAGCGCCGCGACGAATTCGGCTCGCTGATGCGCGCCCTGCAGCACATGAACGAGTCGCTGGGCAAGGTGGTGGGTGACGTGCGCTCGTCGACCGACAGCATCAGCACCGCTTCGCAAGAGATCGCCACCGGCAACACCGACCTGTCGAGCCGCACCGAGCAGACGGCGTCGAACCTGCAGCAAGCGGCTTCGTCGATGGAGCAGTTGACCGGCACCGTCAAACAAAGTGCCGACTCGGCCCGCCAGGCCAACCAGCTCGCTTCGTCGGCCGCTGAAGTGGCCGCTCGCGGTGGCAGCGTGGTCGCCCAAGTCGTGACGACGATGAACGAGATCAACGCAAGCTCCAAGAAGATCAGCGACATCATCGGCGTGATCGACGGCATTGCCTTCCAGACCAACATCCTCGCGCTGAATGCTGCGGTGGAGGCGGCGCGTGCCG
>NZ_JADMJX010000182.1:0-3119 GCF_018780185.1 Rhizobacter sp.
TGGGCAGGTTGACCTTGATGCCCTGCACCGAGGCCGTGGTCATGATGATGAAGATCACCAGCAGCACGTAGGCCAGGTCGAGCATCGGCGTGACGTTGATGTCGTCGTACGCCTTGTTGGCGCCCTGAACTTTCATGCTGTGGCTCCCATCACACCGAGTGGTTCTCGGCGATGCGAGTGACCAGCTCGTCGATGAACACCTGCATGTCCGAAGTCAGCTCGGAGATCTTGCTGGTGAGGTAGTTGTAGCCAAAGAGCGCAGGGATCGCGACCGCGAGGCCCGCCACCGTGGCCACCAGCGCAGCGGCAATGCCGGGCGCGATGGCGTTGACGTTCACGTCGCCGGCCGCCGCGATGGCGGCGAAGGTGATCATCACGCCGACCACCGTGCCGAGCAGCCCGAGGAAGGGGCCGCCGGCAATGCAGATGGTCAACAACACCATCATCGAGTTCAGGCCTTGCAGCTCGCGCACCAGTCGCGCATCGACGGTGGCGCGGATGGCGTTGATCGACGCATCGGTCAGCACCATCTCGCGGCCGGCCTTGGCATAGGCCTCGAAGCGGTGGCGCAGCTCTTCGGCACCCGAGGCGTAGAGCCGATACAGCGACGAATAACGGTACTTGGTGGGCTCGCGCTTTTCTTGCGTTGTGGCGATG
Organism: Rhizobacter sp.; assembly: GCF_018780185.1. Lineage (GTDB taxonomy): Bacteria > Pseudomonadota > Gammaproteobacteria > Burkholderiales > Burkholderiaceae_C > Rhizobacter. Next base: position 658 of record NZ_JADMJX010000182.1, read on the forward strand.
CTCGCGAACATCTGGTCGAACTGCGACTTGAAGCGCTCGTTGTCGCGCTTGGCAGCCTGCACAAACATGGTCTTGGAGAACATCACATAGACGCTCAGCACAAACATCACCATCAGGATGCCAATGACGATCCAGCCGTCGAGCGTGACCGCGCTCAGGAGAATCTTCATGTACGAGGCGCTCTCGGCCTCGCTCACTTCGGCCGGGCTGTAGGCCACCAGCTTCTGGTCTTGCCCCTGCGAGAGGGCCGCGAGCTTGAGCCAGTCGGCACTGCGCTCGGTGGTGGCCACCTGCAGCTCGTCGATCTCGCCCTTGAAGCCCTTGCCGACCACGGCCGCGCTGCCCAGCTCGGGCACCGCACCAGCGGCCCGGGCCACCTCACGGCCGTCGAGGTAGACGGCCAGGCCGCCCTTGACCGTCACCGCCAGGTGTTGCCAGGTGCCGGGCGTGATGAGTGCCGTCGAGGTGGCCGCGAGAGCACCCGATTCAGCCACCAGCATGCCGCCGCGCAAGGAGACACGCAGTGCAGCGGCGCTGTCGGTCTGTGTGTAGATCTGTGCGTCAGACGCGTCGGCTGGCTTGAGCCACATCGACACCGTGAAGCCGTTGGCACCCGCCTTCAGCGACGGCGTGGCCGGCAAGGCCAGCTCCCCATTGCCATCAAAGCTCAGCCCACCGCCGATCAGGCCGGCACCACTCACTTTGGCGGTGGAGCGCAACGCGTGGTTGGCATTGGCCGTCACGTCTTGCGGCGAGGCTTCACGCTCGCCGAAGTGATAAACCAGGCCTTGTGTGGCGTCGTAGCTGCCCTTGGCGTCCTCGGCGGGCGCGGCGTTGGGGTTGCCGTAGTACAGCCAGATGAAGTCGGCCTTGTTGCCGGCGGCGAGCTTGGGCACCTGCACCCACACCAATGCCAGCTCGTTCAGGCCATCGAACTTTTCGATGTGGTGCTTGAGCGGCGTCTTGTCGTCGGCGGCGATGAAGCGCAGGTCACTGCCATCGGGCTTGGCCTCGACAAACGCAAAGTTGCCGGTGTGCAAGCGGACCAGCACCGGCACCGTGTCGACCCCTGCGGTGGTGGCCACACCGTCGGCCGCGGTGTTCAGGCCGAGCTTGGTGCGCTGCTTCCAATCGGCGTTCCAGGCGGCATTCGAAACACCAGACGCCAGCAGGCAGACCAGCACGAGAACAAAGGCAGCAAATTTTTTCATGACCGGCAGGCAGAACCACCTTCAAGGGACAGCCGGCGAGAATAGACAGGCTTTATTTCAGGGCCGTGAATCGGACCCGGTCCCCCGCATGTGGGGTGATGGTGTCGATCAAGCGGCGTGCCGCCGCTGCCATGTGGAAGTGCTGCTCGTAACAGCCTGCTGCGCGCAGCTTCATCGCGCTGCGCTGTGCATCCGACAGCTTCAGCCAGCGCTGCAAACTGTCCACCGTGCCGGCGATGGTGTCGTCGGCGGCAAAACCGGCTTCGCCATCGACGATCTCGCGCCAGATGTTGACCTTGTCGGAAATGAGCACCGGCACACCCATCGCGAGCGCCTCCACCACGGCGATGCCGAAGTTCTCTTGGTGCGAGGGCAATGCAAACACTTCGGCGGCTTTCAGTGCCGACCACTTGGTGCTGCCACTCAACATGCCAGTCCAGGTGATGCGGTGCGCCACGCCCAGGCCCGTCGCCAGGGCTTCGAGACCTGCGAGCACGCCCGAGCGGTCGTCGGGGCCGGCCATCACCAGGTGCAGATCGGGGTCGGCGTCGGCGACCTGGGCAAAGGCTTCGATCAGCAGGTCGCCGCCCTTCTTCGGGTGCAGGCGGCCCATGAAGAGCACGATGCGCTTGCCCTGGGTCTGCGGCCAGGCGGCGGTGAATTCTTCGGCACGGCCCAGCAGCGACGGGTCGCCCAAGGCCACGCCATAACCCACCACCGCCGGCTTGGCGCGGTAGAGCCAGAACGATTGCGCCGCGAGCCGGGCTTCTTCACCGGCGGTGAACAGCACCGCCGCCGCATCACGCAACACGCGGTAGTCGGCCCACGGCCAGTACAACCATTTCTTCAAATGCTTGAGCGGGTACTGGCGCTTGAACCACGGGTCGAGCATGCCGTGCGGGTAGATGAAATACGGCACCGGCCCGCCACGCAGCGCACGGTGCACCGCGAGGCTGTGAAACTGCCACAGGCCATGCACCACCACCGCGTCGTAGAGCGGCGCGTGTTCACGCAACCAGGGCACGAGCCGCTTGCTGTGGCCATACAGGCCGGCCGCGGGGCCGATGGCATGCGTGGTGGCCGGAAAGCTGCGCACGAAATCGGCGTCGGGTGCGTCGAGCGTCAGCACCTCTTCGTCATGCCCCATCGCACGCGTGGCCAGCACCGACTGGCGCAGGCCCTCGGCCATGCCGCCCGAGGCCGGGTCGACCGAGCGGATGACGTTGAGCAGGCGCATCGGCCGGCCCGCCG
>NZ_JADMJX010000182.1:3219-29782 GCF_018780185.1 Rhizobacter sp.
GTGCCGCCCGACGAGATGTTGCTGGCGTTGAGCACCGTGCCGACGATGAAGAGGTTGCCGCCCGAGTTGATGCCGGCTTCACCCGCGTCGACCGTGCCTGCCGGCGCGAAGAGATTGGTGTCACCGGGTTTCGGGGTGTTGAGCGGACCCAGGCCGTCGGGGTCGGAGGTGAGGGTCTGGATGCCGCTGCCGGTGGCACCCGTGGGCACGACCACGTCCACGCCAATCTGGTTGCCGGCATCGTCGCGCAAGACCTTGCGCACCGGCGGCGGTGTGGTCTGCGATGTCTTGGCGCCGCGGCCGGCATCGATGCTGCCTTGCGACGAGAACAGCATGATGTCGCCTCCCTGGGCGGTGATGACCTTGCCCTGGTTGACATTGAAGTCGCCCGACAGCACGGCGTTGATCGCACCACCCGCGGTGGTGAGTACGCCCACCGTGGTTCCCGCGGGGGGCGAGGCGAGGCCCACGACGATGTTGCCGTCCGGAGCCCACAAGTCGATGGCGCTTGCGCCGCTGGTCTGGATCGAGGTCTTGTAGCTGTAGATGCTGCCGCCCTTGACGTCGGCAGGCCGGGCCACCTCGGCCACCACTTCGGCCAGTGCGTTGGAGAGCACGATCGGCGTCACACCCGTGGGCAGCGCGCCTTCGGTTCTGCGCTGCACGTAGTCGGCATACAGGCGCTGGTAGCGCTGGGCCAGGTCGACATACCCACGGTAGGCCGTGCCGCCGGGCATGGCGGCCAGCTCAGCCAGCGAGCCCGCGGCCTGCAGCTTGCCGAGATCGGTTTCTGTATTCAGCAGCCGGTAGAGGCTCGCCGCGGCGCTGCTGTCTGCCGTCGGGCCCAGGGGCAACGTGCCGGCCCGCAAGGTGTTCTGGTAGGCACCGAACGCATGCGGGGCACTCTGATCGAGGCCCACGAAACGCCCGTACTTCTGCGGGTCGATTTGCGCCAGATCGGCCAAGCCGGTGGCGCCCAGGACACGCGCGTCCGTCTCGGTGCCGAGCAGGCGGTACAGGTCGATGATGTCGCTCGAGGCCTTGTTGAGCGCGACGATCTCGGCATGGGCCGCGTCCATGCCGGCGAGGTTGACGGGGCCCGCAACGCCGGCCACCAGAGTGATGCGCGCACTTTGGTCGGGCAGTTGGCCATTGGCGTTGTTGCCGGTCGCGACCACGCCGCCCAAGGATGTCTTTTCGGGCGTGTCCGGGATGACTTTCGCCGACCCCAGGTCGATGTTGCGACCCGCCTGCAACAACAAACGCCCCGGGCCGCGCACTTCCACCCCATAGGTGTTGCGCGCATCCTCAGTGATCCGGAAATCGCCGGCATCGGCACGCACTTCGCTCAGATCGTCGGCCCGCAGGTTCTGCAGTGTCAGCTTGGCGTTGATGATGTCGGTGCCTGCGCGTATGCGGGAAGGCCCGGTGAAACTGAGGTCAGGAGACAGGATGCTGCCTTCCAGCGCGTGCACTGAAAACGCATCCGCGATACGCAAAACGATCCGGCCCTGGCCGCCGACGGCCTGGATGTCCGACCCGTCACGCCGCCTTGTTTCGCTCACCGCGTTTTCGTACATCGTCCAAGGCGTGATCACCGAGGCAGGGTTTCGATCCGAGGTGACCAGGCTGATGTTCCGCACCGAATGGCCCGCCAGGATCGACACATTGGCCGCAGCAGACGGGAAAGTCGTTGACACCAGCTCACGATCGGCCGAGCCGGAGACATCGCCATCGAAGGCCACCAGCGAGAAGCTCGCCGGCAGCGCGGCTTTCTTGGAGTTGACGATGGGCGAGGTCCCTGCAAACCCGCGCCAGCTCGCGGACTGGGCACCTTCGTAAGACAGATCTCCACTCTTCGCGACTGCGGCTGCAACACTGTTTTCGGCGTAAGTGTAGAAAGTGGAGGCCTGAAAAGAGGTGCTGGTCGCTGTGCTAAAGCTCGGGCCCATCGCGATCAGCGCCGGCCGCGACGCGCTCGCACTGAGAGGAGGGAGGCTGAGCTGCAGAGGCAGATCCAACGCTGTCGGGTTGCTGATGCTTTGCAACGCCAACGACCCACCAGCAGTGACGTGGAGGCCCGCAACTTCAGGCACGGCGCCACTGCTGACACCCATCAGGTACAGCTTAGTGGCCTGCCCTGCCCCCACATCCCCGGCTGCCTGAACAAAGCCTTCTCCACGGCCGACGAGGAAGGAGCTGCCCACCACGTCTTCGCCCACACGCACATTCAGATTGCCACCGCCCTGCACGTCAACCTGGCGGGTGTTGGTCTCATCGAGGTAGGTTCGACCGCTGGTCGGCAACATCGCAGCGATGTGGCTCATGTCGCCAGCGGCAACGATGTCGATGTCACCACCACCCAAGGTGCCAATGCCTTGCTCGAAGCGAGGCCGATAGCTCCACCAGTCGGTTCGACGCGCAGCAATCTGCGCACCCGACTGCCGCGCTGGCCGGCGCAGCCACTGGTTGACCCACAGGTCGCCCGCGGCGCTCTGCGCGCCCGCCAGATCGCCACCCGCCTGGATCGAAATGCCGCCGCCGCCCACGGCCCAGCGGTTGTTACCGTTGGCCTCGGTGTCGGTGGCGCCGATGCGCCCGGCGGTGTAGATGCTCGCGGCCACGTTGTCGATGCGCACATCGCGCCCTGCCGCGATGTCGATGCGGCCGGTGCCGGTGCGCAGCTTGGCGTTGGCGCCCTCCAGCGTGAGCGAGCCGCTGGCGGCCGGCAGCTGCGCCAACGCCAACACGGCCAGTGGGTTGGCAGCGGCAAGGTCGGCACCAGCGGCCAAACGCAGGCTCCAGGTGTCGCCCACGATGATGTTGTCGTTGGGCGAGCCGATCGACTGGCTCACCCGCAGGTTGCCCTGCGCGCGCAGCGTCAGCGTGCCGGGCTGGTCGCCGGCGCGCCACTGCGCGCTGGTCAGGTCCCAGGCCTGGTTCAACAGCAGGTCGCCTTCCGCCTTGACCTCGGTTGCGCCGAGCACCCGCGCATCGGCAAGCGCACCTCCCTCGTCGCGCAACGACGCGCGCAGCGCATCGGTTGCAGCCGCCGTGGTCTGCGCTGTCACGAAGTTGGCGTGCTCTGTGGCCAGCGCGGCGATGTTGAGCGCCGATCCATCGATCAGGTCGTGACTGCGCGTCGCCTCCACATCGACCGAAGCCATGGCGTCACCGTTCAGGCCAGCAACACTGCGGCGGTGTACCGTGCCTGCGAGCCGGGCGTTGCCCATCACATGGGCAGCATCGCGGCTCACGCCAAAGATCACCGAACCCACCGGGCCCGCCTCACCGGCGCGCACGTCGATGCTGGCGGCCTCGTCGAACACCAGGTCGCCACCGCGCGTGGCCACACGCACTTCACCACCGCGTGCGCCCGCCTGCGTGGCGTGGGCCAGGATCTCGCTGCCCGCTGCCAGAGTGAGGCCGGCGTCGGCAAACAGGTTCACACGTGCGCCGCCCTTGGCAGCGCCCGAGCCCACGGTGCCGGCCACGTCGATGCGCCCGCTGTCGGCCGAGAGCGTCACGCGGCGTGCCGCCACCTCGTCAGTGGCAGCGACGACGATGTTGCCTTCGCGCAAGCGCAACTGGCGCTCTTCGGCAAAGCCGCCCGCATTCAAGCGGCTGTTGAGCGTCGAGAAGTCGGCGAGCGTGTGCAAATCCAAGTCCGCAGAGCCCGAGGTGGCACTCGCGCCTTCGCGACCGAGCAACTCACCGCCCAGGCCGAGCGTGTCGGCGCGCACGGCCAAGCGCCCGGCCGCGCCACCTTCGGCCGCCGCGGACACGTCGACCTTGGACCCCGCGTCGACAGCAACCCGGCCGGCCTGTGCGGTGAGCGAGACGCTGCCGCCGTCGGCCGTGACCACGGTGCCGTTGAAGTTCCTGGCCTGGCCGCGCGCGTCGAGCACGGCCAGGTTGTCCAGGGTCACGCCATCTTCGGCGCCGGCGCCCCGCGCCGTGACCTGGATCTGGCCCGAGCGTGCCTGCACGGTGGTGCTCACGTCGACACTTCGGCCCTCGAGCGCAAGGCGGCCCCCCAGCTCGGTTTCGCTCGCGTTCACCGGCGTGGCGGGCATCGCGCCGCCGGTCACGGTGAGCTGCGCGTAGGCAGGTGCACCGGGCTGGCTGGTGTCGACCGCACTCACCGTCTGCTTGGCTCCGCCGGCCACCAACACGCGCGGGGTTTCCAGCGTGAGGGCCGAGGCCACGTTCAACGCACCTTCACCTTCAACAACCAGGGTGTCGCTCGCGAGCAAGTCCGTGGTGGCGAAGCCGGCCACCGCCTTGGCGCCCGCGCCAAGCTCGATGCGCGCGGCGTCAACCGTCAAGCTGCCCGTGCCGGTGGGCGCGGGGGCGCTCACGCTGCTGCTGTTGCGCAGCGTGAAATCACGCGCCGCAAACACCGCCTGCGCAGCCCGCCCGTCAGCTCCGGCTTGGCCGCGCAACAGCGGCGTGTCCAGCGTCAGCTGCTTGAAATCTTGCGAGCCCAAGGTGGTGACGCCAAACACGTCAATGGCGTTGTAGCCGCGCAAGACCAGCTCGTCGAGCGCGCCGTAAGCCGCCAGCTCGGCACCGGACAGCACCAGCCCATTCGGAGTGCCACCCGCCTGAGGCACGTCGCCCAGACTCACCTGCCCCGAAGACAGGCTCACTGACCCGCCCGCGCCCAGCTGGCCGCCCGCCAGCAAGCTGCCGCGCGAGCTGGTGGACTGCGTGCCGTCCACCAGCAGCGACTTGCTGGCGCTCAAGCGGGCCCCGGCTTCGATGTTCACCGTGCCGCGCGCAGCACTGGCGGTGCCACGGTCCAGCCGCGTTTGCGCGGCGCTGCTCAGGCGCACCAGAGCACCAGAGGTGTCGGTGCTGATAACTTCGGGTGAGCTGCCGCCCGCCGCTCCCGTGGCCGCCAGCACGCTGTCTGCAAGAACCTCGACCTTGTCGCCGGCGGTCAGCATCAGCTCGGGCAGGCTCACCGCCCCGGCCGCCGTGTTGGCCACCAGGACCTGGCTACCGGCCGAGTGGTTGTCGATGCGAATGCCGCTCTCGGTGGCGCTGCGCGTGCCCCCGAGCAACACGCTGCCGTTCAAGCGCGACAACGAAGCGCCCTCGATCTGCATGAACCCATCCAGCGCAACAGGCCGGGTCGCTGAGTTGTCGACCTGGTCGACGACGGCGATGCGCTGGCCGCTGATGTCGATCTCGGCCATGCGGCCCACGGTCTGCGCGGGCCCGGTGCCCGCTGCGGTTTCAAACGCGCCGTCCAGCGTCAATTGCGTGGCGTCCTTGATGGCAATGCGGCCTGCATCCCAGGGTGCGCGCGGCGCGGCCTTGCGCTCCAGCTCGGCGGCCTGCGCAAACACCGCGGCACCGCTGATGTCGTAGTCAGACGCCTGGCGCACGGCGGCCTGCCCAGGGCGCACCACCACGCCGATGCTGTGTGACTCGCGAATGTCGGTGCCACGTGCACTGCGAAAGCCTGCCAGCACCGTTTGACCATTGAGCAGCGCGGTGTTCTGGCCCGGCTGCAGGTTGCGATAGGCCGAGCCGGTTTGCAGCTGCACCAGGTAGGCCTCGGGCAACAAGGCGTAGCGTGCTGGCAGCAACACGTATTCGCCTGCGGGCACCACGCCACCCGAACCGATCTGAATGCTGTCGTACAACACCGCGTCACGCCCGTCGTCGATGGCAAAGCCGAAGCCCGGGTTCTTCACCAACAGCATGTTGGGATCAAAAGGCATGGCCGCCAAGTTGGCCGCGGGGATGATGGCGTAGGTGTCGTCTTGCAGGGTGATGTCTTTGTCACCCCCGTTGCCGGCCACGAACTCCACCGCCATGAGGTCGCCGCCACCTCTCACGTCGAGGGTCGAGCCGGCCTGCTTGTCCAGCGTGGGCGCGCTCAGCTCGATGCGTTTGCCGTCGGCGTCGGGTTGGCCATAGCCCCAGGTGCCCAGCTCCATCGAACCGTAGGGCACGGTGAGCCCGTTGCCGGAGACCGACACGACGCTGCCGTCTTTCAGCGTGAGCAAGCTGCCGGCACGCAGGCTGATCTCGCCTTGCGGGGCCGTGAGCGTGCCGCCTTGCTCGGTGGAGCCGGCTGGCTTGCCGACGAGCTCGATGGTGTGTGCCTCCATGCTGAGCTTGCCACCCGCCGAGTAGACGAAGCCGGGCGAGCGGCCGTTGCCCGCGACGCTGATCTTGCCGTTCTCGGTGAGCGCGCCGGTTTCGTCCTTCACCGAGATCGTGTAGTCGGTGAGCGTGGCAGGCGACACCTGCGAAGCAGCGAGTTCAATCTGTCCCGCACTGGTGAGGCTGCCCACTTGGCGGGTCACGCCCCCTTCAGTGACCGGCGAGCGACCGATCAAGCGGATGTCGCTGTCGCTGGCCAGGCGCGTGCGGCTGGTGCCGTTGATGGTGAGCTGGCCATACAGGTCCACGGCCCCGGCATCGACGGTCAACACCCCGTCACCGCGTCGTGTGTGGAGCGGCGCAAGCGCCGTGCCGGGCGCGATCAAATAGGTGCCCGGGTCTTGCGGGCTGGGTGCCGCCGAACCGCCATCCTGGCGCGCACCGAGCGACTGGCCGAGCGCCACCGTGGCACTGTCCAGATGCACCTGCGCGTCGCCCTTCAGGTCGATCAACGGTGCATCCAGGCGAATACCGCGCTCGAAGCTCAGCGTGGTCGAGCCTTGGAATTCGATGCGGTTCTCAGACTGCAGGCGCAGCTTGTCGAAGCCACCTCCTTCCAGCGCTGCCACGTTGACCACCGCGTCCACAAAACCCGCTTCGACGGGCACGCTCGAACTGCCCGGCGTGACGACGATGCGCCGCTCGGCCGGCTTGAGCTGGTCGGTAGAGATGAGGTTGAAGTTGGGCTTGATCTGCTCCAGCGCGAAGCTGCCGCCCGCGGCGGCGGGCGAACCACCGTGGCCCAGCAGCGTGCCGTTGAGGGCCGTCTGGCCCTGCGACTTGATCACCAGAGTACCGGCGTGGCCCTCCAGCGTTTGCTGCACGTATCCAGGAGTTCTGCCACCCGCGGCCACGTCGACGGTCTGGCTCACGCCGCTCACATCGAGGCGCGCTCCGGCATCGATTTGCACACCGGCGTTCCTGGCGTCGAGCGTGATGGCCCCGCCCTGTGAAAGCGTGCCTTGCACCAGGCCACTGTCGTTGGGGGTAGGCACAAACACGCCGGTCGTGGAGATGCGGGCCGTGGCCCCCAGGTGCAGGTCGGACGCCATGGCGGTCGGGTCCACCGAGCCGTTCAGCGTCAGGCCCACTTTGCCACCGGGCGCGCTCAGCTGCCCATGCACGTTCAGGCCATCCACGGCAGAAAGAGAAATCCCCCCCTTCGGGTCGGTGGTGATCGATGCGCCCTGGTTCAGCGTGAGCACGGCGGCCCCGGCCACGGCACCACCGATCTTGTCGGTGGCACTCAACGCCACCGATGCCGCGGCGCGTTGCGAGTCAGGCAGGCGCTGCACGCTCGCGACCTGCGAAAGATCACCACCGGTGGCCAGCTGCCGCGCGGCGCTGGGGTCGATCACCAGGTTGTGCTGCTCCACCTTCACGGCCGTGCCCGCGGCGATGTCGATGCCCTGTGCGGCTTCAACCTTGATGTTGGAGAAACCGTGGTTCGCGAACAAACCCGCTTCAAGCCGCGTGGTCGCCTGCGGCAGCACGCCAGTGGTTCCGTCGGCCTCGATCACGGCGCGCGCCAGCTTCAAGGTCAGCTCGCCTCCTTTGGAAGCGGCAAACCCCCGCAAGTCGGCCTGCATCCAGTCGGGGTTGCGCTGATCCGCAGCCCCGTTGGCGACTGTCAGCTTGCCGCCCTGGCCTGCTGTCACCCGCTGGTTGCTGGCGATCGAGGCGCCACCGCTCACGTCGAGCGTGGACCCGCGTTCCAGGCGAGTTTCGTATCCGTCGTCTTCGAGGCTGAGGGTGATGCTGCCACCGTCAATGACGCGCTCGGCAATGCCCTCGCCATTCAAGCGCGCGGATGGTGCGGCCGAGCCCACGAAGGAGCCGTCGGCGTTGCTGTTGTTGACCCAGGCACCGGCCGTCGAGAGTGTGGCGCCGGATCGCACGACGATGTTGTCGCCGCCTTGCGCAAGCCCCGAGGTGGCGGCGAGCGTGAGCTTGCCACCAGGCAGGCGAATGTTGCCAGCGATGTCGAGCTGGCGTGCGTGCATGCTGAGCTCTGCACCAGCGTCGGTGGTGATGCTCACGTCAGACGGCAGCACGATGCGGCCTGCGGCCGTGAGTTCCACCTTGCCAAAGCCGGACTCTGCGCGCCCATCAGCCGTCTGGGTGGCCGGTGCGAACACCTGCGAGGCACCCAGCACCAGGGTCTCGCGCTGCGCCGCGCTGAGCTCCGAGTTGGCATGGAAAGCGGCGCCCAGCGTGTCGGCGGCGTGCTGCTGCCAGGTGATGCTGCCGGGGGTCGCGATCGCGGTCGCGTCGAAACCTTCGAGCCGATTGATCTGCAGCGTCGCACCACGAGGCGCCTTGTTGAGCTGGCGGTCCCCCACGGTGACGCCGCCTTTGAGCGCGCCATCGAGCACCACACCGGCTCTGGAGGTGATGGTCACCTTGCCGCCGGCCTTGCCCTCGGCATACGCGTCCTGGAAGGTGCCCACCCTGCCCAAGGGGTTGGCGATGTTGGTGGTCTGGCCCCAGCGCTCGCTCTTCTGCTGGAAGTTGTCGAGCTGCTGGGTGTAGCGCAGTTGCTCGGGCGCTGAGCCGATCTCGTAGATCTTGCCGTCGGCACCGAGCAGCCTGGAGAGGTTGGCCATGCCGCTGTCATAGCGGTAGCCGCCGCCTGAAGCGTCGATCGTCGCGCCTTGCCGCTGGATCACCGAGCCGGTGGAGGTGATGTTGAGCTCGCCCCCGACCGCCGCCTTCTCAGCCACGGTGCGCGCCACCGCACCGCGGTAGCCATCGAGCGCGAGAATGTTGTTGTCTTGCCGAAGGTCCACCGTGACCATCGCGCCGCGCAAGAGCCCGAGCTTCTGGTCGGGCGAGTTTTTCAGCTCGTTCGACGTGACACGAAAGGTCTTCAGGTTCTTGTCGAAGTCCACATCGGCCCACGCGCCGGCCACGCTGGTGACGCTGCCCGCGCCGAGGTAGACGCGTGCGCCCTGCGGGTTGTCGGTGCTGTCTGCATTGAGGTTGATGAGCCCGCCTGCCGCACGCACCGTGCCGTGGCTTTCAATGTTGCCCCCTTCGGCGTTGATCACGCCGCGGTTCAACAGATAGGCCTGGCTGTCGGCCACCGTGCTCTTGTCGGCCGCATCGGGCACCACCTCGGTCACGCTGCCCGCCTTCAAGTTGATCGTGCCAGCGATGAAGTCTCTGACACCCCCGACTTCGCTTTGTTTGGTGCGCGCCTTGAGGTAGATCGACCCGTTGGCCTGCAAGGCGGTGGTGGAGGAAACGCGCCCTTCCTGGTTGACCGCCAGCGCCGCCAACGTCACGTTGCCACGGTCGGCACCGATCTGGCCTGCGTTGTTGATCAGGCTGGTGAGGTTCAAGTCGGGGCCATCACGCACCGCCTCGACCTCGACCACGTAGCCACGCAGGGTGAGGTCTTGTGCATCGGCATTGAACGCCAGATAGGCCTTGCTGCCCGCCGCGAGAATCACCTGGCCGTCGGGCGCCTGGATGATGCCGTCCCGGTTGTCGATGCGGGGCGCAAAAATCATGATCGAACCACCAGCGCCGGCTTGCAGCACGGGCGCGGCGGCACTCGCGAGGCCGGTACCGATCACGACATCACCCGAGCGCTGGACGCCCGGCTGCATCACGATGGTGGTTCCATCGGCGGCTTCGGGGTCCGGGTTGTAGCGGCCCTGGAAAGCCGGCGTGCTCAACCCACCCGAACTGAGCACCCCCGACCAGAAGCGGTCGTTGTCGAGATTCAGCGTCGACGCAATCAGCGACTGCGTGTTCACCTGCGCACCGCGGCCGAAGACGATGCCGTTCTGATTGATGAGGATGACCTGGCCGCCCGCTGAGCCGGGGGTTGCGCCTTCGCTGTTCAGGCGTCCCTGGATCAGGCTGGGATTGGCGTCGAAGATGCGGTTCAGCGTCGAAGCCGCGGTGCCATGCTGGTGGCGAAACAGCACTTCGGCATCGCTGCCGATGTCAAACGAACGCCAATTGATGATGGCGCGCTGTGAGCCCTGGTCAATCGTCAGCAAAGGCCTTGTTGCCCCCGGCACCGGCGCATTGACGACCGCCTGCCCGCTGACCACCCCGCGAAACACCGGCAAGGTGGCCGGCGCAATCACCCGCTGCGCGAGCGCATCCTGCGGCACCGCAAAGCTGAGCAGGCCCAAGCTGGCCAGCACCCACAGGCTGCAACTGCTCTGTGGCCACGTCGTGCGGCGGGCCAGGGGAGCAAAACGTGCGCGGAGTGAGCGGGTTTTCATGGGAGCAGGCGCCAGACAGGTGAATGGCGAGCGAAATCAGCTCACCCAAGGACCTTGGATTGTCTGAACGGCACGTGACAGTTCATCGGGCTTGACCTGCTCCGAACGAGCCGGCCTGCGCTTCTCGTTCTTGTCACACTTCAACTGTCACGCCCACGCCTTGCTCGCTTGCTACAAGCACAGACCTTCGCGTCACCGTCGTGCCAGCCCCAGACATGAACTCCCTCACCACCCTCTCACCGCCGCCGGAAGCCCGGCAACTGTTGCAGGCCTCGCTGAAGCTGCATGACGCTCGCCCTTGGTCCGACGCCGAAGCCGGCTACCGCGCGGTGCTGGCCCGCCACCCTGCTCGCCTCGACGCCCTGCTGGGCCTGGGCCAGCTCAGCTCGCAGGAGAAGCGCTTCGCCGAAGCCGCGAGCTGGTTCCAAGTGGCCGTGGCCGCCGACCCCACCCAGGCGAGCGCCCACCTGGCGCTGGCGCGCGCCCTGCGACAACTCGGGCATGACGACGAGGCCACCCAGCACTTCGACCAGGCCATGGCCTTGCGCCCTGACGAGGCGCATTACGCCCTCGCCGCCCGCATGCACCGAGGCAGCGTGCTGGAAGCACAAGGCCGCGTCGACGAGGCGCTGACCTGCTTTCAAGACGCGGTGCAACACCACCCCGACGAAGCCGACGCCTGGGCCGCACTGGCCATGCTGCAGTGGCGCGTGCAAGGCGCAGAGAGTTCTCTCGACAGCTTTCGCCGCGCGCTGCAGATCGACTCTGCACGCCCCGAGTTGATCGAAAAATTTGGCCTCGCGCTGCAAGCCCACAACAGCGTGGAAGACGCGGCCATCATGTTCCAGCACCTGCTGCAAATGGAGCCCACTCGGCCGCTCACCGCCGGCCGACTGATGCACACCAAGATGATGGCCGCCGACTGGACGGCGCTCGATCAGCTGCAGCAGCGCGTGGAGGCCGGCATTCGCGCCGGCCAGTTGACGGCGGAGCCTTTCGGTTTGCAGGGCTACTGCAGCTCGCCGCTGCTGCTGCTGCGCGCGGCACAGGCCTATGCCGCAGCGCACCTGCCGGACCGCTCGGCGCAGCTCGCGCCCGCCACGCTGAGCGACGGCAGCAAGATCCGCATCGGTTACTCGTCGGGTGAGTTCAGGCAACAGGCCACCTCGCTGCTGCTGACCGAGGTGCTGGAGATGCACGACCGTGAGCACTTCGAGGTCTATGCCATCGACAACGGCTGGAGCGACGGCAGCGCGCTGCGCCAGCGCATCGAAAACGCCGTCACCGAGGTGGTGCCCATTCGCGGGCTCAGCGACAAGGAGGCCGCCGCCGCCATTCGAGCGCGCGGCATTCACATCCTCGTCAACCTCAACGGCTACTTCGGGCTCGCACGCAACGGTGTATTCAGCCTGCGGCCCGCGCCCATCCAGGTGAACTACCTGGGCTTCCCGGGCACCCTGGGCGCCGAGTTCATCGACTACCTGATCGCCGACGAGGTGGTCATCCCGCCCGAGGCGCACGCGCACTACAGCGAAAAGGTGATCACCTTGCCTGGCTCTTACCAGCCCAACGACTCCCAACGCCCCGTCAGCAGCGAGCCGCTGCAACGCCGAGACGTGGGTCTGCCGGACGACGCATTCGTGTTCTGCTGCATGAACAACGTCTACAAGATCACGCCGGCCGTGTTCGATATCTGGATGCGCTTGCTCAAGCAGGTCCCCGGCAGCGTGTTGTGGCTGTATGGGCGGGTGGCCGAGGCGCGCGACAACCTGATCCACGAAGTCGCCGAGCGCGGCGTGGCCGCCGAGCGGCTGGTGTTTGCGCCCGCCCTGCCACCCGATCGCCACCTGGCGCGCCTGCGCCTGGCCGATCTGTTCCTGGACACCTGGCCCTACAACGCGCATACCACCGGCAGTGATGCGCTGTGGGCCGGGCTGCCGGTGCTCACCTGCAGCGGATCGACGTTTCCGAGCCGCGTGGGCGCGAGCCTGCTGCACGCAGTGGGGCTGCCCGAGCTCGTGACGGACTCATTCGAGGCGTACGAATCGCTCGCCTTGCGCCTGGCCACCGAGCCCGGTCTGTTGAGTGGGCTGCGCGAGCGCCTGGCCAGCAACCTGCCACACGCACCACTGTATGACACGCCGCGTTATGTGCGCCACCTGGAGGCGGCGTACAAGCGGATGGTGGAGCGGGCGCGGGGAGGTCAGCCGCCCGAGGCGTTCAGCGTCTCACCCTGCTGACCCGTAGCCCCCGTCACTCCCGCCTGCGCGGGAATGACCGGGCGCGGTTCCATACATTCACCCGTCCACCTCACGAAAA
The DNA here is from genome assembly GCF_018780185.1 of Rhizobacter sp. Lineage (GTDB taxonomy): Bacteria > Pseudomonadota > Gammaproteobacteria > Burkholderiales > Burkholderiaceae_C > Rhizobacter. The sequence goes on from NZ_JADMJX010000182.1 coordinate 15,966, forward strand.
GAGCCGGCGCTCTTGCGAGACGCCGGCTCAATGCTTCGGTTGAAGCTACCGCTGCGAAGCGGTCATGAAGAAACTTCTTCTTAGAACGCTGCAGCCTTGCCCGACTGGCAGTTGTTCAGCTCGACACCACCGACCAGGCGCGACCAGGGGTTGCGACCCGTTGCGCCGGAGTAGTCAGCGGCCGGAACCGGCGACTCCAGGGCGTCGAGAGCCATCAGGCCCGACGGGCCGAAGGTCTGGTTGCCGGCGTTGATGATGGCAACGGTCGACGGCGTGGCGAAGCTGGTCTTCAGCAAGGTCAGGAACGCCGGGTAGCCAGGTGCCGCTGCGGTCAGCAGGGTGCCGCCGGTGCGGGTGTTCAACGACGCGTCGGTGTACTGCTGGTAGTTGCCGGCAGCCACTTGAGCGTGCGTCGGAGCCACGCCGTTGATCTTGACGAAGCGAATGCTGCCGCCGGCGGTTTGCTTGTACTCGGTGGAGAGCACGCCAACCGCGCCACGGGCGCGCGACTGGTGGCCTTCCATGCAACGCAGCACTTGGCTCGAACCGCTGGCTTGAGCGACCACGTCACCTGCGTCCACGGCGGCGCAGAGTGCGTCGGCAGCGGCGTTGTTCAGCACGTCGGTGCCGGCAACAAACGGCTCGACAGCACCGATGCAGCTCTTGGCGCCGGAGGTTCCGTTGATGGTCTTGCCGATCACGGCCTCGAAGCTCTTCTGCGTGCCCGACGAATCGGCGCGGCGTGCCACGTAGATGGTGTCATCGGCCAGGCCGGTGTTGATGCCCAGGTTGCCCCAGGTCTGGCCCAGCTGGGTGTACATCGTGGTGACTTGTGCTTGCGACAGCGAAGGCATGTTGGCTTCGGTCAGGCTGCCCACCGTCAGGCCTTGCTGGGCTTGCAGGGCTTCGTACACGTTGCGGGTGACCGGCACGCCGAAGATCACGGAGGCCAAACCTTCGGCCGTCAGGTTGTTGTAGCTCGAAGGAGCGCCGAAGAACGACGGCTCCACGTCGGAGATGCCGATGTAGCTGACGGCGTTGGTCGTCACGGCCGTGGTGGCAGCGGCGCAGGTCACGTCGACGAAGCTGGACAGGGGGCCGGTGCCGTCGATGTCGGCGGTGGCCGAGGTGCCGGCGCACGAGGTGTCGATCTTGTCGAGGTCAAGGAAGGGGATTGGGGTGGCGCTGTTGACGAAGCCCACGCCGGAGCCAGAGCCACCGACCGAGTACTTGTAGAAGGCAACCTTGGTGGCGCCCGGGCGCGGCGTGACAGCGGCGCCGGCGGTGCAGAAGTAGACGAAGTTGTTGCTGACCGAATAACGGTGCATCGTGCCGGCCGAGCAGTACGACAGCGCGGCAGCCAGGAAGCCCGGGTCTTGCGCGGTGGCGCCCGACACGCGGATGTTCATCGTGTCACCAGCGAATTCGCCGGTGTTGGTGTAGCTGCTGGCCGGCAGCGCGAAGGCAGAGGTCGACATCACGCCGCAAGCGGCAACAACGGCGAGGGAAAGCTTGTTGAGTTTCATGAGGGTTCCTGGTGAAGAGGTCTTGAGGGGGCGAGCAAATTCAGAACGAGGCTCTCCATACCGCCACGGCCGAAGCCGTGCCGGATGAACGAGAGAACCCGTGGTCAGCGCGAAGCTTTAGGCTTGCGCGGCAGCCTTGCGGCGGCGGGCCATGCCCACCAGGCCGAACAAGCCGCTGCCCAGCAGCCAGGCGGCGGCAGGGATCGGCACGGCCGACACCGGAGCGCCAGCCAGGCTGTAGACGAAGTCGCCGTCAGCTTCGAGCGTCACGGTGGCGTAGCCCGTGGTGTTGCCAAACTGGGTCTTGTTGGACTGCGTCGTGGTCGAACCCGTGCCGGTGGTGCGAGCGAAGTAGAAAAGGCCAGCAGCTTGGTCCAGCGACGCCAGCCCCGCAGCGCCCAGGCCGAAGTTCGTGCCGAAGGGCGAAGGGGCGCCAGAAGCACCAGAGACCGACAGGCCAAAGGCACCAGTGAATGCGGCAAGGTTGCCCGCATTGCCGGAAGCGATGTAGCCGTCAACTTGACCATTGGTCGCGGTTTGGTCGATCACCGAGGTGGTGATCACGCGACGAACGTTGGTCGTCGTGCCGGTGCCGTTGCCGTCGGCACCCGACAGCATCCAACGCACGTCAGCCGTGTTCTGGCCGGTCATCCAGGCGCTGAACGAGGAATCAGCAAAGTTGGCGTTGGTGGTGCTGTTCAACAGCAGGCCGGCTTCCGGAGTCTTGTCGCCGGTGACAGCGCCGTCACCCGACAGCGTGGTCACGCTGCTGGGCAGGAAGCTGTTCATCAGGTAGCCGACGTCACGGATGTACCAAGCTTGCGTGACCGTGTTGAACGCGATCAGGTTCAGGCTAGGGTTGTTTCCGGTGGTGATGCCGGCTTGGGCGGCGCCCGCTGCCGACACCATGGCCACGGCGGCGGCGATCATCTTGAGGTTGAATTTCATGCTGAGTTCTCTCCTGGGTTGAAAGTGAATAACGCAAGTTGCACAGCCCTTGTCACGATCTGCCGCGACAGCCCGCACTGAGAGCGGGCTATCGACAAGCATCGAGACCAGACCGCATCGGCGTGCCTCCCTAGGGCGGGAACCTTCCGACTACAACGACTCTAGAAGTCCCCTGTGTCGTGACCATGTTCCGTGTGCACCAGCTGATGGCTACTTCAGCCTAGCCCTGTGCACCGAGATGGACGTTCACAACGAACCTCGTGTGAATTTATCGACGCTGGGTGACGCCCGATGCGCGCACAAGCGCCCCGGGGGTGATGCGTTCGGACTAGGCCGTGGCGGCCAGGGCCCAGGCCTGATGCAGCGCGGCCTCGAAGTCGCGCGCAAAACCCGTCTCGTCGAACAACGGGCTATCGGCCAGCCGCTCACGCACCTGCGCCCGCCAGCTCGCCAGGCCCGCCACGTCGGTGGCCAGGCGCACGATGGTGTCGACATACGCCGCATCGCTTTCGGCCACCCAGTCGTGGCGACCAATCGCCCCCAGCAGCGAGGCGCCCATGCGCGCGGTGTGCGTGCGCCCGCGCCTTGTCACCACCGGCACGCCCATCCACAGCGCCTCGCAGGTGGTGGTGGCGCCGTTGTAGGGGAAGGGGTCGAGCGCAATGTCGATCTCGTTGTAGAGCTCCAGGTGGCTGCTCTTGTTGGCGATCCACGGTTGCAGGCTCAACCGCTCGGGCGCAATGCCACGCTGGGCCATGAACTGCTCGATGTTCTCGCGGTTCACCGCCTGCGCCATCGACGACGATTTGAGCAACAGGCGCGAGCCCGGCACGGCATTCATGGCCTGCGCCCACAGGGTCAGCGTGCGGTCGGTGACCTTGGCGACGTTGTTGAACGAGCCCAGGGTGATGTGCCCGGTCGTCAACGCGGGGGGCGGCGCGACCGGTGGCTTTTCATCGGGCCGGTAGCAGAACATGGTGCGCGGCAGGCACAGCGGTTTTTCCGATGCGAGCGGCGGCATGTCGCCCGGGTCGATGACCGAATCGGTGATGCGAAAGTCGATCGCCGGCACGCCGTTGATGGTGGGGTAGCCCAGGTAGCTGATCTGCACCGGCGCCGCCCCCAGGCCGAACATGAAGATGCGCGAGTTGGTGGTGTGGCCCGACAGGTCGACCAGGATGTGGATGCCGTCGGCCTCGATGCGGCGGCGCAGGTGCTCGTCTGACACGCCCTCGCACTCCACCCAGTGGTGGCCGTATGACTTGAAGCGCTCGGTGACGGCGTCTCCCCAACCGAGGTTGTGATAACAGGTGACCTCGAAGCGGCTCTTGTCGTGGTGCTCCAGCAGCGCGCCGACGAAGTACGACACCGAGTGGCGCACGAAGTCGCCCGACACATAGCCCACCTTCAGCCGCTCACCCGGCGCGAGAGGGCGCCACGGCGGGCGCGGTGCGCTGCCGGCCTTGATCTGGCGGCCGAAGGCCTGGTGCGCCTCGAAGATCGGCTGCGGGTCTTCGTGCAGGTAGGTCATGCCCAAGAGCAGCGTGGGGTAGATGTCGGCGCGCCCACCCGAGAGCTCGACCGCGCGGTGGCAGTGCGCCAACGCTTCTTCGAGCCGGCGCGCCTGCATCAGGGTGCTGCCGAGCTGCATCAGCGCATACGGGTCAGGGTCGAGTGCGGCGGCCTGCTCGGCCCAGGGGCGCGCTTCGTCGATGCGGCCGTCGCGCGTGAGCAGGCCGGCGAGCGCACGCATGACGAGTGCATTCGGCGGGTTCAGGCCGAGCCACTTTTCATACAGTGTGATCGCGAGCTTGGAGTCACCCATCGCGCGCAGGCAAAAGCCGAGATTGAGGCAAGCCTCGACGTCGCTCGCATCCAATGTCAGCGCCTGGTTGAGCACCTGCGCGGCGTCGGCGCGGCGGCGCGCGCGCATGAGCAGTGCGCCGTGGTTGCGCAGCATCACCACATTGTGGGGCTCCAGGTTGACGGCGCGCGCCTGGGCTTCGATCGCTTCATCGCTGGGGATGTCGTCGAGCGCATGTTCGGCGTTGAGCGCCGTGCGCAGCGCCAGGGCACCGGCCCGGTTGGCATGGGCGGGGGCGAAGTCGGGCGCCAACGCCAGCGCCTGCTCGTAGAGGCCGATGGCGCCGTCGACATCACCGCGCAGCTTGCGCACGATGCCCAGGCTCACCAGCGCCTCCACATAACCGGGCTGCAGCTGCAGCGCCTGCTGGTAGGCGGCCTCGGCGCCATCGATGTCGCCCGCGGCCTTGCGGGCCCGGCCCAGCAGGTAGTGGGCGTGGTGGCGCACCCGGGCGTCTTGCAGCGGGCCCTGCAACAAGGCCTCGGCCTCGGCATGGCGGCTGGCGGTGAGCAACTGCTGCGCTTCGAACAGGCGCGCCATCGGGTCGACCACCGGCCGTTGAAAGAAGAGCGGCGCCGCAGCGCGCACCGGGGTTCGTGTTTTGGCCATGGCCTAGAACTCGAGCATGCCGCTCAGGTGCAGGCGTGGCGAGCCCTTTTCAGTGGTGCCGGCGTCGCGCAGCGGCCAGCCGACATCGAGTGCCACGCTGACGTACTTTTGCGCCCTCAAGCGCACACCGAAGCCGGTGCTCAGCAGGCCCGAGCGAAAGTCCTGCTTGGGCAGCGGCGACTTCAACCACAGGCCGGCACCTTCGAAGAAAGCGTGCGCCCGCAGGTCGGCGAGCAGGCCCTTGCTGTCGGTGAGGAAGTTGGGCGAGCGCAACTCGAATGACGCCCTCAAGGCACGGTCACCCGACGCGGTGGATTCCAGGTAGCCACGCACGCTGTCCACGCCACCGGCCACGAACTGCTCGTCGCTGATGAGCGGCTGGCTCGACACCTGGCCTTCGAGCTTGCTGAACAGCACCAGGTCGCGCGGCAGTTTTTGAGTGCGCGCGAGGTCGAGCTTGAGTACCGAGAAGTTGCTCTGTGCGAGGTAGCGCTTGTCGGCGAACTCCGACTGCCTGCTGAACAGGCCGCGCAGCGCGAACACGATGCCGCCCCCGGCCTGCCAGGCGCCATGTTTGTCGGGCAGAGTCGCCGAGTAGATGGTGCTCAGGGGCAGGTAGCGAATGGGGGTGCAGAGCGTGTCGGCGGAGCAGGTGATCCCTTTGACCAGGTTGCCGTCGTCGTCGATCTGGTAGACGATGCCGAGCATGTCTTTGTAGTCGGCCCCGAGCGTCAACGACTGAGTGAAGCTCTCGCTGCTGTCGACCAGAATGCGGCGCAGGCTGTAGACCTTGCCCCGGCCCACCACCTGGATTCCGTTCAAGCGCACCAGCGTGTTGCTCTCGGAACGCACCGCCGACATCACCCACAAGCCCGTGCCCGCAGGCACCGAGTACGAGCCCGAGATAACGCGCACCTCGTCAAGGTCTTCCGGCGACACCTGCACCTGCACACCCAGGCTGTGCTCGCGCTGCCACAGGTTGTCGTAGCGCAGAGAGCCTTGCAGCCGCGAAGACGTGGTGTCGGCGCCGTGCTTGTTGTTCAGCTCCAGGCTGCCGTGCAGCGGCAGCTGGTCTTCGACCGATAGGTCGACTTCGGTCGTGCCCGGCAGCTTGCCGGGGCGCAACAGCGGCGTGACACGCCGGTCGCCCGAGCGGTTGACTGTGGCGAGTTGCTCGCTCACCTGCTTGAAGTTGGGCGTGGCGCCTTCGGCCAATGCTGGCACCTTGTCGAGGATGTGGCCCTGCGAGTAGTACTTGGCGCCGATCACGCGCAGGCGCGACACTGGTGCCTGCACCACCTGCAGCACAACCACGCCCACGTTGACCCGCTGCTCCGGGATGTCGACCAGCACGGTGCCGTAACCCGCCTCGCGGTAAGCCGTTTCCAGCGCGAGCCGCGCGGCTTCGACATCAGCGACCGTGCGTTTCTCGCCGAGGAAGGGGTACACCGCGCGCTCGATGCGATCAGCTGCCAAGACCGTGTTGCCTTCGATTCGGTACTCAAAGACATCGAAGCGGGCGACGGCGACCGGTGGCTCGGCCTTCGCATCGGTTTGTGCATGCGCCCGCAGCGCCGACAGCACCAGCACGAGGCCAGCCAACAAGAGCCAGATCAGTCGTGCGTGAAAACGAGGGGCGTGCAGAACAGGGGTCGGAGGCATGAAACAGGCAGACATCAGGAAGTCGACGGCAAAGGTCGGGCGAGCCGCGGCCGCAACAGTGGCCTGACCCAAGCCTGTCGATTCTTGCGGCGCAAGATGACAGTTCTTCGAGGGCGCCCGGCTATTGAGGGGTGGGCAGTGGCGGTGTCGACGCGGCCTGCCCCGGCCCGGACATGAGCAACGCTTCCGCGCTGGGCGCGATGAATCGCCAGTCTCGGTAGGTTTCGGCGACCTCGCCTGTGCGCGCGCCTGCAACGGCAGACAAGCTGCTGCGCAACGGCGTTCGGCTCGACAAGCTGTGCACCCCGACGATGCTGCCATCGGGCAATCGGATCAGCCCCCACTGCCGCTCGCCTGTCATCGGGTCGACATAGACCTGGCGCAGGAATCGCTGCACGTTGATTGCGCGCGGGTCGCGCAACAGGTCTTCGAGCTCGCGCGGAAAGCGCGCGGGGCCGCCCTGCGCACGCTGGCCGTAGCGTTCGATCGCCGCCTGGAACTGGCGCCCCGCGAACTCCAGTTGTTTCTCATTCTCGCGCCGCTGCACGGTGCTCCACACCACGCTCGCCATGGCCGCCGTCAGCCCCAGCACGCTGATGATGAAGAGCACGCCGAGATAGGTGAAACCACACTCGGGGCGGGCCGAGAGCCTGCGCACTGCTGCCTCAGGCCGCCGCCGGTGCCATGCCGAACGGCTGCGCTGCTGTGCGCACGCGCCCCGCCTCGGCCTTGCCCTTGAGCCGCGTGCCCGCGATGCCAAGCAAACCCATCACGAACAGCCACAACACGCCCGGCAGCGGCACCGCCGAAACGTTGTCGTGCTCCAGCTTCCACACGGTCTTGGTGCCGGCGTCGACCAGGTCGAAGGCCTTGTTCTGCTGCTGCGCATGAACGGTGGCCACCAGGTGCCACAGCGCGAGGTCGGAGCTGGCGCGCAGCTTGACCGATTGCGGTGACCGCATGGCCACGGCCGGCAGTGCAAACCACGTTGCCTGGTCGGCGAGCGTCGGCGCGGCGAGCGGCGTTGTGGCCAAGGCGTGCCGCATTGCCTGCGCGAGGTAGTCCGGCGTCGTGGCGTCGCCGGACATGTCGACTGACGCCAGTGCCGCGGTGGCGTGAACCGGCGCACACAGCACAGCCGCGGCTGCGACGGCGGCCAGGCCGCTCTTGAGGGTTGTGTTGAGCATGTGAGCTCCTAAGGTTGTGAATGGTTGAAAGACGCGGAAGGGTGTGCGCCGACGGCATCGGCGAGCAGCGCCTCCATCTGCTTGCGCTTGGCGCCGGCAGCGCCGACCCGGTTGACCAGTGCTTCTTCGAGCAATGCGATCGCCTCCTGGTTGATCGAGCGACGGTTGTCGAAGGCCTCACGGCTGATCAATTCCTTGACCACGTGCGGCATTTTTTTGATGAACAGATCCACATCCACGGTTTGCCCCTCCAACGAAACGTTTGACAAATGGCACCACAACGCCAGCTCGAAGCCACCAATCAGGTGATGTCATGACGTTACGTTGGTGGCATGACGCCACCAAGAAGGCAGCACACCGCTACCCGGCCGAAATAGCTAGTCCAAGGGTGGGGTGCAAGCGTCCCGTCATTCCCGCGCAGACGGGATTCCGGGGTCGTGGCGTGGTACCGCTGGGTCAGCACCCGGGACGTGCCGGCATGCTGGATTCCCGCCTGTGCGGGGAATGACAGGGCTGCGGCGTTTCGAGGCGCGCAAACGAATCAGCCGCGCTCGGTGGCGCGGCTGATGTGGGGTGAGAGCCCGCGCAGGGCCGCTCAGTCGGGGCTCAGGATCCCCAGGCTCATCGCCCGCGCGATGGCATGCGTGCGGGTGTTGGAATCGAGCTTGCGCAGGATCGCCTGGATGTGGTTCTTGATGGTCCAGGGGCTGCAGCTCAGCACTTCGGCAATCTCGGAGTTGGTCTTGCCGTTCTTGATCAGCTTCAGGATCTCTTCTTGTCGTGGGGTGACGATTCGCCCCGAACGCTGTATGTTGGTACCGGCCATCTCACGCTCGGTGGCGAGCACGCGCAAGAAGGCATTGTGTAAATGCGGCACCAGCAGCTCGATCAGGTAGCTGAGCCGATCGTCGAGCTCGGCCGACACACGCGAGAACACATAGAAGGCCTCGAACTTGCCACGTGTGCCCATCACCAGCTGCGCGGCCAGGTTCTTCAACTCGTTTTCAGCCACCAGTGCGAGCAGCTTGTCGTCGACCGCCTTGCCACTGGAGTAGGGGCAGAAGATGACGTTGGAGCGGTTGCTCGCGGCCACCGCCAGCAGGCGCGGCATCATGCCATTCAACGGGTCGGCCACCACGTCAAACTGCTCCTGGCGAAAGTAGCGACTGGCGCTGAAACGATGCATCGCCATGCCTTGACGGGAACCATCTTCAATACCGCAGATCAGAATCTCGTGCGGAATGAGCGCCTGCAGCGAACTCTGGCTCCAGACGAAAAATTGCTGGCGACTGGACACACGGCACGACGCCTCGACCGCATCGGAAAAGCGCACACGGTCGATCTCTTCGAGCACGGGGAGGTGACTCACGTTGCATGACCCTGGTGGAAGGCCTGCATGCCGGAACGGCGAAAGACGCCATCGCCCTGAGCATGACAAGCGCCTTGCAGGTTAGGCATCGACGGTGACAGTTTGTTGATCGGTTTCACAAATTCACCAACTTTCATAAGCTTCTCCATCGAGGCTTCGCCCTGGTGCCCCGCTGCGCACGTCGTAGACACCTTCGCGCGCCTCGCCCTCAGGCGGCGGCACGATGACCCAGGTGGTGGCGCTCTCGGTTACCGGATCGACCGGCACCCGGCGCAGGTAACGTCGCTCGGCCAGTTCTTCCAGCGTGTTCGGGTAGCGACCGCGGTCGGCAAAGAATTTGTCGATGGCGTCGCGCATGACACTCAGGTCTTGCCGCAGCACCGCCTCGCGGCTGCGCTCCACGCTGTTGAAGTAGCGCGGCAAGGCAAGTGTCATCAGGCTCGCGATGATGGCCATCACCACCATCAGCTCCATCAGCGTGAACCCGCGTGCGCGCATCTCCACTGTCACCACTCCCGGTACGGTCGGCCACCCAGGCTGAGCCGGGGTGACAGCGAGTACACGTCGAACACGTCACGCCCGGCCTGCGGGTTGGCGGGGTCGCTCTCGTAGCTTCGCAGGCCCCAGGTGGCTTCGGCCGGCAAGGCCGGGTCGGCCATCGGGTCACGCGGGAGGCGGCGCAAGAAATACAGCTTTCTGCCGGTCGCGCTGCCAAGCTCGGGCACACCCTCGGTCAAGGCCGCCAGCGTGGGCGGGTAGCCCGATTCGTCGGCGGCTTTGCGGATGCGATTGGCATCGGCCGCCGTCTTGTAGGCGTCGATGGCCTCGCGCACCTGGCGCAGCGCCGAGCGCAACTCCTGCTCCTGGCTGCGCTTGACGGCGAGGTCGGCGAAGGTCATGGCACCACCGGCCAGCATGGACAGAATCGCCACGGTGATCAGCAGCTCGACCAGGGTGAAGCCAGCCGATCGGCGCTGGCGCATGAACGCAGACATCGGCTCATTCACTCCGTAATGGAGCGCCCGGCAGGCGCGGGCACCGGGGGCCGCGCCGGTGCGGAGTCGGGTGTGGGTTCGGGCTCGGGTGCTGCGGGCTCCGCTTCGGCGGGGGCGGCAGCGGAAGGCCGGCGCGCCGCGCCACCCGCGGGCGGCATGGCGATCTTGCCGGCACCTTGCAAACGAAGCTTGGCCGAGCCGACGAGCGACTCGGTACCACCTGCATGCTCGTTACGATCGGGCGACAGGTTGGCCAGGTTGCGCACCACACGCGGCGTGATCAGCAACACGATCTCGGTCTTGCTGCGGTCGTTGCGCTCACTGGACAGCAAACGCCCCAGCACCGGCAGGTCGACCATGCCCGGCACACCGGCCGTGCCGCGCCGGTCTTCGTCGCTGATCAAGCCAGCCAGCGCCTGGGTCTCGCCGTCTTTCAGGCGCAAGGCGGTGGTGGCCAGGCGCGTGCCGATCTGGTAGGTCAACGAGCCCGAGCGGCTGCGCACCTCGCGCACGATGTTGCTCACCTCGAGGTTGACCTTGACGCCGACCTCGTTGTCGAGAAACACATTGGGCTCGACCTCCAGCTTCAGGCCCACGTCGAGGTAGCTCACCGACTCGGAGGTGCCCACGTTGGCGGTGGCCGTGGTGGTGATCACCGGCACGCGGTCACCGATCATGATGCGGGCTTTTTCGCGGTTCTTCACGCGGATGCGCGGGTTGGCCAGGATGTTGGTGTCGCCGTTTTCGGCGCGCAGGTTGAGCGAGGGGTTGTCGATGCCGATGCTCGATGACTTGATGTTGCGCAGCCGGTCCAGCGTGAGCTGGGTGGTGCTGAGCGAGCTGTCGCGCACGATGGTGGACACACCGCCCGATGTGACCACGGTGTCGGCGCCGGGCACGATGTTGAGCAGCGTGAACTTGCCCGGTGGGTCGATGCCCAGCTCCAACAGGCGTGAGCGTTTGATTTCGAGCACCTCCACATCGAGCATCACCTCGGGCTCGGCCAGGTCTTGTGCGGCGATCAGCTTCTCAGCCAGGCGGATGGCGTCGGGCGTGTCGCGCAGGGTCAACGTGTTGAGCTTCTCGTCGGCGTACAAGTCCTTGGTCTTGAGCACCGTCTTCAGCATGGTGAAGACGGTCTTGGCCTCCGCATTGGCCAGGTAGAAGGTCTTGACGCCGAGCTCCAGGTAGTCTTTCTGCTTGGCCGGTGTGTTGGGGTAGATCAAGACGGTGTTTTCGTTCAGCGTCTTGCGTTCGAGCTGGTTGGTGACGGTGAGCACGCTGATCACGTCGTCGATGCCGAGGTTGTTGATCGACAGCGTGACCTTGATGTCGGGTTTGACCTCGCGGTCGAACACGAAGTTGATGCCGGTGGTGCGCGACAAGGCATCGAACACTGCTTTCAGGTTGGCGTCGCGAAAGTCGAGCGAGATGGGTTTGCGCAGGCTCGGCTTGAGCACCGGCGCAGCGGCCTCGGCCGTGCGGCCAGCCTGGTCGTCGAGGTGTTGCTTCAGGCGCAGAGCCCGTGTGTGCGACGGGTTCTCGGCCAGCACAGCACGCAGGCTGCGCTCGGCGTCGTCGTGGCGGCCTTGGGCGATCAGGCCCTGGGCTTCGTCGACCCGCTGCTGTTGGCGGCGCTGCGACTCGATGGCCTGCACACCGGCCCGCGCGCGGTTGTTGTTGGGGTCGATGCCCAGCACGCGGCGGTACAGCAAAGCAGCGTCTTCGAGCTTGTCAGCGCTGCGCTGAGCGTCGGCCCGCGCGAGCAGCGCGCCCACTTGAACGTCACGCTGGCGGATCACCAGCATGCGGTACTCGCGGTTCTCGGGCTCGAGGCTCACGCCCTTCTCCATTTGAAGCAGCCCTTCTTCGAGCCGGCCTTCATCGATCATCTGCTGGCCGGTGCGCACGAACTCGCGGCCTGGCGCACAAGCGGTGAGCGCCAGCGCCACCACCAGCAACGCCGTGGTCGACAGGCGAGCGTTCATCTCCCACCCCCGAGTGCCACGACCAGGGTTTCGTTCAGCGGCAGATAGGTCAGCGTCATTTGCTTGTCAGTCATCTGGTCGACGCGGTAGACCGCGTCAATGGTGTCGCCGGCCTTGACCGGAAGAACCCGTTCGCCCTTGGTGAAAAACGAGGTGCGCACGCCGTCTTCCGACAAGCCACCCAGGTAGGCGTAGGGAAACGGCGGTGTGACGGGTTGGGGTGGCGGTGCAGCCACCACTTTCGGTGGCGGTGGCTGCCATGACACGGTGTCGAACAGCACCGGCTGCGACGCTGCAGGCTGGCTGGCGGGCGCGGCCTGTTGTCGCGCTTCGTGCCGGGCCAGGCGATCGAGCTGCACCGAGCTGGCAGCTGCCATCGCGACAGCGGCTTCTCGTACCGGCCTGCTGCGCGCCGGCTTGGCCTGCACCGGCCCGGCGATCTCGGTGTCGTCACCGGCGAGGGCAAACACACGTGCGACGAGCAGCGCGCCACCCACCGCGACGATCAACATCGCGATGCGTTGGCGTGTGGGGTTGCTGATCGTGGCCATGAGCTCAGCCCGCCTTGTTCACAAAAAGCACGAAGCGCAGCTGCACCTCGAGCAGGGGCGACTTGGCATCGGCCCGGCGCAGGCTCACCTCTTCCATCGCCAGGCCGGGCAGCTCGCGCACGGCCTCGCGGGTGAAGCGGCGCAGCGCGCGGTAGTCACACTTGAGCGGCAGCACGATGGTGTAGCGCGACAAGGGCTCGCGCGCGTCGCTCACCCACTTGAACTCGGCCTTGTCGAGCTGCACACCCTGGCGCCGCGCGGCCGCGTGCAGGCGGGCGAGTGATTCGGTGAGGCTCTTCTCGCCTTCGAAGCGGCGCTCGAACTCGGCCAGTTGCTGCTGCGCCGTGAGCACCACGGGGGCCTCGGTTGCCGCGCGCTCGCGCACACGGCGCTCGAGCGTGGTGCTGTCGGCTTCGAGCTGCCGGGCTTCTTCTTGCATCGGCGTCGCCACGCCCCACCACGCCACAGCGCAGAGCAGCACCAGGGCCAGCCCGACCCAGCCAGCCAGGCCGATGGCGCGCAGCGCGTTCAGCAGCTCCCAGCGCAAACGTTTCATGTGCGTTGCCGCCAGGTTGCAGCCAGGGTGAAGCTGACCACCGGCACGCCATCACGCTGCACGGTGTTGTAGCCCAGCAGGTGCACGCCGCTCAATCCTGGCTGCTGCGCGACGCGGCCCACATAAGCCAGCAGCTCGTTCATCGAGCGCGACTCACCGGCGAGCCGCAGGCTGCGGTCGAGCGCATTCGGGGTGAGCGAGAGCACGGCCAGGCCGCGCGCGTCGGCCGCTTCGACGGCGTTGAAAAGCTCGTCCCACGGCACGGTGAGCTGGTCAATGATGCGATTGGCGCGCTGCACCTCGGCCAGCGTCAAGGCATCGGGCGCTGTGGCGGCGCGGCTCGGAGCTTTGTCGCGCAGGCGTTCGCTGAGCTTGTCGTGGCGGGCTTGTGCCTTGGCGTGCTGCTGAGAGGCCTCGGCCACGTGTTCACTGAGCACCAACACGACGGCTACCGAGGCGAGCAGCAGCGCCCAGCCCAGCCAGCGCCAACGAGGGCGCGCGGGCGCGCGAAAGTCGAGCTGCAAGGGGGCCGCGCTCATGACGCGTGCGCCGCTTGGGAGCT
>NZ_JADMJX010000182.1:29882-42745 GCF_018780185.1 Rhizobacter sp.
GCCACGCCGTGGCGCACGCTGTCCTGGCGCACCGTCCAGCCGCGCGCGGCCTCGCCATACACCTCGGTGAAGCAGTGGGTGCTGAACACCTGCCGCTGCGCGGGGCTCGCAAATTCATCGTTCCACGGCACCACGCGGTAGCGCACGCCCTCGCCCGCCACCACGCAGGTGAGCCGAGTCCCACGCGGCAGCGCTCGCCGCTCCAGCTCTTGCTCGAAGGAGGCCAACACCGGCTCGCTCTTGTGCGGCCGGACCCACAACACGGGGCGTTCAGGAAACCAGCGTGACACGGTTCACCTCGTCCAGAGTGGTCAAACCCTCGAGAAACAGCGTCACCGCCGAGTCGCGCAGGAAGCGTGTGCCGTTGTGGCGGGCGGCTTCCTTGATCTGGCGCACCGGGGCGCGCGCGACGATCAGCTCGCGCAAGGCGTCGTCGAGCATCAGCAGCTCACCGACCGCCTTTCGGCCCTTGTAGCCGGTGCCCCGGCATTTGCCGCAACCACGGCCCGCTTTCAGCACACGGCCCTCGGCCAATTGGGGTTCGATCAGCGACTCTCGCAGCAGCTGCGGGTCGAGCGTGACCGGCTCGCTGCAATGCAGGCAGTTGATGCGCAACAGGCGCTGCGCGAGCACGCCGGTGAGCGCCGAGACGAAGCTGTAGGGGTCCACATCCATGTGGGTGAAGCGCCCGATCACGTCGAACACGTTGTTGGCGTGCACGGTCGAGAGCACCAGGTGGCCGGTGAGCGCGGCCTGGATGGCGATCTGCGCCGTCTCGGGGTCGCGGATCTCGCCCACCATGATGCGGTCGGGGTCGTGCCGCAAGATCGAGCGCAGCCCGCGTGCAAACGTGAGCCCCTTCTTCTCGTTCACCGGGATCTGCAGCACGCCGGGCAGCTGGTATTCGACCGGGTCTTCGATGGTGATGATCTTGTCGTGGCCGTTGTTGATCTCGGAGATGGCGGCGTAGAGCGTGGTGGTCTTGCCGCTGCCGGTGGGGCCGGTCACCAGCAGCAGGCCATAGGGGTCGCGCGCCATGCGGCGAAAGGCCACGAGCGTGGCCTCGTCGAAGCCCAGCACGTCGAGCCGCAGGCCCGACACCTGGTCGGCCAGCGAGCGTTTGTCGAGCACGCGGATCACCGCGTCTTCGCCGTGGATGCTCGGCATGATGGACACGCGGAAGTCGATCTCGCGGCCCAGCGCACGCACCCGAAAGCGCCCGTCTTGCGGAACGCGCCGCTCGGCGATGTCGAGCTCTGACATCACTTTCAAGCGCGACAGCACCTGTTCGGCCAGCTCACGGCCTTCGATCGCGCCCACCTGCGTGAGCGTGCCGTCGAGGCGGTACTTGATGACGAGGCCGCTCAGGTGCGACTCGACGTGGATGTCGCTCACGCCGCTCTTGAGCGCGTCGTACAAGGTCGAGTGCACCAGCTTGACGACCACGCTGGTGCCCTCGCCGATGGAGCGGATCGACAGGTCTTCCAGATCGGTGCCGCTGTCGGTGCCTGCTTCGCCGGCGGGCAGGGCGGTGTCGATGGCGCGCATCGAGTCTTCATGGCGCGACAGGAAGGCGGAGAGGTCGGCGGCCTGCGCCAGGCAGACCTCGTACCCTGCACCCAGGCGCTCGACGCACCAGGCCTGGCGCGCCTCGTCGAACGGGTCGGGCACGACCAGCAGCACCACGGCACCGTCGCGGAAGGCGAGGCAACCTTGTTTCACTGCATCGGCATAAGCGATCAGGTCAAACGCCGGGTCGAGCGTGAGCAGCGCGTGGCTGTCGAGCACGCGGTAATCGAGCACGCTGCCCAGGGCCTGCATCAGCAGCTCGGGGGCGAGCGACAACTCGTCTTCGAGCACAGCCGGCACGCTGCGCTGCTGGCCTTGCGCCTTCAGCCGCGCGGCGCGCACGACAGCGGGCGTGAGCATCTGCGTCGACACCTCGCCCTGAACGTATTTCTCGCTGTAGGGGTTCATTGCAGGCTCCCCGCCAGCTCGAAGATGGGCGCATACATCAGCAGTACCACCACGCCGATCACGATGCCGATGCCGATCATCAGCAAAGGCTCGAACAAGCGGATGAACCACTCGATCGCCTGCGACACGTCTTCTTCATGGAAGCCGGCGGTGCGCTCCAGCATCTCGCCCATCTGCCCAGTGCGCTCGGCCACGCGCAGCAGGCGCAGCGACACGGCGGTGGTGAGGCCGTGCGTTTCAAAGGCTGACGAGATGGAGCGGCCTTCGCCGATGTCGCGCCGCGCCGCCGCGAGCGCCGGGTGCAGGCTCGCCGGCAACAGGCCGTTCACCATGTCGAGCGCGGTCACGATGGGCATGCCGGCCTGCTGCAACATGCCGAGCGCGCGGTAGAAGCGCGCCAGCTGGTAGACACGCACGTATTCGCCGATGCGCGGGATGCGCAGCACGAGGCGTGCGATGGCCAGCCGCACCGGCTGACGCGTCAGCGCATAGCCGATGAGCACCACCATCAGCACACCGCCGGCCAGCAGCTGCAAGCCGTGGGCATGAGCGAACTGGCCCCATTGCAACAGCAGGCGCGACATCAGCGGAATGCGGTCGCCGAGATCTTGGAACACCAGGCTGAAACGCGGCACCACGTAGAGCAGCAGGAAAGCGATGACGAGGGCGCCCACGCCGAGGATCATGGCCGGGTAGACGGCGGCGCCAATCACGCGCTTGCGCATGTGGTCCGACTGCGCGCGGTACTGCACAAAACGTTCGATGGCCTCGGTGAGCGCACCGGTGCGCTCGTTGGCGCGCACACTGGCCACGTAGAGCGGCGGGAACACGCTGGGTTGTGCTTCGAGCGCGGCCGAGAACGAGAGCCCATTCTTCAGCTGATCGTGCAGCCGTGTCAGCACCTGCTTGGCATCGGGCCGCGTTTCTCGGTCGGCCAGCGTCTCGATCACCTCGACCACCGACAGGCCCGCCTTCAGCAGGATCAGTAGGCTCTGGTTGAAATGCAACAGCGGGAAGGCGTTTCTGCGCGCGAAGCCCATGCGCCGCCCTGCGTCGACAGCCTTGACGGCCACCACCGCATACCCTTGCGCCAGCGCTTGCTGGCGTGCATCGGCGGCATCGACCGCTTCGAAGCGGACCGAGACAGATTGCATCTGACGAACAGCCTTGACGGCGTATTGCATGGTCGGCTCGTGCGTGACGCGTTCAAACGCTCACCAGTTGGTGACGTCGGCATCCAGCCCATCGCCGCCCGGGCGTCCGTCGCGGCCGTAGGAGCTAATGTCGACTTCGCCATGCTCGCCGGGAGACACATACACATATGGCTGGCCCCAGGGATCGGCGGGCAAGGTCTTTTCGAGGTAGGGGCCGTCCCACTTGCTGAGGTTGGCGGGCTTGCTCAACAGCGCCTGCAGACCTTGCTCGGTGCTCGGGTAGCGACCCACGTCGACACGAAACTGCTGCAACGCCTTTTCAAACGCCACGATCTGCGCCTTGGCCGTCTTGACCTCGGACTTGCCAATCTGCGAAAAGTATTTGGGCCCGACGTAGGCTGCCAGCAAACCGATGATGACCATCACCACCAGCAGTTCAAGCAGTGTGAATCCGCGGCGCGAGCGGACAAGAGTCATGGCGGTGAAGTCTCTGACGTTGAACAGACGCGCAGTGTGCGCAGCGAATGTGACGCTGCAGTGAAGTGACACGGCCGTGCCGTGTCGCCTGCTGCGCGGCTCCTCGCGATGCGCTTACTGAGCGAGCTCTTCGGCCGGTGCGGGCGCGCGCGGTGCGAGCCGCTGTTGTTCGAAGGCGCGCAGGCGTGTGTCCAGGCGGTCGAAGATCTTCTGCGAGTCGAGCACACGCTCGGCGTAAGCGCGGCACGCGGCACCGAGCCGCTGGCGCAGCGCGGCGTCATCGGCCAGCTCGGTGATGGCGCGTGCAAAGCCGATGGCACACTCGGGCTCGGTGACGATGCCGCAGCCCGACACGATGGAGGCAATCTCGGTGCGCGGGATGGCCGCGGCAATCACTGGCCGGCCGCTGGCCAGCATGCCCACCAGCTTGGACGGCATCACCAGATCGGCCGCGCCGCGCAGCTGCGGCAGCAGGTGCACGTCGGCCATATTGAGCAGGGTGTTGAGCGTGGACGCGGGTTGCAAGTCCATGAAGCGCACGTTGTCGAGCCCAGCGGCCGAGGCTTCGAGAGAAGGCCGCTGTTCACCGTTGCCGCAGATGACGATCACCACTCGCGGGTCGTCTTTCAGCAAGCGTGCGGTTTCAATCAGCACATCGAGGCCTTGCTTGCGGTTGATGGTGCCGGAGAAAAGGCACACCACCTGCGAGGGCGTGATGCCGAGCGACTGCCGCAGGGCGTGCGAGGTGTCGGTCGGCCACACGTGCGACAGGTCGACCCAGTTCGGCAGCATCTCGGTCTCGTGCAGCGGGATGCCCTTGGCCGCCAGCTGGCGCAGCATGCGGCTGGAGATGGTCGACACCGCATCGAAACGTCGCATCAGAAAGCGCTCTGCGAACAGGGCGAAGCGGCGCGCAAGCGGCTGCTTCAGCATGCCGAGCTCGAACGCGGCGTCGATCTCGAAGTCTTGAATGTGCAACCACGCCTTGGCACCCGACAGGCGCGCCAGCAACCAGGCCGCGGGCGCGCAGAAGAGCGCAGGCGCCACCGCAAACACCACCTGCGGGCGCCACAGCGCGAGCCACAGCAACACCGGCAAGGCAGACAGTGCGAAGCTCGCCAGGTGAACGAGGCGCTTCAAACCACTCAGGCGCTTGGGGATCCAGACCGGGCAGCGGTGAATCGTCAAGCCGGGCTTCGGGCGCTCGGTGCGGTAGGCGCTGCTGGAGTAGTCGCCCTGCACCTTCCAGGTCGGGTAGTAGGGCGGGGCACACACCACCTTCACCTCGTGGCCACGTGCCACCAGGTCATCGACCATCTCGCCCGAATACTTGCCGATGCCGGTCAGCTCCGGTGCGAAATTCATGCTCACCAGCACTATCTTCATGGGATCCCGCCTCCTTGATTCGAGGGGGATGTTCGCGGCAGGCCATGACCACGGCATGTCATGCGAACTAGTCCGATCGCCCACCGGAATGCAGGGGGCCCGAACGGACTATGTCGAACATGACAGTTGCCACGGAGTTGCGGCGACGATGGGGGTCTGATGTTCCAAGAGATCTTGCTCATCGTCATCGTTGTCGCGGGCGGCATCGCGACCTCGCGGCTGTGGCCGCGGCACAAGCTGCTGGCGGCGGTGGTGTGCGTGGTGCTGGCCTTGCTGGTGGTTTGGCTGGCGCGGCATTGGCACATCGACTTGAGCGGCGTGTCATGAAGCAGCACAAGCGGCTTGTTCTGTCGGTGTGGCTGGCAGCGGCCTTGAGCGCCTGTTCGAACGCCGCGCCACTTCAGTGGCCCGACTTCACGCACGCGATCCAGCGCCACGCACCGGCGGCGGTGGGTGTGGGCGATGCACAGGGCGTGCTGGGCTCCGGCTTTCGCCTCCACGACACTCGTTACGTGGCGACCGCAGCGCACGTCGTGCGAGCGCTGCAGGGCGCGCCGGTGATTCGCTGGGAGTCGAAACCGTGGCCGGCGCGTGTGGTCCGCATCGATGACGAGGCCGACCTCGCCTTGCTGGAGATCGCTGCCGACGCGCCCATGCCCGGGCTGGTCCTGTCCACCCGTCCGGTGATGCCCGGCCAATGGGTGATGGTGCTGGGCTGCCCCTTCGGCGCCGGCCCGACCGCCACCACCGGCATCGTGAGCGCCCTGCCCGGCGCGGTGCTGGAGCCCGCGGCACTGTCCGGGCGCATGCAACTCAATGCCGCGGTGAACCCGGGCAACTCCGGTGGCCCGGTGATCGGCCTCGACGGCCAGGTGATCGGCCTGGCCAACGCCACCATTCCGGGTGGTTATGGCCTGGGCTTCGCGGTGCCGGTGGCAGCGCTCGCGGCGCTACTCAGTGAGTTGCCTTCAACCCCTTAGCCGCACTGGCCCAGGAAGTTGAGGTTCAGCGCCGAGATGCCGCCGCTCGTCTGGTTCATCACGATCACGATGCCGACGCAGGGCAGGCGCCCCTGGTTCACGCGCGGCCAGCCGTTGGCGAAGTAGAGGCGGTCACCGCCGAAGAGTTCGTCTTCGTCGATGAAGTCGGGTGTCACGACCGCGCCCACGCCACCTTCTTGCTGCAAGGAGTTGGTGATCGACACCACCTTGTTGATCAGGCGGATACCGGCGGCGATGTCGCGCGGCTGGCGCAGCGTCATCAGGTTGCGGATCAGGTCACCACCGACACAGCCCACCAGGGCCACCTTCACCGCGCCTGCATTGCGGCCGAAGCCGGAGCCGGTGACGATGCTGGGGCGGTAGTTGGGGCACACGTAGGCGACCGACGAACTGGCCAGGCAGACGTCGATCGACAGGCCACCCGGGCTGTTCTGGTTGATCACATCGGCCGCCATGATGTTGACCAGGCTGTTCACCAGCGTGACGGTCAGCTCGATGATGTTGGCGCGCGCGGTGCCCGAGAGGTCGGTAAAGATCGAGAACGCAAACGCCGCGAACGGGTACAGCTGCACCGGCTGCGCGCCGGCATACATGCCACGCGGCGTGGTGGCGGGGCCCGCTGAGCGCGTGAGTTGTCGGCCGGCCGGGGCGCGCACGCCCGCGGTCGTGACGGTGGCCAGCACTTCACCCGACTTGCGCTTGATCGCATCAAGCAGGAGCGGCAACTCGGTGCCCATCTGCAGGTTGATCGCCGCCTCTTGCTGGGCCGCGCCAAGCGCGCTGAGGCGCAGGGCCTGCAAGGCGGTAAGTGCTTGTTTGTAGGCATCGGCCGCGCTTTGCAGCGCGTCGATCGACTCCTGCGTCAAGGCGGCCGCGTTGGTGGCCTCGACCTGGGTGCGGGCGCTGCGAATGCGGGCGACCACGGTCGCGAGGGTGCTGGCGAACTGTGCATCTTGCGGGCCGGCCACGAAGCCACGCGAGGTGAGCAACGTGGGTGTGACCAGGTAACCGTTGGGCGGCGCCATCGCCTGCGTAGCGCCCAACACGGTGGCCGAGTAGTCGCGGTTGGCGATGACGGCCTGCAGCGCGGCGCGTGCCTCGGCCAAGCCGGCGGCGTCGCCGTTCCGGCTGGCGAGCGCGGCAGCGGCGAGCAGGCTTTCCATCTGGCCGGCGTACTGGCTAGCCTTGACGGTGACGCCCGCGGTGCCGCTCGGCAACACCATCACCTCCTTGCTGGCGGTGACGGACGAACCGGCGATGGACACCGTGATGCGGTAGCGACCGCCGGTCTCCTTGCCGTAATTGGGGTCGGTCGGGTCGCCATCGGCAAACTCGCCGGCCGGGTCGATCGACAGGTTCTGATCGAGCAGGCGCTTGACGAGCTTGGGAAAGCTCACGCTCATGCCATTGACCACCGGGGCGTTGCCGGTCACCGCGCCGACTGGGGCCACCGAGACGCTGAACTGCAGGTCGTCGTTGTCGATCAGTGCACCACCCGCGTCGCGCACTGTGGGCGACACCGAGATGCTGCCATCGGGTGCGACGAAGGGCTCAGACAAGCCGAGTTCCATCGTGCTGGGGCCGGCGCTCGACACGCCGGTCACCACCCAGATCAGCGCGGCCGGGTTGAAGGCGACCGACCGGTCTTGGCGAATGACGAAGGTGTCGGTACTGGTGAGCGTGGCGCCTTCGGCCAGGTCACCCAACACCACCGTGGCTTTCAGCACCTGCGTGGCCGGTGTGCTGCTTTGCACGGTGGCCTGGGCCGACGACAGCGCAGGCGTGCCGTTGCGCACAGTGATGCGGTACGTGTAGTCGAAGCTGGTGCGGCCTGCGCGCACCGAGCTCACCAGTTGTTGGCCGGTCACCTCGGCAGCGGCCTGTGCCAGCGAGGGCATCAGCACCGCGAACAGGGCGAGTGCCGACACCAGCGCGGCAACAAACGAGCGGCAGCGCGCGATCATGCTGAGGCTCCCTGCTTCTTGGCACGAGCGCGAGATGCGAGAGCACCCAGGCCGAGCAACATCAAGACTGCTGGCGCGGGCAGGGGCACGGGCGACGGCGTGGCCGAGGTGACACCGGAATGCACCGTCTGGAAGGGCTCCGAGATCACCAGGTCGAAACGTTGCGCGCCCGGCACCAGGCCCGCTAGGTATGAGAACGAGACGGAAAAGCCCGAGATCACGCTGCCGGCCGGCACAACGCCCGACAGGTTGAGCGCATCGAAGAAGCCTGCATCCGGCAGCTGCGGGTCGGGTTGCACGACCAAGCTGCTCCAGCCAGCGGGTGCCGCCACGGCGGTGACCCCAGTGACGCCGGGTGCGTCGAAGTAGACGGTGAACTCGTCGAAATTTTCGGCCGGGCCGATGTTGCTCAAGCTGTAGTCGTAGCGCCAGACATCGCCGCCCAGCGCAGTGAGCGAATACTCGACCATCGCGGCTTGCGCCGTTGAAGCGCAAGCCAGGCACACGAACAGCAGACCGCCGAGCGATCGGGCCCAGAGTTTTCTCATCATTCCGTCACCTTTTTTTGTCTTAATGGATTGCACACAAAACGTGCGCTCAAGCCTTTTGAGTCTGACGAGCAGCCATGACTTCCCCAAGGCGCAGCACCCAGCCCCTTTGGATGCGCACCAAGGTCAATCGACGGCCCCAAAGCGCACCGGTGACGGGCGCCCTGATACGCGCCAGCGCGGTGCGTTCACGATCCGAAATAACCAAACAGTTTTCTCGTGATTTTTCAGGGCTAGGATGAATCGGCGATCGCATTCCTTGGCCCTTGTTCTTCAACCACCCACCCAGGAGCGCAACATGAGCACATTCGTTCAGACGACCTATCGGGAGTCCGAATTCGGCGTCCCCACCGATCTGCTGGCCGCAGGCACGTCGCTGGAAAACCCCTACGCCTACGACAGCGCCGCGCGCGAGCTCAAGTCGATGGCCGAGCAAGGCCTGGTCAAGATCGTTGACGAGCGTGTGCGCCGAGGCGAGCACGATCAGTTGATCAACCACATTCGGTTTGCACGCCTGCGATAACGCTCGCGTGTCGGCTGCACTCACCCATCACTCAGCTGTCATGCACGCGGCGTAGCGTGCGTTCTTGCGGCTGCATTCGTCGCGCCGCAAGAACACACGCATGAGAATCGCCATCGTTGCAGACAGCCACCTCGCCGAGCGCGCGCCCGAGTGCGTGGCGAACTGGAAAGCGGCCGCAGGGGCCGTGGCGCGCTTGCGTGCCGACCTCACCGTGCACCTGGGCGACATCTCGCTCGACGGCCATGTGCACCCCGAAGAGCTGCGCTTTGCCCGCGAGCAGGCCGAAGCATGGCCCACCCCAATACGCTTTGTTCCCGGCAACCACGACATGGGTGACGGCTCGGGTGAGTCACCGCTCGACCCCCGGCGCCTGGCCGCCTACGAGGCATCGTTCGGCGCCGATCACTGGGCCGTGAGCGCAGGGCGCTGGGAACTGATCGGCATCAACGCGCAGTTGCTGGGCTCCGGCACACCGCAAGAGCATGCGCAGTGGCAATGGCTTGAAGACCATGTACGCCGCATACAGGAGAGTCGCACCTGCGAGCACAGCGTCTTGTTCCTGCACCGCCCATTGTTGCGGCCGAGCGGCAACGAACACCATCGCGCAGGCCGCTACGTCACACATGCGGCGTGTGAACGCCTGCTCAACGGGCCCTTGCGCCACAGCTTGCGGGCGGTGGTCTCGGGCCACACACACCAGTACCTGGACCGCAGCGTGAACGGTGTGCGCCACCTCTGGCTCCCGTCAACCGCCTTCGTGCTGCCCGACGAGATCCAGGTGCGCGTGGGTGAAAAGCTGGTGGGTCTGGGCATGCTGGAGCTGGGTGGCTCGTCGGTGTGGTTCGACCTTTTGTGCCCCGACGGCATGCGGCGTCACCAGCTGACCGAGCTGGATTTCTACACCCAGACCCGCCGCCACATGGCAGAAGCAGAGACTCTGCGCTGACCCCCTTGGCCTGTCGCGCTACGCTGAGTCTTCCGCATGAACGTGGGCGGCATTGCGTTCGCCGAGAGTCGCTCGAGCTCTTATCTGATGCTGCTGATCGTGGGCGCGTTCACCGTGGTGGCCAGGTTGTTGGCATTTCGGCGCAGGGACTGAACAGGCCGGTCTTCGGCTCAGACGATCAATGGCGGGGCGAGGCTGTCGCGCAGCGAGCTAGGCGTGAGCCCGGTCCACCGCTTGAACGAGCGGCGAAAGTTGGCCGCGTCGTTGAAGCCCAGGTGCCGCGCCACCTGCTCGTTGTCGTGACCGCGGCACTGGTAGAGCTGCAAGGCCACGTGCGCGCGCACCTGGTCGAGCTCGGCCTGGAAATGGGTGCCGTGGGCCAGCAGCCGGCGCTTGAGCGTGGCCGGGCTGATGCCGAAATGCTGCGCCGTCTGGTCCAGCCCGGGCGCGAGCCGCACACGCTCCAGCAGGTAGCGGTAGAGCGCGCCGAGCAGGCTCTGGCGCGGCTCTTCGTCGTGGGCTTGGGCGACCAACCCGTCGAACACGGCCGCCGAGGCGGCACGCGGCGCCCCACCCCAGGGGCGGTCGAGCCACTCGGGGGCGATCAGCATGGCGTCGATCTGGCAGCCGAACTGCAGCCGCGTGCCGAGGTGCACCTGGTGCTGTTCGGTGTGGCGTGGCGCGGTGCGGTTGAAGCAGAAGCGCCAGGGCAGGCGGGCCCCGGCCAGCCACTGGCACAGCGCGGCCACCGCGCTCATCTGCATCTCGACGAGAAACGGGCGCAGCGAGCCGGCGCCGCAGGCGTCGGTCCAGTACAGCACGGCGTGCTGCTCTTCTTCGACAAAGTGCGGCGCGAGCAATGGCGACAAACGCGCCGGGTGCGCCACGAGTAGCGCGAGCGCATGGCGCAAGGTCGGTGCGCGCAGCAGCGCGTGGCTGGCTGCGCCGTAGTGGCCAGGCAAGGCCTGCTGGCCGACCATGAAGCTGGTGTCGGGGCTGTGCAGATGAGCAGCGGTCTGGCGCAGCAGCGCCAGGTACTGCGCCGGGCTCAGCGGCTGCTGCCAGCTCCTTGCACCCAGCACGGCGCTAGCATCCACATCGAGGCTGTGCAAGTGGTCGAACAGAAGCGCTGGCTGGTGTTGCGCCGCGATGAGCGGTGTGCTGATGTCGTAAGTGTTGTCCATCGCCACGCTCAAAGGCTCAGGCCGCGAGAGCCGCGCCGGCCTGCGCGGCGGCGCCTTCGAGCTCGCGGTTCAGCCGCGCCAGCACGGCGTCGGGCTCGTCGTCGAGCTCGGCGCACGCGCTCTGCAACCTGAGCGATACGCGCGCTTCGCCATCGCCCGTGTGAAAGTGGGTCAGGTCCACCATCTGCTGCAGGTGCCGGGCGACACGTTCGGCCGCCACCACCGGGGTGTCCGGCAACAAGACCGCGAGGCGCTCACCGGCATAACGGCACAACAGGTCGTGGTTGCGCAGGTTGAGCAACAGCTGGTGGGTCACGGCTTGCAGCATGCGGTCGGCTTCGCGTTTGCCGTGGGCACGCTGCAGGTCTTGAAAGCCCGTCAGCTCCAGCAGCACCAGCGAGCCGGGTTGGCCGGCCGCGCGCTCCAGGGCCATCTGCTGGCGCAGGTAGTGCGCGTCCGCCAGCTGGGTGATGCGGTCGAAGGCGCGGTGCTCGCGGAACAGGCGTTCGCGGCGCTGCATGTGTTCGGACAACTGCAGCTGCTCGCTGCGCCAGGCCACGATGCCGGCCGTCACCAGCAGCATGCCCAGCGGGGTGAGTGCCGATTCGAGCCACTTGTCGAAACGCAGCGCCGAGGTGACGGTGAAAAACTCGTCCAGGCCATCGGCCCAGGCACCGAGCGCCACCGCGGCCAGGCCCAGCGCGAGGAGCAGGGTCACGCGGCCGGCCGGGCGGCTGCCGAGCACGATGGCCATCCAGCAAGTGGCCATCAGCGCGGTGCCACCTTCGCCGGCGATGTCGAGCGGCTTCCACTGTTCGGCGGGCTTGAGCACGCCGAAGGAGCTGAACAGCAGCAGCTCCAGGCAGCTCAACGAAATGAAGGCCAGCAGGATCAGGCGGTTGGAGACGGGCATCGGCAGCGGCGACAGAAGGATGAGCGCGCACCTTAGGTGGCGAACGTGACAGCTGCGTGGCATCGCAGGCTGTCGCTTTGAGGCCCAGGGTCGGATCGGCTCGCAGCACATCGCACCTTCCCTGCGGTCACCCGCCCCGCCATGGGCCCGGAGGCCTGCGGCCGGGGGGTCGAATCGGCTCACCAGTCTGTGCCGACAGGCCTTGGAGAAGGGCCCGACGGCCAGGCCGCGCAATCGCGTCACGGATCGGACACACGCGCCCTCCACATTCGCTGACTTCGCGGCGCCCCACAGCCCGCCCAGCCGACATGCGACTGCCCTTGGAGCCCCTGATGACCTGCCCCCTCTCACCCCCTCACCGCCTTTCGCGCACGCTGCTCGCCAGCGCTGCAGCGTTGGCGGTCACCTCTCTGGCCGCACGGGCGCAGACCGTCGTGCCGCCCTCGGCACCTGCTTCGGCACCCACTCCACAACAGCTTGAGCGCGTGATGATCACCGGCCAGGCTGCCGCCACCGACCGCGCGCTGGCCGACCAGCAGGCCGCCGACAACATCATCAGCGTGGTGCGCAGCGACGGCATCGGCCGCCTGCCCGACAAGAACGCCGCCGAGGCCTTGCAACGTGTGCCCGGCGTGTCGATCGAGCGCGACCAGGGTGAGGGCCGCTACGTGCGTGTGCGCGGCCTCGGCCCCGACCTGAATGCCGTCACCATCAACGGCAGCCTGGTGCCCTCGCCCGAGCGCGACCGCCGCGCGGTGATGCTCGACGTGTTGCCCTCTTCACTGATCGG
>NZ_JADMJX010000199.1 GCF_018780185.1 Rhizobacter sp.
CCACGCGCATGTTGGCCACCATCTGCGGCGGCGGCACGGTGATCAGCTTGGCGCCCGACAGCGGGTTGATGCCGGCGGCGGCCAACCAATAGTGGATCCACATCGCGTGGGTGCCGGTCGGGAAGGTGCCGGCGAAGGTGTATTCCCGCTTCTCCTTGGCCATCAGCTTGGCCAGCGACGGGCCGTCGACCGCGCCCTTGTCGGCCAGCGTCTTCGACAGCGTGATGGCCTGGCCGTTGTTGTTGAGATTGAGCAGCACCGCCATGTCTTTCTTGGGGCCGCTCACGCCCAGGTGCACGCCGTAGATCAGGCCATACAGCACGTGCGCCATGTCGAGCTCGCCGTTGACGAGCTTGTCGCGCACACCGGCCCACGAGGCCTCTTTCGTGGGGATGATCTTCACGCCGTACTTCTTGTCGAAGCCCAGCACCGAGGCCATCACCACCGAGGCGCAGTCGGTGAGGGGGATGAAGCCGATGCGCACCTCTTCTTTTTCGGGCTTGTCGGAGCCCGCTGCATACACGGCGGTGTTCAAGCCGGGCACAAGACCCGCGGCGCTGCCGGCGGCGGCTTTGATCAGGGTTCGGCGGCTCATGAGATGTGGCTTTCGATTGGGTTGGCTGGTCATGGCGTGTTCTCGGTGCGTGGAAAGGGAAAAGACAAAAACAAAAAGGCGTCCGCACGTTGCCGGGAATGAACCCGAACTCGTGGGGACGCCGTCGTCCCATCGACTTGGCACCGTCTTTGGTGCCCGCCGATGTCTCCAGAAAATCGCCGTTGATCTTCTGTGTCTATCTACGCAAAGGGTGTGCCAGGGTGTCTGAGGTCGTTTTGCTGCTGCGCTGCACCAAATCAGGGTTGGTGCGGGGCATCCTGCACTTCAAGAGAGCAGATCGCTCACGTCGATGAGGCGCTGCGCCACGTCGACGAGCTTGAGTCCCTTGTCCATCGCGGTCTTGCGCAGGCGCACGTAGGCCTCTTCCTCGCTCAGGCCATGGCGGCTGATCAGCAGGCCCTTGGCGCGGTCGATCAGCTTGCGATCCGACAGCTCGGTGCGTGCGTCGGCCAGCTCGCGGCGCAGGCTCTCTTCGTGTTGAAAGCGAGCCATGGCCACGTCGAGCACTGGCTTGACGCGGTCGGTGCCCAGCCCGGCCACCACATAGGCGGTGACCCCGGCCGCAATGGCTGCCGGCACGTGCGAGGTGTCTTCGTCTTCGGTGAACAAGACGATCGGCCGGCGGGCGTCGCGCGTGGCCATCACCACGTGCTCCAGCGTGTCTCGCGCCTGGCTCTCGGCGTCGACGATGATCATGTCGGGCGCGATCTGCGCAATGCGGTCGGGCAGGAACACATCGACCGGCAGCACGGCGACGATGTTGTAGCCGTTCTCCAGCAGGCCGATGCGCAACAGGCGCGAGCGCTCCGCTTCGGTGCCGGCCTCGGGGTCGGTGCTGTCGGGCGCGAGATCGGGCGCCACGATCACGATGCGCAAAGCAGGAGGGGAGCTGGATCGCGGCACGTTCATGGTGCATGAGACAGCAACATCCACGCCAGAAACAAAAAACCCGCCAGATGGCGGGTTTCGTGGAGCAGTTGGCGTTCAGTGGTTGTTGGCCTGCACGTTCAAGGCCTTGCGCAGCCAGCCGCCCAGCGGTCGCAGCGAATCAAACACCGAGTCAGGGGCGGTGAGATCGCGATCGGTCAGCAGGCTGCGGCCTTCCAGCATCTCGATGAACTGCTGCACCTCTTTGCGGCGGATTCCGCTGCAGGCCGACAGTTGGGCGATCGACATGTGGCGGTGCGACATGTCGGTGAGCATTCGCCGGTACGCCGTGCGGTGGTAAGGCGCAGGCAGGTCGGCCCAGGCGACAAGACGGTATTCCTTCATGGGGTTCCCCAACGACGTTCATTGTTGGCAATCACATCGCGGGTGACTGCTCGGATGTGCACAGTAGTGCGCCGACTTGGTGCTGTGAAGAGGGTTCGAGAGCGGTTTCGGGAAAACACCGATGCGAAGCTGTGGGAAACCACAGCGCTTTCCGGGCCTGGTGTTGCGCTCGGTACACTCGGCTGGATGAAAGTTCTGGGTGTGGAGTCATCGTGTGACGAGACCGGTGTGGCGCTGGTCGAGGCTGACGCAAGCGGCGTGCCGCGCTTGCTGGCGCATGCGCTGCACAGCCAGATCGACATGCACCAGGCCTATGGCGGCGTGGTGCCCGAGCTCGCGTCGCGCGACCACATTCGGCGTGTGCTGCCGCTGGCCAGGCAGGTGCTGAGCGAAGCGTCGTGCGGCTTGCAAGAGATCGACGTGGTGGCCTTCACGCGCGGCCCCGGGTTGGCCGGCGCCTTGCTGGTGGGGGCGGGTGTCGCCTGTGCGCTGGGGGCTGCGCTCGGCAAGCCGGTGCTGGGTGTGCACCATCTCGAAGGGCACTTGTTGTCGCCGTTTCTCGCGAGCGACCCGCCCGAGTTCCCCTTTATCGCGCTGCTGGTGTCGGGCGGCCACACGCAGCTGATGCGGGTGGACGACGTGGGCCAGTACGAGTTGCTGGGCGAAACGATCGACGACGCGGCCGGCGAGGCTTTCGACAAGTCGGCCAAGATGATGGGCCTGGGTTACCCGGGCGGGCCGGCGCTGGCGCGGCTCGCGGAGTTCGGTGACGCGACCACCTTCGAGCTGCCGCGGCCCCTCTTGCACAGCGGCAACCTCGACTTCTCGTTTGCCGGCCTGAAGACGGCGGTGCGCACGCAGCTGCTCAAGTTGGGCAGCAATGTGTGCGAGCAGGACAAGGCGCACCTGGCTGCTTCCACGCAACAAGCCATCGTCGATGTGCTGGTGAAGAAGTCTCTGGCGGCGCTCAAGGCCACCGGCCTCAAGCGGCTGGTGGTGGCGGGCGGCGTGGGGGCCAACGCGCGATTGCGCGAAAAATTGAATGCCGAATGTGCCAAGCGCCAGTGCAGGGTGCATTACCCCGAACTGGCGCTGTGCACCGACAACGGCGCGATGATCGCGCTGGCTGCGGCGATGCGGCTGCAGCGTGGCATCGCAACGGCCGGCGTCGACTACGCGTTTGACGTGCGGCCGCGCTGGGATCTCGCGGCCGCCTGAGCCGGCATCAGTTGATGCTGATCTGCGTGGCGCCGGTCGGCACCCGCTTGGCCAGGGTCAAGGTCAGCACACCGTTCTCGAACTTGGCGGTGGATGTGGACTGATCCACCTCGGCCGGCAGGCTCACCGTGCGCGCATATTGCGCAGCGCTACGTTCACGGTAGATCACACGCTCGCCTTCCTTGGCTTCCTTCGCGGCGGCGGTGGTGGTCTCGATGCTCACGCGACGGCCTTGCACGGTCACCTTCAGTTGCTCCTTGCTGAGGCCCGGCAGGTCGAACGAGAGCGTGTAGGCCGTGTCGCTCTCGGTCACGTCGAGCGCGGGCACACGCGGCTCGTCGGCCAGCGCGCGCTCGTTGAACAGGTGATCGATGGCACGCGACAGGGCGACTGGGGCAACGCGGCGGGTGGCGGTGGGGAATACGAACATGGTGGGTTTCTCCTTGGAATCAACCTTGGCCGCCGCACCGTGCAGCAACCC
The DNA here is from genome assembly GCF_018780185.1 of Rhizobacter sp. Taxonomy (GTDB): domain Bacteria; phylum Pseudomonadota; class Gammaproteobacteria; order Burkholderiales; family Burkholderiaceae_C; genus Rhizobacter. The sequence goes on from NZ_JADMJX010000199.1 coordinate 3,588, forward strand.
ATGCCCTCAAGCTAGGAGCGGCATTTTTGTTTTCAAGGGGCTTGAAATTCGGCGCTAGCATGCGGCGCACATGAGACCTGTCATTGCCGGTTTGCCGGCTTCCAAGATTCGCGAAGTGGCCAACGCCGGCCTCGGCCGCAGTGATGTGCTGGCCTTCTGGTTCGGCGAGAGCGATGAGGCCACGCCGGCTGCTGTCAACGAAGCGGCAGTTGCGTCGCTGCATGCCGGCGAGACCTTCTACTCCCACAACCTCGGTCTGCTCGAGTTGCGCGAGGCGCTTGCGGCCTACCTGAGCGACCTGCATGGGGCGGTGGCCGCCGAGCGCATCGCCGTCACCTCGTCGGGCGTGAGTGCCTTGATGATCGCGTGCCAGTTGCTGATCGGCCCGGGCGACGAAGTGGTGGCGGTGGTGCCAGTGTGGCCCAACATCACGGCTCAGCCGGCCATCCTCGGCGCCCAGGTGCGGCGTGTGTCGCTGCAGGTGCAAGACGGCGCCTGGGTGCTCGACATGCCGGCGCTGCTGGAGGCCATCACGCCGCAGACGCGTGCCGTGCTGGTCAACGCGCCGAACAACCCGACCGGCTGGACGCTGAGCCGTCAAGAGCAAGAGGTCTTGCTCGCGCATTGCCGGCAAACGGGCACCTGGATCGTGGCCGATGAGGTCTATGAGCGCATCTATTTCGAGCCGGGCGCGCGTGCCGCGCCGAGTTTCCTGGACATTGCCGAGCCGCACGAACGCCTGGTGGTGGCACACAGCTTTTCCAAGAGCTTCCTGATGACCGGTTGGCGTCTCGGCTGGCTGGTGCTGCCGCCGGGCTTCTCTGCCGATGTGGCCAAGCTGATCGAGTTCAACACCTCTTGCGCACCGGTGTTCGTGCAGCGCGCCGGGTTGGCGGCGGTGCGCGAGGCGGGCGTCTTCGTGCCGGGCCTGGTGCAGCGGCTGAAAACCTGCCGTGACACGCTGATCCCGCGCCTGGCTGAGCTGCCCGGGGTGAGCGTTGCCACGCCCCGTGGTGGCATGTATGCCTTCTTCCGCGTGGCCGGCGAAGACGATTCCCTGGCCTTCGCCAAGCGCCTGGTCGAGGAAGTGGGTTTGGGTTTGGCGCCTGGCATCGCCTTCGGCGACGAGGCGGAAGGCTGGTTGCGCTGGTGTTTTGCCTCGCACGACCCGGCCCGGCTGGTGGAAGGGGTAGGGCGGCTGGGCCGCGCCCTTGGGCTATAATCACGGGCTCTGTGCAGCCTGGCTGTCCAGGGAACCCTAGCACGGCGCGGGAAGGTTTCTCCCGCTACCGCAAGTCGCAACCCCGGAAACCGCAGCAACATGCATGTGCCTGCGGCCGGAAACCAGGAAACTGACATGTCTGTCGCTGAACTCAAGAAGTCTGAAATCGTCAAGGCCAACGCACGCAGTGCGAATGACACGGGCTCCCCTGAAGTGCAAGTTGCACTGCTCACCGCCCGCATCAACGAGCTGACCCCCCACTTCAAGACCCACCTGAAAGACCACCACGGTCGCCGGGGTCTGCTGAAGATGGTCAACACCCGCAAGAGCCTGTTGGCCTACCTCAAGAACACCGACGCAGACCGCTACACCGCGCTGATCCAGAAGCTGGGTCTGCGCAAGTAAGCTGCGTAAAGTAGTGAAGAGCCTGTCTGGATTCACCAGCACAGGCTCTTTGCATTTGGAGCCAGGCACCCACTGATGACGATGTGTCATTCCAACGGCGTTTCGAGCAGAAGCTTCGCTGGAATGGCATCGCGCCAGGTTGCCACAGCTCCGGGTCTCAAGGCGCCGCCCTACAGGCGCTGACACTCAAAGGAGAGACACATGAGCATGTTCAACAAAGTCACCAAGACCTTCCAATGGGGCCAGCACACCGTCAAGCTGGAAACGGGCGAGATCGCCCGCCAAGCCGGTGGTGCCGTGATCGTCGACATCGAAGACACCGTGATCCTGGCCACTGTGGTCGGTGCCAAGAATGCCAAGCCGGGACAAGACTTTTTCCCGCTGACCGTCGACTACATCGAGAAGACCTACGCCGCCGGCAAGATCCCCGGCAGCTTCTTCAAGCGTGAAGGCCGCCCGAGCGAGCTCGAGACGCTGACCTCGCGCCTGATCGACCGTCCGCTGCGCCCGCTGTTCCCCGAAGGCTTCTACAACGAAGTGCAGGTGGTGATCCACGTGCTGTCGCTGAACCCCGAAGTCTCGGCCGACATCGCCGCGCTGATCGGCTCCAGCGCCGCGCTGGCCATCTCGGGCATCCCGTTCAACGGCCCCATCGGCGCCGCCCGCGTGGGCTACATCAACGGCCAGTACGTGCTGAACCCTGGCAAGACCCAACTGCTCGAATCGCAGATGGACCTGGTGGTCGCCGGCACGCAAGCCGCCGTGCTGATGGTCGAGTCGGAAGCGCAGCAACTGAGCGAAGAAGTCATGCTCGGCGGCATCGTGTTCGGCCACGAGCAAGGCAACATTGCCATCGCGGCCATCAACGACCTGGTGCGCGATGCCGGCAAGCCGGCCTGGGACTGGAAAGCCCCGGCCAAGGACGAAGCCTTCATCGGCAAGGTGGTTGCACTGGCCGAAGAGAAGCTGCGTGCCGCCTACCAGATCCGCTCCAAGCAAGCGCGCACGCAAGCCACCCGTGAAGTGACGGCCGCCACCCTGGCCGCACTGACTGCCGAAGGCGCCGCCTTCGACAAGGTCAACGTCGACAACGTGCTGTTCGACATCGAAGCCAAGATCGTGCGCAGCCAGATCCTGTCTGGCGAGCCGCGCATCGATGGCCGCGACACCCGCACCGTGCGCCAGATCGAGATCCGCAACAGCGTGCTGCCGCGCGTTCACGGCTCGGCGCTGTTCACACGTGGTGAAACGCAGGCGCTGGTCGCCGCCACCCTCGGCACCGACCGCGACTCGCAGAAGATCGACGCGCTCGCCGGTGAGTTCAGCGAGCACTTCATGCTGCACTACAACATGCCTCCGTTCGCCACTGGCGAAACCGGTCGCGTCGGCACTCCGAAGCGCCGCGAAATCGGCCACGGCCGCCTGGCCAAGCGTGCGTTGGTCGCCGTGCTGCCGAACCGTGTCGACTTCCCGTACTCGATGCGCGTGGTGTCGGAGATCACCGAGTCCAACGGTTCCTCGTCGATGGCTTCGGTCTGCGGCGGCTGCCTGGCACTGATGGACGCCGGTGTGCCGCTCAAGGCCCACGTGGCCGGTATCGCCATGGGCCTGATCAAGGACGGCAACCGCTTCGCCGTGCTGACCGACATC
>NZ_JADMJX010000304.1 GCF_018780185.1 Rhizobacter sp.
GTGGACGGGCGTCATGTACTCCGAGACGCGCGGCAAGATCCACTTCTGGGGCTCGTTGATCTTCTTCAACGTGACCTTCTTCCCGATGCACTTCCTGGGCCTGGCCGGCATGCCGCGCCGTTATGCCGACTATCCGATGCAGTTCGCCGACTTCAACATGCTGGCCACGATCGGCGCGTTCGGCTTCGGGTTGATGCAGGTGTATTTCTTCGTGTTCGTCGTGTTGCCCGCCATGATGGGCAAGGGCGAGAAGGCGCCGCAGAAGCCGTGGGAAGCCGCCGAAGGCCTGGAATGGGAAGTGCCGTCGCCGGCCCCGTTCCACACCTTCGAGACGCCCCCGAAGCTGAACGCTGCGGCCAACAAGATCGTCGGCTGAAGTTCGCGCACTGAGTCCAATGGCCATGACGCCTGAGCAAAAGAAGAGCAACCGCCGGCTGGGTTTGATCCTGGCCTCGGTCGCGCTCATCTTCCTGATCGGCTTCATGACCCGCGCCGTGTTGTTTGGCCTGTGATGAAGCCTGACCCCACACTGCCGAGTGACAACCGCCGCATGCTGCGCAAGCTGGCGGTCGTCGCGGTGCTGATGTTCGGATTCAGCTACGGGCTGGTGTCGATGTACAAGGAAATCTGCGAGGCATTGGGCATCAACGTGCTGGCGCTTTCCGAGCGCCAGGTGCCGGGCAACTCGAAGGCCACGCCGGCTAACACGCAGATCGATCGGTCGCGCACCATCACCGTCGAGTTCGACGCCAACGCGCGCGGGCCCTGGGACTTCAAGCCCGCCAAACGTTATGTCGAGGTGCACCCGGGCGAGCTGACGACGGTGATGTACGAGTTCAAGAACATCCAGAACCGCACCATGGCCGCGCAAGCCATCCCGAGCTATGCGCCCAAGCAGGCCACACCCCACTTCAACAAGCTCGAGTGTTTCTGCTTCAACGAATACACCTTGCAAGCCGGCGAATCCCGCCAGTGGCCGGTGGTGTTCGTGATCGACCCAAAGCTGCCCAAGGACGTCAAGACCATCACGCTGTCGTACACCTTCTTCGAGGTGGGCGGCAAGCTGGCGGTGGCGCCGGCCAAGGAGCCGAGCCTGTGAGCCACGACGAAAGTGGCGAAGGCCTCAAAGACGCGGTGCAGCGCAAGGGCTCGTTTAGCCAGACGCTGCGTGCGGTGGGGTGGTCATTCTTCGGTGTGCGCAAGTCGGCCGAGCACGAAAAAGACGTGGCCCAGCTGAACCCGGTGCACGTGATCATTGCCGCGCTCATTGGCGTGGGCGTGTTCATCACGATCCTGGTGCTGCTGGTGCGGTGGGTGCTTTCCAGCGGTGTGGCGGCTTGACGCGCCACGCCGAGTTTCAAGATTTCAAGAAGATCCGATTCGTAGGAGAAAACATGTCGGCAGCGACGCACTCAGGGCAAGCCCCTCATTACTTTGTTCCCGCACCTTCGCGGCACCCTGTCATGGCCTCGATCGGCCTGTTCATGGTGATCTTCGGCGCGGGCCAGTGGATCAACGGCCATGGCTGGGCGGCCTACCTGGTGCTGTTCGGCCTGCTGTGGTGGGCCTTCGTGCTCAAGCAGTGGTTCGGAGACTCCATCAAGGAGAGCGAAGGCGGCCTCTACAGCGATCGCATCGACGTCTCCTACCGCTGGAGCATGAGCTGGTTCATCTTCTCCGAAGTGATGTTCTTCGGTGCGTTCTTCGGTGCCTTGTACTGGGCCCGCGTGCATGCGGTGCCCAACCTGGGCAGCCTCGAGAATGCCGTGCTGTGGCCTGACTTCAAGGCCTTCTGGCCGAGCTCGGTGGCCGGTTCCACCGCCTCACCGGCCGGCATCGTCGAGCCCTTCACCACCATGGGCCCGTGGCCCATTCCGACGATCAACACCGCCTTGCTGCTGACTTCGGGTGTCACGCTGACCATCGCCCACCACGCGCTGATCGCGGGCCAACGCGCCAAGACCATCGTCTGGATGTGGATCACGGTGCTGCTCGGCGCCACCTTCCTGGGCTTCCAGGCTTACGAGTACATGCATGCCTACAGCGACCTGAACCTCAAGCTCAGCTCGGGCATCTACGGCTCGACCTTTTACATGCTGACCGGCTTCCACGGTTTCCACGTGTGTGTCGGCGCCTTGATGCTGCTGTTCATCACGCTGCGCCTGCAGAAGGGCCACTTCACGCCGCAGCGCCACTTCGGCTTCGAAGGTGCCGCTTGGTACTGGCACTTTGTCGACGTGGTCTGGCTCGGCCTGTACATCGTCGTGTACTGGTTGTAGTCGGCCCCTCGGTCGACGAGTACGTCGACCGATCCCCCGAGGGAATGCGGGCCGGCTTGGGAGCGGCCCGGCGCTCGTCCCGCAGCCGCTTCGACAACAAACGCCGCGATCAGCGGCGTTTGTCTTTCTACTGGCCCAGCGGAATCCCTGTCGGCTTGATCCAGCCCATCCAGTAGCTCAGCAGAATGCACAGGAACAGCAGCACCGACAGACCCACGCGCACGGCCAGGGCACGCATCATGTTGCCGGTCTTGGGCTTGCCGTCGCGGCCGTCGCGCATCATGAACACGCCGGCCGATGCCAGTGCCACGAGGATCAAGACCAGGGCCACGCCGATGAGGTACTTCATGGGCGCTGATTATTCCACCCGGCAGGTGCGACATGGCGGCATGGCTGGCTGAACCACGGCGCCGCGCGGTGGTCGTGCTGCTGGCCACTTTGGTGGGCATGGCGGTGACCGCGCGCCTGGGCGTGTGGCAGTTGAGCCGCGCTGCACAAAAAGAGGCGCTGCAGTCGGCGCTCGAATCGCGTGGTGGTTTGCCCGAGCTGGTGCAATCCACGCTGCCTGGCGACGAGGCCCAGGCGTTGGCGCAGCACTACCGCCCGGTGCGCCTGCAAGGCGAATGGAAGCAGGGCGCGACGGTGTACCTCGAGAACCGGCAGATGAATGGGCACCCAGGGTTTTTCGTGCTCACGCCCTTGATGCTGGGTCCTGACGATGCCGTGCTGGTGCAACGCGGCTGGACGCCACGCAACACGCAAGACCGCACTTTCGTACAACCGGTCCCCACGCCCACCGGGCGCGTCGAGGTGATCGGCCAGATGGCACCGCCACCGGGCCGCTTGTTCGACTTTGCGGGTGCAGCGGCTTCCGGAGTGATCCGGCAGAATCTGGCGCTCGCTGATTTTTCTCGCGAGCTGGGTGTGAGCCTGCGGCCCTGGACGGTGCTGCAGGTCAATGCACCCGGCATCGCCGCCGATGGGCTGCTGCGCCAGTGGCCCCGCCCGGCGGCCGATATCCACAAGCACTATGGCTACGCCTTTCAATGGTTTGGCTTGTGCGCTCTCTTGGCAGGTCTGTATGTCTGGTTCCAACTCCTCCGCCCCCGGCTCCAGCGACGCGCCTGAGGGCGCCGCCGGCCTGAGCTTTACCGTGCACTCGATGCCGGTGGCTGCGCTCGACGAGCGCCGCACGAAACACGGCCGCCTGAAGATGCTGTTGGTGTTGCTCGTCTGCGCCGCGCCGGTGATCGCGTCGTACTTCACTTACTTCGTGATCCGCCCCGAGGGCCGCACCAACTACAGCGAGCTGGTGCAGCCGCTGCGGCCGGTGCCGGCCGAGTTGCCTCTGGCCAACCTGCAAGGCCAGGCCGTGTCGCCCAGCTCACTCAAAGGGCAATGGCTGCTGGTGGTCGTGGCGGGTGCTGCCTGCAACGAGCGCTGCGAAAAGAACCTCTGGCTGCAGCGGCAGTTGCGCGAATCGCTGGGCCGCGAGAGTGCGCGGCTCGACAAGGTCTGGTTGATCACCGACGGCGTTGCCGCGCGGCCCGAGACCGTGCAGGCCGTGACCACCGGCGTGCCCGTCACCGTGCTGCGTGTGCCACCCGAGGCGCTGGCGGCCTGGCTGCAGCCTGCAACGGGGCACTCACTCGACGAGCACATGTACATCGTCGACCCGATGGGCAACTGGATGATGCGGGTGCCGCCGCAGCCCGATGCGGCCAAGTTGAAGAGCGACATCCTGAAGCTCTTGCGCGCTTCGGCCTCGTGGGACCAGGCGGGGCGCTGAGCACATGGCTTCATACGACTTGAGCCCGCTGCTGGTACTGGCGCTTCTGAGCCTGCTGCTCGGAGCCTTGCCACTCGGGTGGATCGCGTTTCGCCATCGGCATGCAGCGCCGGGCGTGAGGCTGCGCGCCCTGACTTTCTTGACGCTGTTTCTCACCTTCGACCTGGTCGTGTTCGGCGCTTTCACCCGCCTCACCGACTCGGGTCTGGGCTGCCCCGACTGGCCTGGGTGTTATGGCAGCGCCAGCCCCTTGGGCGCGCACGCTGACATCCAGACCGCCCAGACCGCCATGCCCACCGGCCCGGTGACACACGGCAAGGCCTGGGTGGAGATGGTGCACCGTTACCTGGCGTCGGTGGTGGGCGTGCTGTGCATCGCGCTGGCCATCGCCAGTTGGCGTGCCCAGCGGCTTGGCCACGCCGTCATGTCGCCGTGGTGGGCCACGGCCACCTTGGTGTGGGTGTGTGTGCAGGGTGCGTTTGGCGCGCTCACGGTCACGATGAAGTTGTATCCCGCCATCGTCACCGCCCACCTGCTGGGAGGGCTTGCCTTGCTGGGACTGTTGGCCGTGCAAAGCCAGGCGTATCTGCGTGCGCCGCTCTCACTGCCGCGCGCGGTGCATCGCGGTGTGTGGGTCGTGCTTGTGTTGAGCATCATCCAGATCACCTTGGGTGGCTGGGTCAGCACCAATTACGCCGTGCTGGCCTGCAGCGACTTCCCCACCTGCCAGGGCCAATGGTGGCCGGAGATGGACTTCGAGCATGGCTTCGCCGTGCTGCGCGAGCTGGGCACCGGCAAGGATGGGGGCTACCTGCCGTTCGCCGCGCTGACCGCGATTCATTTCACCCACCGTGTCGGCGCCCTCATCGTGCTCGGCGCGATGCTCTGGCTCGCCTGGGGGCTGTTGGCCACTCGGAACCTGGCGGCCCGTCGCTGGGCGTGGGGCCTGTTCGGCATTGCCGTGTGGCAACTCGCCAGTGGCTTGAGCAACGTGGTGCTGGGCTGGCCGCTGGTGGCGGCGTTGGCGCACACGGCGGGGGCTGCCGCCTTGATCACCTTGCTGGCCGTGATGCTGGCGCGTGCCCGGCAAGCCCGGGCGGGCTCGTAAAATGGCCGATTCGCCTGTTGTCATGTCTGAAACCCTCAGTTCCCCCGCTCCCACCGTTGCGCGCCTGTCGCCGGTACGCCAGTTCTATGCGCTGACCAAACCACGCGTGGTGCAGCTCATCGTGTTCTGCGCCGTGATCGGCATGCTGTTGGCCGTGCCGGGGGTGCCCGACTGGCGCCTGGTGCTACCGGCCACCGCAGGCATCTGGCTGGTGGCGGCTGCTGCGGCCGCGTTCAACTGCGTGGTCGAGCAACACATCGACGCCAAGATGGCGCGCACCGCGTGGCGGCCCACCGCCAAGGGCGAGCTGACCAACACGCAGACCCTTCTGTTCTCGGGTGTGCTGTGTGCCGCGGGCAGCGCGCTGCTGTACTGGCTGGTCAACCCGCTGACGATGTGGCTCACCTTCGCCACTTTCGTCGGCTACGCCGTGATCTACACCGTGGTGCTCAAACCGATGACGCCACAGAACATCGTGATCGGCGGTGCGTCGGGCGCGATGCCGCCGGTGCTGGGCTGGGCTGCGATGCGCGGCGAGGTCGGGCCCGAAGCGCTGATGCTGTGTCTCATCATCTTCCTGTGGACCCCGCCGCACTTCTGGGCGCTGGCCCTGTACCGCGTCGAGGACTACCGCAAGGCCGGCCTGCCGATGCTGCCGGTGACGCACGGCAACGAGTTCACGCGGCTGCAGGTGCTGCTCTATACCTTTGTGCTGTTTGCGTCGACGCTGCTGCCCTTCATCTTCGGCATGAGCGGCATGATCTACCTCGCGGCGGCCGTGCTGCTCGGCGCTGGCTTCATCGGTTATGCCTGGAAGCTGTGGCGCCACTACTCCGATGCGCTGGCGCGCAAGACATTCCGTTTCTCGATCCTTCACCTCTCGCTGCTGTTCGCGGCGCTGCTGGTCGACCATTACGTATGGCCTCTGCTGCAATGACGACCACCCGCCGACTCTGGCTGCTCGGCGCGGCCGCGCTGATCACCGGCTGCGACAAGCTCACCGGCTTGTCTGGCAGCAAGCCGGGCTTCAAAGCCATCGACATCACCGGCGCCGACTACGGCAGCAAGCTCTCGCTGCCCGACCAGAACGGCCAGCTGCGCACGCTGGCCGATTTCAAAGGCAAGCTGACCGTGGTCTTCTTCGGCTACACCCAATGCCCCGACGTCTGCCCCACCACCATGGCCGAGCTGGCGCAGGTGAAAAAGGCGCTGGGCAAGGACGGCGAGCGGGTGCAAGGCGTGTTCATCACCGTCGACCCCGAGCGCGACACGCCGGAGCTGCTGAAGGCCTACATGGCCGGCTTCGACCCGAGCTTCATCGCGCTGCGTGGCACACCCGAACAAACGGCGGCCACGGCGAAAGACTTCAAGGTGTTCTACGCCAAGGTGCCGGGCAAGAGCGAAGGCAGCTACACGATGGACCACACCGCGGGGTCGTACATCTTTGATGCCTCGGGCAAGCTGCGGCTTTTCACGCGCTATGGCAGCGGAGCCGAGGCCTTGACGGCCGACCTCAAGACGCTGCTCGCGGCGGGGTAGACAAACAAAAACGGCCCCGAAGGGCCGTTTGTCTTTCAGCGCGTGAAGATCACGCTGCGTCTTCGGCGAGTGCCTTGCGCATCTTCTTCATCGCCGCCACCTCGATCTGGCGGATGCGCTCGGCGC
>NZ_JADMJX010000347.1 GCF_018780185.1 Rhizobacter sp.
AAGGTGATGAAGGGCGTGAGGCCGTCCTGGTGCCATTGCAGCGCATACAAGCGCGCCACTTCCTGCGCATCGGTCGCACCGGCATAACGGGCGATGAGGTACAGCACCATGTCGTGCCAGGTGGTCGACGCGCCTGAGCTGACCAGGTCTTCGCGCGCGCCCGAGATCACCAGCACCCGCTCGGGGTGGATGGTCACCGCCGGGTGCGCCTCGGTGAACTCGCGCGCGTAGCCGAAGTGCACGGTCGCGTCCTTGCCGTCATAAAGCCCCGTCTCGGCCAGCAGGAAGATGCCCGAACACGCCGAGCACAAGACTGCGCCGCGCGCATGCATGCGCTGCAACCACTCGACGATGCGCGGGTAGCGCCCTTTCTGCCAACCCGCGCCGCCACGCAGCAGCACCGAGGGCACGATCACGATGTCGCTCGCCTCCACGCTGTCGATCGAGCGCTGCACGTGCATCGGCACGCCGCTGGCGAGCTGCAGCGGGCCCACGGACTCGCCCACGATCTCGACCTGGAACGGCGAACGTGCGGCCTCGCCCGCCGGCCCCATCAGCGCGCGTGCATTCATCACGTCGTAGATGCCCGCCAGCGTGGAGACCACCGCATCGGGCAGCGCCAGCAAGGCGACGTGGCGTGCGCCTTGACGCTTGGGAGAAGCGGGTTTTGTCGCAGGTTTGGTCGACACGGCAATCGCAGGTCAGTGGCACGAACGAACCGATCCAGGGTGATTTCAGCTCTGCCGCGGATGCCCTTGCATCACGACCATGAAGGCCTTGTTCAACCCATCTCGATCCGGAGAGAAAGCCTAAACCATGAAGACCCACCTGACCACACGCCGCGCCTTCGGCCGCGTCTTGAGCCTCGCCACCTTGTTCGGCATCGCCGCTTCGCTGACGGTGCCGCAGCCGGCCATCGCCAGTGAAGCGGCCCGCGCGCCCCACCATCAGCACCAGCCCAACGCCGTGGTGCACTGGAACAGCATCGCCGCCGAAGCCTTTGCGCCGAGCCAGGGCACCAACCCGATGGTGCAATCGCGCACGATGGCGATCCTGCATGCGTCGATGCACGATGCGCTCAACGCCATCGACCGCCGCTACCAGCCCTACACACCCGGCCTGCCGAAGGCGCCGAAAGCATCGCCCGATGCCGCCGTGGCCGCGGCCGCGCGTGAAGTGCTGGTGCGGCTGCTGCCCGAGCAGGCCACGCTGGTCGAAACCGCCTACGGCCAGGCGCTGATGAAGCTGCGCGATGGCGCGGCCAAGACCGCCGGCATCGCCACTGGCCAGGCCGCCGCCTGGGCCACGATGAACCGCCGCCAGGGTGATGGCGCCGACAACGCTGGCGAGGCCTACGTGCCACGCACCGGCCCCGGCGAATACCAGTTCACCGCGCCCTTCAACTTCGCCGCGCTGCCCGGGTGGGGCCGTGTGCAGCCGTTCGTGATCGACCTGCGCGAGCACACCGCCGACGGGCCACAAGCCTTGAGCAGCGTGCAATACGCCCACGACCTGGCCCATGTCAAAGAGATCGGCCACCTGCACAGCAAGACCCGCACGGCCGAGCAGTCGGAAATCGCGAGCTTCTGGTACGAAGACTCCACCTCGGGCTGGAACCGCATCGCCAACAACGTGGTGCGCCAGCGCGGCCTCGACAACTGGGAAGCGGCTCGCGCCTTCACGCTGCTGCACTTCGCGATGGCCGACGGCTTCATCGCTGGCTTTGCCGCCAAGTACGAGCACCGCTTCTGGCGCCCGGTGACGGCCATCCAGGCGGCTGCCACCGATGGCAACCCGCTGACCGAGGCCGACGCCAACTGGCAGCCCATGCTGGTGACGCCGCCCGTGCCCGACTACCCCTCCACCCACACGGTGCTGGGCTGGGCCGCCGCCGAGGTGCTGATCGACCTCTTCGGTGACAAGCAGCGCTACGGCCTGACCAGCCTCACGCTGCCGGGTGTGACACGTCACTACCGCGGCTTCTCGCAAGCAGCGCAAGAAAACGGCCTGTCGCGCATCTATGCCGGCATTCACTTCCGCCACGCCGTGAAAGACGGGCGCCGCCAGGGCCGCGGCATCGGCCGGTCGGTGGCCGAGGCCCTTGCACCGGTTCGTTGAGTCGACGTGAACACCACAGGAGCACACCCCATGGACACCCCCGTGATCGATCAAACCAAGCTCGAAGCCTTTGCCATGCGTGCCATCGGCGACCTGACCACCGGCTACACCGGCATCATGATCAGCTTGGGGCACAAGCTCGGCCTGTACAAGGCGATGGCCGGCGCCGGCCCGCTGAGCTCGAAGGAAGTCGCCAAACGCGCGGGCTGCGGCGAGCGCTACGTGCGCGAGTGGCTCAACGCGCAGGCCGCCGGCGGCTACCTCGGCTACCACGCGGTGAGCGACACCTACGAGCTCTCACCCGAGCAGGCGATGGTGCTGGCCGACGAAGACAGCCCGCTCTTCATTCCGCACGCCTGGAACGTGCCGGCGGCGATGTGGGCCGACGAGCCCAAGGCCGTCGACGCGTTTCGCACCGGCCGCGGCGTGGCCTGGGGCGAGCACGATGCGCGCATGTCGTGCGGCGTGGCCGCGTTCTACCGCAACGGCTACCGCGCGAGCCTGGTGCCGCAGTGGCTGCCGGCGCTCGACGGCGTGGTGGCGCAGCTGGAAGCCGGCATCACGGTGGCCGACATCGGCTGCGGCCACGGCCACTCCACCGTGCTGATGGCGCAGGCCTTCCCGAACTCGCGCTTCTACGGCTTCGACACCCATGCCGGCTCGATCGCTGAAGCGCAGCGCAATGCGGCAGCCGGCGGCGTGGCGCGGCGCACCGAGTTCGCACTCGCGCGTGCGGTCGACTACCCCGACCAGCGCTACGGCCTGATCTGTTTCTTCGACACGCTGCACGACCTGGGCGACCCGGTGGCCGCGGCACGCCATGCGGCCGAGGTGCTGGCACCCGGTGGCACGGTGCTGCTGGTCGAGCCGTTTGCCAACGACCGCGTCGAAGACAACCTCACGCCGGTCGGGCAGCTGTACTACGCCGGCTCGGCGCTGATGTGCTGCGCACACGCCATCTCCGAAGGCGGCAAGCTGGTGCTCGGTGCGCAGGCCGGCCAGGCACGCCTGGCCGATGTGTTCCGCAAGGCCGGGTTCACCCACTTCAGGCGTGCGGCCGAAACGCCGTTCAACCTGATCTTCGAGGCGCGGCGCTGAGCGGGGCTGGCAGGCTCACTCGGGTTCGATCTTGGCGGCGCGGATCACCGCGCCCCAACGGTCGATCTCGCCGGCCAGCAGGCGCTCGAGTTCGGCGGGCGAGCTCGATACGACCCGCATGCCGAGCTTGCCGAGCTTGTCTTGCACCGCCGGCGAGGCCACCGCCTCGCGCGCCGCGCGGTTGAGCAGCTCGATCACCGCCGGCGGTGTGCCGGCCGGTGCGGCCAGCGCGTTCCACGAGGCGACGTTGTAGCCGGGCACACCGGCTTCGATCGCGGTCGGCACCGCGGGCAGTGCCGGGTTGCGCTTGTCCGACGACACCGCGAGCACCTTCACCACACCGGCCTGCACCTGCGACAGCATCGGCCCGACGATCTCGAACGCGAGGTCGATCTCGCCCGTGCGCAGCGCCGTCACCACCGCCGGGCTGCCCTTGTAGGGCACCAGCACCACGTCGAGACCGGCCACCGTCTCGAACATCTTGGCCGCCAGGTGCTGGGTGCTGCCGGCTGCGATGGTGCCGACGTTGAGCTTGCCCGGGTTCGCCTTGGCGTGGGCGACGATGTCTTTCAGCGACGCGAAGCGCGAGCCGGCCGGTATGAACAGGCCGATGTCGAAGTAGCCCAGCGTGCTGATGCCCACGAAGTCTTTCTTCGTGTCGTAGGGCAGCTTCTTGAAGAGGCCCACGCTGACGGCGTTGCCGTTGCTCATCAACAGCAGCGTGTGGCCGTCGGGTTTGGCCGAGGCCACCGCCTGGCTCGCGACGATGCTGCCGGCGCTCGGGCGGTTGTCGACGACGATCGGCTGGCCCAGGCGCTGGCTCATCACCTCGGCCACCGCACGCGCGGTGATGTCGGCAATGCCGCCGGGGCCGAAGGGCACCAGCAGCTGGATGGGTTTGTCGGGAAAGCGCGCCTGCGCCTGCGCGAGCGTTGGCAATGCGGCAGCACCGATCAAGGCCAAGGCACGACGACGATCCATGGCAAAGGGCAGGTCGACACTCATGAGCGGCAGTATCTCGCGCAGATTGCACAATGACACCGCATGTTCAGCCTGATCCGCCTCACCGTCCAGCGCGCGCGCAAGGAGCGCCTGCCCCAGGTGGCTGGCAGCCTGACCTTCACCACGCTGCTGTCCATCGTGCCCTTCATCGCGGTGAGCTTCGCGCTGTTCACGCGCTTCCCCATGTTCAGCCGCTTCGAGGCGGCGCTCGAAGAGCACCTGCTCAAGAGCCTGCTGCCGGCCGACATCGCGCGTACGGTGCTCAAGTACCTGCACCAGTTCGCCGCCAACGCCAACAGCCTCACCCTGGTGGGCTCCTTGTTCCTGCTGGCCGCGGCGCTCGCGCTGCTGCTCACCATCGAAAACGCCTTCAACCAGATCTGGGGCGTGAAGAAGAACCGCCCGCTGCTCAAGCGCGTGGCGCTGTATGCGCTGGTGCTGGCGGTGGGGCCACCGGCGCTCGGGGTGAGCCTGTGGGCGAGTTCGTATGTGTTGGGCATGTCGATGGGCTGGCTCGGCAGCTTGCCGCCATCGGCCAGGTTCGTGCTGACGCTGGGACCGGCGCTGCTGAGCTGGGTCGGCCTCGCGTGCCTGTTTCACTTCGTGCCCAACACCAGGGTGCGCTGGCACCACGCCATCTTCGGTGCCTTGCTTGCGAGCGTCGCGCTCGAGCTGGGCAAGCGCGGCTTTGCGGCCTACCTGATCAAGATCCCGACCTACAAGGCGGTGTACGGCGCGTTTGCGGTGTTCCCGGTGTTCCTGCTGTGGATGTACTTCTCGTGGCTGGTGACCTTGGGCGCCGCACTCGTCACGGCCAACCTGGGCCGCGGTGCGCCGCGAACCGGGTGAACCGTCAGGCCGGTGTCCACAGCGCCGGCAAAGCCGGCAAGGTGCGCAGCACACGCGCCAGGGAACCGTCGGCCACCAGCCGCGTGGCACGCTCGATGTCGGGGGCGAGGTAACGGTCTTGCGGCATCGCGGGGCAGGTTTGGCGCAGCAGCGCATGAACTGTCTCAAGCGCTGGTGAACTCTTCAGGGGACGCAAGAACTCGACGCCTTGCGCGGCCGCGAGCAGCTCGATGCCCAGGATGTGCGACACGTTGTGGATCATGGCCTGCAACCGGCGCGCGGCGAAGGTGGCCATGCTCACGTGGTCTTCCTGGTTGGCCGAGGTGGGCAGGCTGTCGACACTCGCCGGGTGGGCGAGCGACTTGTTTTCCGACGCGAGCGCGGCCGCGGTCACGTGCGCAATCATGAAACCCGAGTTGAGGCCTGCGTCGGCCGACAGGAAAGGCGGCAGACGAGACACGCCGCTGTCGATGAGCATCGCGATGCGGCGCTCGGCGATGGCGCCGACCTCGGCCATGGCGACCGCCATCGCATCACAGGCCAGCGCCACCGGCTCGGCGTGGAAGTTGCCGCCCGAGACCAACTCGCCCTCTGCGCCATCGACACCGGCAAACACCAATGGGTTGTCGGTCACCGCGTTGGCCTCGCGCACCAGCACGAGCGCAGCGTGCCGCAGTTGGTCGAGGCAGGCGCCCACCACCTGCGGCTGGCAGCGCAGGCTGTAGGGGTCTTGCACACGGTCGTCACCTTCGAGGTGCGAGTGGCGTATCTCGCTGCCGGCGAGCAGCGCGCGGTAGTACTGGGCCACGTCGATCTGGCCGGGCTGGCCGCGCAGCAGGTGAATGCGCGGGTCGAAGGGGCCGTCGCTGCCACGCGCCGCATCGACCGTGAGCGCGCCCACCACGAGCGCGGCTTCGAGCACCGGCTCGAAGCTCAGCAAGGCGTGCAGCGCGAGGGCGGTGGAGGTCTGTGTGCCGTTGATGAGGGCCAGCCCTTCCTTGGCAGCGAGCCTGAGTGGCGTGATGCCGGCTTCTTGCAGCAGCGGCAAGGCGGGCACACGCTGGCCCTGGTGCAGCATCTCGCCTTCGCCCATCAGCGCGAGCGTCATGTGGGCGAGTGGGGCGAGGTCGCCTGATGCGCCAACCGAACCTTGGGCCGGCACGTAAGGCGTGAGACCGGCGTTGTGCACTTTGAGCAGCGTGTCAATCACCTCTTCTCTGACGCCGGAGTGGCCTCGGGCGAGGCTCGCGGCTTTCAGCGCGAGCATCAGCCGGATGACCGGCGGCGCCAAGGGTTCGCCCACGCCGACGGAGTGCGAGCGGATCAGGTTGAGTTGCAGCGTGTCGAGCTGGTCTTCGCTGATGCGTGTGGACGCCAGTTTGCCGAAGCCGGTGTTGACGCCATAGGTGGGAGCGCTGCTCTGGGCGGCTTTCTGGACGACGGCGGCGCTGGCTCGGATGTGGGCTCTGGAGCTCCCGGCGATGCCGATGGCATGGCCGCCGGTGTGGAGGGCCTGCAGGTCTTCCAGGGTGAGCCGGCCGGGGATGAGTGTTTTGGTGGTCATGGGGGTGGTGTCATTCCTGCGAAGGCGGGAATCCAGGATGGTTGGGGTTGTGCCGCTTCGCGTTGTGGCTCTTGTTCACTGCGTGAGGCCGCGCCGGGAGTTCGGCCCGGCGGCCGACCTA
>NZ_JADMJX010000258.1 GCF_018780185.1 Rhizobacter sp.
ACATCGAGCTCGGCCATCACCACCCCTTCACCCACCTCCTGCAAGGCCTGAACTTCGCCCCAGGGGTCGACGATCAGGCTGTGGCCGAAGGTGCGGCGGCCGTTTTCGTGCAGGCCGCCCTGGGCAGGCGCGATCACATAACACTGGTTTTCGATCGCCCGGGCGCGCAGCAGCACCTCCCAGTGCGCGCGGCCCGTCGTGTGTGTGAATGCGGCCGGAACGGCAATCAAGTCGCATGGCGGGTGCATCAGGCGGCGGTACAGCTCGGGGAAGCGCAGGTCGTAGCAGATGCTCAAGCCCAGACGCAACCCGCCCACATCGCAGGCCACCGGCGTGGTGCCCGCCTGCAGCACACGCCCTTCGTCAAAACTTTCGCGCCCGTTGTCGTAGCGGAACAAGTGGATCTTGTCGTAGCGCGCGGCCAGCTGGCCTTCGGGCGAATACACGCAGCAGGCGTTGAACACCCGGTCAGGGCTGCCCGTGCGCAGCGGCAAGGTGCCGCCGATCACCCACACACCGTGCTCACGCGCAGCCTCGGCCAGCATCTGCTGGATGGGCCCGCCGCCGGGGGTTTCGGCCAACGCGAGCTTGTCGCTGTCGCGCTGGCCCATGAAGCAGAAGTACTCGGGCAGCGCGACCAGTTGTGCGCCTTCTTGCGCGGCTTCGGCGATCAGGCGCCGTGCCGTGTCGAGGTTGCGTTCGACGCTGGGGGTTGCGACTGTTTGCAGTGCAGCAATCCGCATGAATAAGCTCTCCGTTGAATGGGCTGTCGCCCCAAGGAGACAGCCCGGGCAGCTTACGCCCTCGACCTCAAGCCCACCACCGGGCAGTGCCATGGGTTGTGGGGCAAAATCCGCCCGCCATGGGCTCTGAGAACACCACCGTCGGCGCTGACCACAGCCGCTTCGTCCAGCGTGTGCGCCGCCGCTTTGCTGCCGAGCTGCCCTTGCTCGCCCCCGGCCTGCCCACCCGCGACAGCATCAGCGCGCTGATCGACACGCTGATCGCCAACGGCCGCACACTTGCAAGCAGCCTGCGCGTCGCCCGCCACCTGGTGCTCGAACGTCTGGCCGTGCTCGACATCGAGCAGGGTGCCGACATGCAAGACGTCACCCGCGCGATGACCCAGCTGGCCGAAACCACGCTCGACCGCGCGCTGGCCCAGGCCTTCATCGACCAGGACGCCCGCTACGGCGCCCCGCTCAACGAGGCCGGCGAACGCATCGACTTCTGGGTCGTCGGCATGGGCAAGCTCGGTGCGCACGAGCTCAATGTGTCGTCTGACATCGACCTGATCTACGTCTATGAAGAAGACGGCCAGACCGCCGGCCCCAAGGTGATCAGCGCGCATGAGTACTTTGCGCAGGTGGCACGCAGCCTCTACGCGCTGATCGGCGACAGCACCGACGACGGCTTCGTCTTCCGTGTCGACCTCGCGCTGCGCCCGAATGGCAACTCCGGCCCGCCGGTGGTGAGCATGGCGATGCTGGAGGAATATTTCCTCGTGCAGGGGCGTGAGTGGGAGCGTTTTGCGTGGCTCAAGAGCCGTGTGGTCGCCCCATCCGAGAGCGTCAAGAACGGTCGCGCCAAGCAGCTGAGCAGCACCGTCACGCCTTTCGTCTACCGCCGTTATCTCGACTATGGCGTGTTCGAAGGCCTGCGCCAACTGCACCGCAAGGTGCGCGAAGAAGCCCAGCGCCGCGCTGCCGGTCGCCCCGAGCGCGCCAACGACGTGAAGCTCTCGCGCGGCGGCATCCGCGAGATCGAGTTCATCGTGCAGCTGCTGCAGGTGGTGCGCGGCGGGCAGTTTCCCGAGATGCGCACCCGCCCCACGCTGAAGGCGCTGGAGAAGCTTGCCGCTGGCGGCCTGATGAAGCCCGAGAGCGCACAGCGCCTGGCCGAGGCCTACACCTTCTTGCGGCGCGTCGAACACCGCATCCAGTTCCTTGACGACCAGCAGACGCATGTGCTGCCCACGGTCGATACCGACCTCGGCTGGATCGCCCGCAGCATGGGCTTCACCTGCAACGCCGAGACCTGCGAACTGCTCAAGCACCTCGGCGAGACGCGCGAGTTCGTGGCGATGGAGTTCGACGCGCTGCTGCACGACGGCCGCGCACCGGCGGCCTCCAGCCCTGCCAACGGCGGCTGCAAGACCTGTGGCCCGGCGCCGCAGGCCGTCGACAGCGCAGAGTTTCTGGAGCGCTTGCCGCCCGAGCTGGCCGCACGCGTGCAGCCCTGGTGCGACCACCCGCGCATCAAGGTGCTGCGCGAAGAAAGCAAGCTGCGCCTGGCCCGCCTGGTCACACGTGCCGCGCAGGCGGTTGCCGAAGACGCTTGCACGATGGAAGCTGCCACCCGCTTCATCGACTGGCTGGAGCCGCTGCTGCGCCGCGAGAGCTACCTCGCGCTGCTGGTCGAGCGGCCCGAGGTGCAAAACCGTTTGCTGCGCCTCCTCGGCCTGGCGCGCTGGCCAGCGCAGTTCTTGATGCGCCACCCCGGCGTGATTGACGAGCTGGCCGACGAGCGCCTGTTGCATGGCCGCTTCGAGCGCGAGAGTTACATCGCCGACCTGGAAGCGCGCCACGATGCCTGGAGCCGCTTCAACCAGGCCGACGAAGAGCTGCTGCTCGACACGCTGCGCCGCGCGCACCACGCCGAGGTCTTCCGTACCCTGGTGCGCGATGTCGAAGGCCACATCACCGTCGAGCAGGTGGCCGACGACCTCTCGGCCCTGGCCGACGCCACCCTGCAGTGCACGATCAACTGGGCCTGGAGCCACCTCAAGCAACACCACCGCCCGACGCCGCGCTTTGCGGTCATTGCCTACGGCAAGCTGGGTGGCAAGGAGCTCGGCTATGGCAGCGACCTCGACGTGGTGTTCGTCTTCGACGACGCCGACGAGGCCGACCCCGACCGCGCGGCCGAGGTCTACGCTGCCTTCGTGCGCAAGCTGATCAACTGGTTGACCACGCGCACCGCCTCGGGCGAGCTGTTCGACATCGACACCGCATTGCGCCCCAACGGCAACTCGGGCCTGCTGGTGACCTCGCTCACCTCGTACGAGAACTACCAGAAGGGCCGGGGCAGCAACACCGCCTGGACCTGGGAACACCAGGCCATCACGCGAGCGCGCTTCTGCGCCGGCACGCCCGACCTGGCGCCACGCTTCGAGGCCGCCCGCCGCGCGGTGATCTGCGCCGAGCGCGACCCGGTGGCACTGCGCACCGAGATCCAGGCCATGCGTGAGAAGGTGCGTGCCGCGCGGCCGGTGAAGGCAGGCTTGTTCGACGTCAAGCACAGCGAAGGCGGCATGATGGACGCCGAGTTCGCCGTGCAGTACCTGGTGCTGGCCCACGGCAAGGCCCACCCCGAGCTGCTCGACAACGTGGGCAACATTGCCCTGCTGCAACGCGCCGAAGCCTGCGGCCTGCTGCCCGCCGGCGTGGGCCACGCCGCTGCCGACGCCTACCGCGAGCTGCGCCGCGCGCAACACAAGGCGCGCCTGGACGAGAAGCCCACCCAGGTCGACCCGACCAGCGCAGCACCGCAGCGTGATGCGGTGCTGGCCCTGTGGCGGGCCGTGTTTCCTTCCACCTGATGTGGGCTGTATTGCGCCGCCCGGGCGCTGCCTGGTGTGCGGTAGCACTTCTCTTGTTGACGGGAACGCTCGCCTCACTCGCCTTGAGCGCCACTCGTCTTCTCGAATGGCAACCCGAGCAAGCCGCCACACAGCCCTGGCGCTGGTGGAGCGCCGCCTTCGTGCACTACAGCCACCTGCACCTGATCGGCAACCTCACCGGCCTCGCACTCACCACCGCCTTCGGCTGGGTGTCGCGTGTGCCCCCACGTGCGGCACTCGCGTGGCTCATGGCCTGGCCGCTCACCCACCTCGCCTTCTTGTGGGCGGTGCCTGAGTTGAAGCACTACGGCGGGCTCTCCGGGGTGGTACATGCAGGCGTGGCAATCGTCATCGCGCATTTGCTCGTCACCGGCACCCGCGGCCAGCGTGCGGTGGCCGCGGCCGTGCTGGCCGGCCTGCTGGCCAAGATCGCCACCGAAACCCCGTGGGGCGAGGCCGTGCAACGCCACGACGGCTGGGACATCGGCATCGCCCCGATGGCACACGTGACCGGCGTGCTCTCGGGCGTGGCTTGCCTGGCGCTGGTGTGGGCCGCGTCGCGCCTCGCCTCACGAAGCAACGCCCATGACTGATCGCAAAGCCCACCTCGACACGCTGGCCGTCGTCTCGCTGATCGCCTGCAGCTTCTTGTGGGGCTTGAACCAGGTCGCTGCCAAGGCCGCGCTCGGCGAGGTGTCACCCTTGGTGCAAGCCGCAGCGCGCTCGCTCGGCGGCGTGGTGCTGGTGCTGCTGTGGGCACGGCTGCGCGGCATCGCCCTTTTTCAGCGCGACGGCACCTTGCCCGGTGGCCTGCTTGCCGGCGCGCTGTTTGCCGCCGAGTTCGCCTGCATCTTCATCGGGCTGCAGTACACGACAGCGTCACGCATGATCGTGTTCATCTACTTCGCGCCTTTCATCGTGGCGTTGGGCATGCCCTTCATCGCTAAGGCCGAGCGTTTGTCGGCGCTGCAAATGGCGGGGCTGGTGCTCGCATTTGCCGGCGTGGCGAGTGCGTTCGCCGAAGGCTTCACCCAGCCGGCCATCGGGCCGAAGCAGTGGATCGGCGATGCACTGGGCGTGATGGCCGCCGCCCTGTGGGCTGCCACCACCTTGAGCATCCGCGCCACCCGGCTCGGCAGCGCGTCGCCCGAAAAGACGCTCGCCTACCAGCTGGGTGTGTCGGGTGTGCTGCTGGGCCTGGGCGCGCTGTGGAATGGCGACACCTGGCCGCAGCAGCTGTCGGCACTCGCCATCGGTTCGCTCGCGTTCCAGACCATCGTGGTGGTGTTCGCGAGCTACCTGCTGTGGTTCTGGCTGGTGCGCCACTACCCTGCAACGCGGCTGTCGGCCTTCACGCTGCTCACGCCGGTGTTCGGCCTGTTGATGGGGGTGCTGCTACTGGGTGAGCCGATCACCGCGCGCCTGCTGCTGGCGCTGGGCGGCGTGGCGGTGGGCATGACCTTGGTGAACCGGCGCTAGCTTCTGATTCGCTTGACCAAGGCCGTGGTCGAGTAACCGTCGACAAACGGGATCGAACGCGCGTCGCCGCCCCAGGTGCGCACGAGCTTCGTCTCGGCGAGCGTCTCGATGTCGTAGTCGCCACCTTTCACATACAGGTCGGGCCGCACGAGCTTGAGCAGCTCGACGGGTGTTTGTTCGTCGAACAGCGTCACCAGACTCACGCTTTCCAGCGCGGCGAGCACACAGGCGCGGTCGGCTTCGGCGTTGAGCGGGCGGTCCGGCCCCTTGCCCAGCAAGCGCGCCGACGCATCGCTGTTGAGGCCGATCACCAGGCTGCCACCCAGCGCACGCGCCGCTTCGAGGTAGCTCACATGGCCTCGGTGCAGGATGTCGAACACGCCGTTGGTGAACACCATCGGCCGCGGCAGTTTCACCAGGCGAGCACTCAGCTCGGCGCGGCTGCACAGCTTGTCGAGGAAGGTCGTCGTCATGGGGTGAATTGTCGCCTGCGTGGCAGCCTCGGCCAACGGCTCGCCCCTAGACTGCGCCGACAACAACCCTTCGGAGACACCCATGATCACGCTGTGCGGTTCCACGATCTCGAACTACTACAACAAGGTCAAGCTCGTGCTGCTCGAAAAGGGCATCCCATTCACCGAAGAGACGGTCAAGACCGGGCGCACCGACGACGAGGTGCTGAAAGACAGCCCGCTCGGCAAGGTGCCCTTCATCCGCACGCCCCACGGTGCGATGTGCGAGAGTCAGGTCATCGTCGACTACCTCGAAGCCACCCACCCGACCCCGGCTCTGGTGCCGGCCGACCCGTGGCAGGCCGCCAAGGTGCGCGAGCTCTGCACCTTCATCGACCTGCACCTCGAACTCGTCGCACGCGAGCTGCACTACAAGGCCTTCTTCGGCGGCGAGCTGAGCGAGGCCAACCAGGCGCGCATCCGCAAGCAGCTGGAAAAGAACATCGCCGCCTTCAAGCGCCTGGCGAAGTTCTCGCCCTACGTGGCCGGTGACACCTTCACGCTCGCCGACTGCGCCGCCTACCCAAGCCTGCCGCTCGTGAGCATGGCAACCAAGGCGGTCTATGGCGAGGACCTGCTGGCCGCCGGCGGCATCGACACCCGCGCGTACACCAAGTTCATCGGAGAGCGCCCGTCGGCGCAGAAGGTGACGGCCGACCGCAAGGCCGACCAGGAAAAAGCCAAGGGCTGAACACAGGCCAAAAAAAAAGCCCGCTAATGCGGGCTTTTTTCTTGAGCGTTACACCACTCAGGCCGGCAGCGGGCCGGGCGGCTTGGTGGCCTCCACAGAAGCAGCCACCGAGGCGGCCACCTTGGCCGTCACTTCCTTGCGGAAGCGGTTCAGCTCTTGCACGCTGGCGAAGCTGCGCTCCATCAGCAGGCTCATGTTGTGCAGGATGCGCTCGACGACCTTGGTTTCCCACACAGCGTCGAACTGGATCTGCTTGTCGAGCCATTGCTCCAGCCACTTCGGGTCGGGCAGGCGGCTCTGGATGGTGTCGCGCGGGAACAGCTTTTCGTTCACGTGCAGGTTGGTCGGGTGCAGCGCCTGCGCGGTGCGGCG
>NZ_JADMJX010000193.1 GCF_018780185.1 Rhizobacter sp.
GCCGTGATGGGCGCCTGGCCCACGGTGCCTCGGATGCCATCGGTGCCGAAATAGGTTCTGCTCATGTCGCTCGCTTGTGAGTCGCGTTGGTTTCGCTTCTTTATGCCCCGGGATTGTGCAGCAGCCCCGCAGCCTGCCCCACCTTGAGCGCGTCCACCGTGGCCTCGACGTCGTGCACCCGCAGCACGCTGGCGCCAAGCTGTGCCGCAGCCAGCGCCGCCACCACACTGGCCACCAGACGCTCACCAACGGGGCGGCCCGTCACCGTGCCGAGGCTGCTCTTGCGCGACCACCCCACAAGCAGCGGGTGGCCCAGCGCCAGCAGCTCACGCTGCCGCGCCAACAAGGCAAGGTTGTGTTCGACGGTCTTGCCGAAGCCGATGCCGGGGTCGAGCACGATGCGATCGTCCCGAACGCCGGCACCCCGCAGAGCGAGCACCCGATCCATCAGAAACGCGCTCACCTCGGTGATCACGTCACCATAGATCGGCTTTAGTTGCATCGACTGCGGCTCGCCCTGCATGTGCATCAGGCAGACACCGCACGAGGGGTGGGCCGCCACGGCCTCCACGGCGCCAGGCCAACGCAGCGCGTAGATGTCGTTGACGATGTCGACACCCAGGTCGAGTGCCGCGCGCATGGTTTCAGGCTTGTAGGTGTCGATCGACACCGGCACGCCAAGCGACAGAGCCGCCTTGAGCACCGGCAGCACCCTCGCCTGCTCTTCGTCCAGCGGCAACGGCGCCGCACCGGGGCGGCTCGATTCGCCACCCAAGTCGAGCATGTCGGCGCCCTCTTTCAGCAGCCGCTCGCAGTGGGCAATCGCAGCCTGGGTGCTGGCGTGCCGCCCCCCGTCAGAAAACGAATCGGGCGTGATGTTCACGATGCCCATCACCCGCGGCCGGCTGAGGTCGATTTGAAAGCGCGTGGTCTGCCAAGTCTGCATGTGCGTCTTCAGGACAATGGAAAACGGGGCCGAAGCCCCGTTGTCTTTGAATGCCGGGCCGACCGATCAGGCCGCAGCCGGAGCGCTGTCGGGGTTGACCGGCGGCACCGAACCACCACCCGGCTTGTTGCTGGACGACGTCCAGTCCTTGGGCGGACGCGGTGGCTTGCCGTTCATGATGTCGTCGATCTGCTCGGTGTCGATCGTTTCCCATTCGAGCAGGGCCTTGGCCATCGCGTGCATCTTGTCCTTGTTGGCCTCGATCAGGCGGCGGGCCACGGCGTATTGTTCGTCGATGATGCGACGCACTTCGACATCCACGCGCTGCATGGTCTCTTCGGACATGTTGGTCGTCTTGGTGACCGAGCGGCCGAGGAACACCTCGCCCTCGTTTTCGGCATAGACCATCGGGCCCATGGCTTCGCTCATGCCGTAACGCATGACCATGTCGCGGGCGATGGCGGTCGCACGCTCGAAGTCGTTGCTGGCGCCGGTGGTCATCTCGCCGATGAACACCTCTTCCGCGATACGCCCACCAAACAGGATCGAGATGGTGCTCAGCATGCGAACCTTGTCGGTGCTGTAGCGGTCGCCTTCGGGCAACTGCATGGTCACGCCCAGCGCACGGCCACGCGGGATCACCGTCACCTTGTGCACCGGGTCGGCCTTCGGCATCAGGCGTGCCACCAAAGCGTGGCCCGACTCGTGATACGCGGTGTTGCGACGCTCGTCTTCGGCCATGGCCATCGACTTGCGCTCCGGGCCCATCATGATCTTGTCCTTGGCCTTCTCGAAGTCGATCATGTCGACCACGCGACCGTTGCGACGCGCGGCAAACAAAGCGGCTTCGTTGACCAGATTGGCCAGATCGGCACCCGAGAAACCAGGTGTTCCGCGCGCCAGGATGTCCGCCCGAATGTCCTGGCCGACCGGCACCTTGCGCATGTGCACATTAAGGATCTGCTCGCGACCACGCACGTCGGGCAGCGTCACATAAACCTGGCGGTCAAAACGGCCCGGGCGCAACAGTGCGGGGTCAAGGATGTCCGGCCGGTTGGTCGCGGCCATCACGATCACGCCGAGGTTGGTCTCGAAACCATCCATCTCGACCAACATCTGGTTCAAGGTCTGTTCGCGCTCGTCGTTGCCGCCGCCCAGGCCGGCGCCACGGTGGCGACCCACCGCGTCGATTTCATCGACGAAGATGATGCAAGGTGCGCTTTTCTTGGCCTGCTCGAACATGTCGCGCACACGCGCCGCGCCCACGCCAACGAACATTTCAACGAAGTCGGAGCCCGAGATGCTGAAGAAAGGCACCTTGGCCTCGCCAGCAATCGCCTTGGCGAGCAAGGTCTTGCCAGTGCCGGGAGGGCCCACGAGCAGCACGCCACGCGGGATGCGCCCCCCGAGCTTCTGGAATTTCTGAGGGTCTTTCAGGAAGTCGACCAGTTCCTTGACTTCTTCCTTGGCTTCGTCGCAGCCGGCCACGTCAGCGAAGGTGGTGGTGTTGTTGGCTTCGTCGAGCATGCGAGCCTTCGACTTGCCGAAGCTGAATGCACCACCCTTGCCGCCGCCTTGCATCTGGCGCATGAAGTAGATCCACACCGCGATCAGCAACAGCATCGGGCCCCATGAGACCAGGATGGTCATCAGGATCGACTGCTCTTCGTCGGCCTTGCCGGTGACTTGCACACCGTACTTCATCAGGTCGCCCACCATCCACAGGTCGCCGGGGGAGGCGATCGTGTAGCCCGAACCGTCGCTGGGTGTGACCTTGAGGTTGCGGCCCTGGACTTCAACCCGCTTGACCTTGCCGGCCTTGGCGTCGTCCATGAACTGCGTGTAGGTCACGTTCTCGACGACACGGGGCTTGTCGAACTGTTTGAAGACAGTGAACAGCACCAGCGCGATCACCAACCAAACAGCGACTTTTGAGAACCATTGATTGTTCACCGCGGCTCCTTCTGCAATCAAAACTTCCGCACAGGCGCACGATGTGCCCGCATCCACGGCATATGGGGCGGATTCTAGTCCAGACAAGTGGGCGAACCCGCTTCAGCTGCCCCTGTGCGAGCTGGGTGTATGCGACTTGCGCACGGCACCCGTTCACAACCGCTTTTCGGCCAAAACGCCCGGGTTCTTGAGACCCATCCCAACCAGGAAGGTTTCGGACGAACGGTAACGAGATGCCTTGGGCTTGATCGGCTTGACCACCCGGAAGGTCTTCTTGAACAAATCCGTCAGCTGGGTGTGCCCGCTGCCGTGAAACACCTTGGCCACCAGTGCGCCGTTGGCCGTGAGGTGGTTCTGGGCAAATTCCACGGCCAATTCGACCAGGTGCTCCATGCGGGCAGCGTCGGAGCTCTCGATGCCCGACAGGTTGGGCGCCATGTCGGAGATGACCACGTCGACGGGCCGGGTGCCCAGCAGGCTGCGCAGCTCGGCCAGCACGGCGTCTTCGCGAAAGTCGCCCTGGATGAAGGTCACGCCTTCGATCGGCTCCATCGGCAAGACGTCCAGCGCGATGATGGTGCCGTTCAAGGCGCCTGCGGCTGCGGTGCCGGATCCGACGAACTTGCGCCGCACATACTGGCTCCAGGCGCCCGGCGTGGCACCCAAGTCCACCACCAGTTGGCCGGGGCGGATCAGCTTCAGCGTTTCGTCGATCTCCTTGAGCTTGTAGGCCGCTCTGGCCCGGTAGCCCTCTTTCTGGGCCAGCTTCACATAGGTGTCGTTGACGTGGTCATGCAGCCACGCCTTGTTGACCTTCTTGCTTTTTGTCTGGGTTTTCATAAGCCTGCTCTGGGTCAACCGATAATAGAGGCATGCCTGCCATCGAACTCCGCCCCGCCCAGCGCAAAGAAAAACGCGCTGAAGCCCATCACCTCGAACCCGTGGTTCGCATTGGCGGAGACGGCCTCACCCCCGCCGTCATCAAAGAAACCGACGCCGCACTCAACGCCCATGGCCTGATCAAGGTGCGTGTCTTCTCTGACGAACGCGAAACCCGTGAAGCCATTCTGGCCCGCTTGAGCGACGAGCTGAACGCCGCGCCCATTCAGCACATCGGCAAGCTGTTGGTGCTGTGGCGCCCGATGCCGCCGAAAGAGAAGGTCGAACGCGAAGGCCGCGGCGCTGGCCCCAAGGTGGTCAAGATCCTCAAGTTCTCCAAGAGCGGCAACCACCGCCCTCAGGTCAAGAAGATCAACCTGCTGGGCAACCAGCGCATCGCCGCCGGCGGCCAGGTGAAGCGCGCCAAGAAGCGCATCACCAGTGTCAAGCGCACTGCGGCCGACTAAGCCCGCGACAGGCGCCATGCCAGGGCCAGG
Organism: Rhizobacter sp.; assembly: GCF_018780185.1. Classification (GTDB taxonomy): domain Bacteria; phylum Pseudomonadota; class Gammaproteobacteria; order Burkholderiales; family Burkholderiaceae_C; genus Rhizobacter. The sequence continues at coordinate 4,276 of NZ_JADMJX010000193.1, forward strand.
GCCAGCAGCCCCTTCAATCCGAACAGCACGGCCGACACGCCGTGCAGCGCGCCAAACGACCACACGCCCTGCCCCGCCCGGGCGGCAGCCATCATTGGCTGGATCGCGAAGTAACCCAGCATCGTGCAAAACAGCGTGCCCAAGGCCAGCACGACATTGGTGCTGAACACCGAGCCGCGGCCGGCCTCGGCATCCACACGGGCCAGCCGGCGCACCAGCAGCAACAGGATCACCCCGACCGCCAGGCTGAGGTAGGCCTCCTGGGTAAACATGCGCCCCGCCACGCGGCCAGCCATGTCGGGTGTCAGGGTGGCAAAACCCGCTGGGGCGCCGATGGCCGCCATGCCAAGTATCAAGCCCGCCCACAGCCCCGCCAGAAGGCAGGCCAGACGCCGGCTGTCCAGGTGCTTCACGCGGCGCGTCTCAGATGTAGCGGACCTTGACGATCTCGTAGCTCTTGATGCCGCCCGGGGCCTGCACTTCGGCCACGGCACCTTCTTCCTTGCCGATCAGCGCGCGCGCAATCGGCGAGCCGATGGAGATGCGACCTTGCTTCAGGTCGGCTTCGTCTTCACCGACGATCTGGTAGGTCACGGCCGCGCCGGAGTCTTCGTCTTCCAGGTCCACCGTGGCGCCAAACACCACCATGCCACCCGCATTCAAGGAGGCGGGGTCAATGATCTGGGCTGCGGCCAGCTTGCCTTCGACTTCCTGGATGCGGCCTTCGATGAAGCCTTGTTTGTCTTTCGCGGCTTCGTACTCGGCGTTCTCTGACAGATCGCCTTGCGCCCGGGCCTCGGCAATCGCCTGCACCACGGCGTGGCGCTCCACGGTCTTCAAGCGGTGCAGTTCTTCTTTCAGCAGCTGGGCGCCGCGTGTGGTGATGGGGATGGTGGCCATGGTCAAACCTTGAAACTCAAAATGAGAACCGCCGCCTTCTCCCTTGCGGGAGTTCGGCGGCGGCCGATACGTGGGAAAGATGGCAAAAGTCTAGTGCAGTTCCGCGTGCAGTTCTTGCAGGGATAGCACCACCAGATCGTCCTGGTGCTTCATGCCTTCGACAGCGGCCTCGCAGCCGGCCATGCTGGTGTAGTAGGTGATGCGGTTGGCGAGCGCCACCTGGCGGATATGGCGCGAATCGGCAATCGCCGTGCGCGTCTCATCCACCGTGGTGAAAACCAGCTGGATCTCACCTGCCTTGACCATGTCGACGATGTGCGGGCGGCCGTCCTTGACCTTGTTGACCGCCTTCACCGGCACGCCACCCTCTGCAATGGCCGCGGCCGTGCCTTTGGTCGCCACCACCTGGAAGCCCAACGCGTGCAGGTCGCGCGCGACAACCACGGCGCGCGCCTTGTCGCCCTTCTTCACCGTGATGCAGACCGTGCCCTTTGTGGGCAGACGCGAGCCAGCGCCGAGCTGGCTCTTGAGCATGGCTTCGCCGAAGCTGCGCCCTGCCCCCATCACCTCGCCGGTGGAGCGCATTTCCGGCCCGAGGATGGGGTCGACGCCAGGGAACTTGTTGAACGGGAACACCGCTTCCTTGACCGAGAAGTAAGGCGGGATGACTTCGCTCGGCACACGGCCGCGCTTGTCTTTCTGCTCCGACAACTTCTGGCCGACCATGCAGCGAGCCGCGATCTTGGCCAGCGGCTGCCCGGTGGCCTTGGATACGAACGGCACCGTGCGCGAGGCACGCGGATTGACTTCGAGCACGTAAACGACGGCATCGTCGCCTTCGCCTTGAATCGCGAACTGCACGTTCATCAGGCCCTTGACCTTGAGCGCACGGGCCATCGCGATGGTCTGGCGGCGCAATTCGTCTTGCAGCGACTTCGGCAGCGAGTACGGCGGCAGGGAGCAGGCGGAGTCGCCGGAGTGGATGCCCGCCTGTTCGACGTGCTCCATGATGCCGCCGATCATCGTGCCTTCGGGGCTGTCGCTGCCGTCGCTGATGCAGTCGACGTCGACCTCGATGGCGTCATCGAGGAATCGATCGAGCAGCACCGGCGACTTCTCGCTCACCTTGACGGCTTCGCGCATGTAGCGCTCGAGGTCCTTGTCGCCGTGCACGATTTCCATCGCGCGGCCGCCCAGCACGTAGCTCGGGCGCACCACCAGCGGGTAGCCGATTTCTTGCGCCAGGATCAGCGCCTGCTCTTCGGTACGGGCGGTGCGGTTGGGCGGCTGCTTCAGGCCGAGCGTGTGCAGCAGCTTCTGGAAACGCTCGCGGTCTTCGGCGATGTCGATGCTGTCAGGTGTGGTGCCCACGATGGGCACGCCGGCGCGCTCCAGGTCGAGCGCGAGCTTCAGCGGCGTCTGGCCGCCGTACTGCACGATCACGCCGACCGGCTTTTCCTTGTCGACGAT
>NZ_JADMJX010000002.1:0-5395 GCF_018780185.1 Rhizobacter sp.
CCCAGGGCTCGCAGAAGCTCACCGAGATCTGCGCGCCGTTGGCGAAGCTGGTCTCGAGTGCGGCGTCTTTCTGCCGGTCGACCACCGTGACCTCGTGGCCTTGTTCCAGCAGGTACCACGCGGTGCTCACGCCGATGATCCCGGCACCCATCACGACGACTTTCATCACACACCCCCTTTTAACAACAGTTGCGCGGCCACGGCAAACATCACCAGCGCCACGCCCGCATCGATGGCGCGCCAGGCGCCCGGGTTGCGCAGCCAGCGCGACGCGGCCATCGCGCCATACCCGAGCGTCACGAACCACATCAGTGAAGCAAGGCCCGCACCGGCGGCGAAGGCGATGCGCCCATCGTCGCCATGTTGGGCACCCACGCCGCCGAGCAACACCACGGTGTCGAGATAGACGTGCGGGTTGAGGTAGGTGAGCGCAAGCGTGCTGGTGAGCGTGGCGGCCAGCGTCGGGCCACGCGAGCCGGCTTGCACCAGGGCCCCCTGACCGCGCCAGGCGCGCTGCGCCGAGCGCAGGCCATAAACCAGCAGGAAGGCCGCGCCACCGAAGCGAAACACCTGCAGCAAGAGCGGTGACGACTGGATCAACGCACCCAGGCCAAACACACCGAGCGCGATCAGCAACCAGTCGGACAGCGTGCACAGCGCCACCACCGGGCCCACATGCTGGCGGTTCAGACCCTGGCGCAGCACCAACGCGTTTTGCGCGCCGATGGCGACGATCAAGCCGGCGGTCATCAACCAGCCTTGAAAGAACGCGGTGGCGAATGGGGCAGCCGTCATCTGCGGATTGTCGGAACGCTCGCGCTCGAAGTGAAGCATCATTCATATTTCTCGCTCTACATTAGGTGCGCTTATGAAAGACCTGGACCCGGCCGCGCTCGACTGCCTGGCGGCGCTGGCTGACGACGGCAACTTCGAGCGGGCGGCGCAGCGCTTGTCGATCACCCAGTCGGCGGTGTCGCAGCGGCTGCGCGCCCTGGAGGCTCAGGTCGGGCAGCTGCTGGTGGTGCGCTCACGCCCGCTGCGGCTCACCGAGCCCGGCAAGGTGCTGCTGCGTTTTGCGCGCCAGCTGCAGGCCATGCGCGCCGACGTGGCGCATGAGCTGGGCGTGGACGCTGCGGCCGGGCAGCGACTGCCGATCGCCGTCAACGCCGACAGCCTGGCCACCTGGGTGATGCCGGCATTGGATGCGCTGGTGCACGAGGGCGTGTCGTTGGAGCTGGTGGTCGACGACCAGGATTTCACCCACGACTGGCTGCGCCAGGGTGCGGTGCTCGGTTGCGTCAGCACGGTCAGTGAAGCGCTGCGCGGCTGCCGCGTGGTGCCGCTGGGCGTGATGCGCTACACGGCGGTGGCGAGCCCCGGGTTCATCGCCGACGTGATGCCCCAGGGGCTGACCCGGGCCAACTTTGCCCAGGTGCCGTTTCTGGTGTTCAACCGCAAGGACGACATGCAACCGCAGTGGGTGTCGCGCGCCTTCGGGGTGCGCTCACCGCGTTTGCAGGAGCGTTTTGTGCCGTCGTCCGAGGCTTACGTGCGGGCCGCGTTGATGGGCTGGGGTGTGGGGGTGGTGCCCGAGCTGCAGGTGCGCGGGCTGCTGGAAAGTGGTGCCCTGGTCGCGCTGCGCCCGGAGGTCGGCCTTGAGGTGCGCTTGTTCTGGCACCAATGGCGCCTGGGGCCCGATGGCGCAGCACCTTCGGCGCGCGTCGCTTTGCTCGACCGCATCGGCGACGCGCTCGCCGCCGGGGCCGAGCAGGCGCTCGACAGGGCGGGTTAAGCCCTCACCGGGCAGGGCCCACCACCGCGCCTCTCAGCTGGGAGGCATCGGGCACGCCCGCGTCTTCACCGGCCAGCAGAAAGGCGCCCAAAAGCGCCGCCAGCACGGTTCCCCAGGTGAGTGCTCGCATTGACACGCGGTTCACGGCAAGCTCCTTTCACAACGACCAGACCACTTCGGAAGCCACATGGTGATCGCACTGCACAAAAACAAGTGAAACCGTGCGCAAACACCATCCATGACACATGGGTACAGCGCGGTTACGCCAAATGCGCCACGAGCGCGGTCCATCTCCATGCATTGCAATGTGCGGGCCAGCACCACACTGGGCTCCATGGCGTAGACGAGTGGAGGTACGCGATGAACCTGATTCCTGGATTCGGCTGGCTGAGATCGGTGGCGACACGACGCGTGCCTGCCAACCCGACCTCTGACCCCGGCGACATGGGCACCGCCTTCGGGCTCGACGCCAGCATCGAGTCGGTGGCCGAGCTGCGCCCGGCACCCGTGCCAAAGAGCGAAGCCCGCACACCCTGGAGCCAGCGCCTGGTGCGCCGGCCCCAGCGTTGAGGTTCGACTTACTTGGGCATCAACACCGTGTCGATCACGTGGATGACGCCGTTGTCGGCCGCCACATCGGCCGTCACCACCTTGGCGTTGTCGACCGTCACGCCACCGGTGGTGGCCAAGGTCAGCTCAGAGCCCTGAACGGTCTTGGCCTTGCCGGCCTTCACGTCCTTGGCCATCACCTTGCCGGCGACCACGTGGTACGTCAGCACAGCGCTCAGCTTGGCCTTGTCTTTCAGCAAGGCGTCGAGCTGGTCCTTCGGGATCTTGGCGAACGCCGCGTCGGTGGGTGCGAACACCGTGAACGGGCCCGGGCCCTTGAGCGTGTCGATCAGGCCGGCGGCCTGCAGCGCGGTGGCCAGGGTCTTGAAGTTGCCCGCCGCGACGGCGGTGTCAACGATGTCCTTGGCCTGGGCGGAGAAGGCGGCCAGCGAGAGGGCGGCAACAGCAAATGCTTTTTTCATGGAATAACTCCTGGGGGGTTGATGGAACAGGGGGAACGGGGGTGAGTGGGGAGTGCGTCACGGCGCCGGCAGGATCACGCGGTCGACCACGTGGATCACACCGTTGCTCGTGAGCACGTCGGTTGCCACGATGTTGGCCATGCGCCCACGCTGGTCGGTGATGGCCAGCGAGGCGTTGACGCTGAAGGTGTCGCCTTGCACCGTGGTGATGGGGGTGCCCACCGGCACGTTGGCCGCGAGCACGCGGCCCGGCACCACGTGGTAGGTCAACACCTCGGTCAACAAGGCGGTGTTGGCCAGCAGCGCGTCTTTGGTGACGCCAAGTTCGGCGAGCAACGCAGCAAAGGCCGCATCGGTCGGCGCAAACACGGTGAACGGGCCGGTGCCTTGCAGCGTGGGCACCAGGTTGGCGGCGACGACGGCCTCGACCAGCACGCTGAAATCGGCCGAGGCCTGGGCGGTCTGCACGATGTCCTGGTTGGCGGGCAGCAGCACACGGTCGATGACGTGGATCACGCCGTTGCTCGCGGCCACGTCGGTCAGGGTGATGTTGGCCTCGCGGTTGCGCCCGTCGGTGATGACCAGCGCACCGCCCGCCTGCGCATCGATCTTGAAAATGCCGCCTTCCACCGTGGTGATGGCCTGGCCAGCCGGCACCGCCGACGCGGGCACCCGGGCCGGGAGCACGTGGTAGGTCAGCACCTGCGTCAGCAAGGCCCGGTTGGCCAGCAACTCCGCCTTGGTCACGCCAAGCTCGGCCAACAAGGACGCAAACGCGGCGTCAGTCGGCGCAAACACCGTGTAGGGCCCCGTGCCGGAGAGGGTGGTTGCCAGATCGGCCGCCACCACCGCCTCGACCAGAATGCTCAGGTTGGCATTGCCTTGAGCCACCTGCACGATGTTTCTTTGGGCCGGCGCGACAGGCGCGGGGTCGTCATCGCCGCCGCCGCAAGCTGCCAGGAAAGCGACGGTGCACACCGCCGCCATGGTCTTGAACCACCGAATCGTCATGTCCGAACTCCTTTGAGATGGGCGTCTGGCGCCGTTGTGGGGGGCGCCGAAACCGCTGTGATCGCGGCGCCGGGCGAAATGTGAACTCATGAGTTCACTATGTCAACTGTGTGGTATTTATATAAACCGCTTGGTTTGTTTGTGACTTGTTCGTCCCTTTTTGAAGCCATGTGACTAAAATGCCGGCCATGGCAAAGGTTTCGTTCAAAGAACAAGTCCTGCGCGCCCGTGAGGACGCGATCGTGGTGTCGGTCAATCGCCTCCTGGCTGAAAAAGGCTTCGACGTGATGACGGTCGACGAGGTCGCCGCCGACGTGGGCATCGCCAAGGCGAGCCTGTACAAACACTTCAGCTCGAAGGAAGAGCTGGCGGGCGCAGCGATGATCCGGGTGCTGGAGCGGGCGCAGGCCTTCATGGCCAGCCTGCCGCCGAGCGGCAAGGCCATCGATCAACTCAAGGCCGTGGCCCGCTGGACGATGCAAGTGCAATTGGCCGGCGAGATGCCTTCATTGCCGGCACAAAACTCCACGCTGCGCGCTGCCTTGATGGCCAACAAGCCCTACCTCGACCGGCTGATGGAAGTGAGCGAGCAGCTCGGCGGCTGGATCGACGCCGCCCAGATGGCTGGCGACCTGAACCCGCGCCTCGCACCCGAGGTGGTGCTCTACACCTTGTTTGCCCGCGCCTGCGACCCGGTGCTCAGCCTGCTGAAAGCCAGCGGCCAGCACAGCGACGAGCAGATCATCGAGATGCTGCTGAGCACCTGCTTCGATGGGCTGGCCGGTCAGACGTCGACCGTGAACAACCCGTCGTAACCCGCGGCCTCGCCCTTGTGGGCATGGCCGCGGGCGTTGCAGACCACGCGCGTCGTGCCGACGGTGTAGTCGTGGCGGCAATGCAGGTGGCCGTGGATCCACAGGTCTGCGTGGTGCAGCAGGTCATCGTCGGCATTGCAGAAACTCGCGGTGCCCGATTGGCTGCCATAACGCGGGTCGCCGCTGCGCAGGCTGGGGCCGAAGTGGGTGAGGGCCACGGTCGCGTCCCATTCCTCTGAGGTTGTTGCCAGCTCGTCGGCGAGCCAGGCGCGGCAGGCCAGCGCCTCTTCGCGCACGGCGTCGGCGCCGAACGGCTCGCCATGTTGTGTCGAGCGCATCACGCGCATGAAGTAGCTGGCTGCACGCATCGCCTTCTCGCGGCCACCCTCGCCGAACAGGTCGAAGTCGCACCAGCGCACGGTGGCGACGAAGCGGACGCGGCGGCCCGCGCGGTCGCTGATCACCAGGCTTTCGCGCTCGAGCAGGGTGATGCCCAGCTGCGCACAGTGGGCACGCAACTCGGCCCAGGTGGTGTCGAGCTCGCGGTTGTCAAACTCGTGGTTGCCCGCAACCAGGATCACTGGCACGGGCCAGTCACGAAAGAGCGAGAGGCCGGCCCAGGTGCTGTCGATGTCACCGCCGAGCACCAGCAGCTCGGCGTCGGGTGCAGGCTGGGGCTCGAAGTTTTCGGTTTCGAGGTGCAGGTCGGACAGCAGTTGCAGGCGCACGGGTCAGCCGCCGCCGCC
>NZ_JADMJX010000002.1:5495-6566 GCF_018780185.1 Rhizobacter sp.
CACAGCGTCGCGTGCTGGAAGCCGGCCACCCAGGGCATCAGCGCCTGCGAGATCTCGCTCAGGCCGGCCATCGGGTCGGGGCCGCCATCGGCCGGCGGCTCCAGTGGGTGTTCGTCGTCGAACTCGAGGATCAGCGGGTTGAACCAGCCGTCTTCGGCCATCGCACGGTTGAGCGCGCCGTAGCGCCGCAAGATCAGCGCGGTGGTGCGCTCGCGCCAGGCGGGGTCGGTGTCGTCGGGCAACGGCGTGGCGTCGAAGTCGAACACGTGCGGCAACCAGGCCGCGGGCTCCAGCAGCAGCGGCTGCACCAGCACGCCGCACAAGAAGCCGTCGAGCATCACGGAGTCGACCGGTTGCAGCGGCTCGGGGGTGGCGGCGAGCAGCTCATCGAGCTCGGCGAACTCGGCGTCGGTCAGGTCGGAGTGGGCAGACATGGTGGGTCTCGAAAGATGGTTGCAGGCGTGATTGTCACGCCGCCGACGCCTGTGGCCGTGCTGCTTCGACCAGGCGTTCGCGCAACCACTGGTGCGAGCTGACACGGTCGTGCCGCATGTGCCACATGGCCTCGACGTGGATGCGCGCCATCACCAACGGCAAAGGCCGCTCCACCAGCTGCGACTGGTAGCCGGTGGCGTCGACAAACGAGGCCGGCAACACGGTCAGCAAATCGCTGCGCGACACCACCCGCCCGGCGGTGAAAAACTGGTTGACGGTGAGCACGATGCGGCGCGAGCGGTTGAGCGCCGCCAGCGCCTGGTCGACAAACCCATGCGGCCGGCCCGAAAAGCTCACCAGCAGGTGGTGCGCAGCGCAGAAGGCGTCGAGCGTCAGCTCACCCTCCGCCAGCGGGTGGCCGCGTCGCATCACACACACGTATTCGCTTTCACCCAGGCGCTGGTGGTGCAACGCACTCTGCTGCCCGCGCGTCGCGAGCTCGGCCACCGCCTCAGGGAAGTAGCCGACCGCCACGTCGGCGTCACCCCGCTCCAGCAGCGCGCGCGGGTCGCGCGTGGTCAGCGGCAACACCCGCAGGTTGACCAGCGCCTGCCGCGCTTCGATGTGGGCGACCAG
>NZ_JADMJX010000292.1 GCF_018780185.1 Rhizobacter sp.
CGCTGGGACCACCTGCTGGCCGAGGCCGGGCAGGCCTACGGCACTCGGTAGACCCGCAGCCGGGTGCGACAATCGCAGACCGGCCGACACAGGGCCGCGCAACTCATTCACGCATGAAAAAAATCGTCAAGGCCGCGCTGGCCAGCGCCGGCTGGGAACTGGGCCGCACGGCCGACCGCCAAGCCGAGGCGCTGGCCGACCTGTCGCCCTCCGACCGCGACATCGTGGCCCGCGTCGACCCCTTCACCATGACCAGCCTGGAGCGCCGCGCCAGCCTGCTGGGCGCCGTCGACCACATCGTCAAGCACGGCATCGCGGGTGACGTCGTCGAGTGCGGCGTCTGGCGCGGCGGCAGCATGATGGCGGTCGCGCTGGCGCTGATGGCCCGTGGGGACACCTCTCGCCACCTCTACCTCTACGACACCTTCGAAGGCATGAGCGAGCCCACCGAGGCCGACAAGGCCTTGAGCGGTGAATCGGCGCAAACCCAACTGGAGCGCACCAGCCGCGACCATGCGCTGTGGGCGGTGGCGAGCTTCGAAGACGTGCAGGCGAACCTCGCGTCAACCGGCTACCCGGCCGATCACATCCACTACGTCAAGGGCAAGGTCGAAGACACCATTCCCGGCACCTTGCCCAGGCAGATTGCCTTGCTGCGCCTGGACACCGACTGGTACGAATCCACTCGCCACGAGCTGAACCACCTGTACCCGCTTCTGCAGCGCAATGGCCTGCTGATCATCGACGACTACGGTCATTGGCAAGGTGCGAGGCAGGCGGTCGACGAGTACTTCGCGAACAGCGCGGAGCCGGTGTTCCTGCACCGTGTGGACTACACCGCGCGGCTCGTGGTCAAACGATGACGGCAGCGCCGCGGCTTCTGCATTCCCTGCCTGCGGTGTATGCCGCGGCGGCGGTGCGTCTGCTGCTGCCACTGCTGGTGTTGCCGCTGATGGCCTCGCGCCTGGGCGCGCAGGAGTTCGGCCGCCTGAGCTTCGTGCTGGTGTGGGCGAGCTTGTTGTCGATGGTGGTGGAGGGCGGCTTTCTCGCCGCTGCCACCCGCCTGGCGGTGACGGCCGATGCGCCGCGCCGCTGGCAGATCGCGCAGCAGGTGTTCACCGCACGCTGCGTGTTGTGTGTGCCGGCGGTGCTGTTGTCCGTGGTGGCGGTGCAGGCCGCCGGGCAGGCCGGCCACACGCTGGCGGACACGCTCACCATCGCCGCGCTGGCCTGTTCGTTCGGCTGGCCGGCCACCTGGTACCTGCAGGCCACGCAGCAGCTCAACCGCTGGGCGCGTGTCGAGCTGCTTGTCTATGCGGTGTTGATCGCCGCGTGCTGGGCGTTTGCGCACAGCGTGTTGAGCTATTTGCTGATGCAGCTCGTAGCCTCCACGCTGCTTGCGTGGCTGGGCTGGCGCTGGTTGCGCGGTGACCTGGCCGAAGCCCGCACGCAAGCCCTGTGGGCGCGACCGGTGCTGGGCGACGGTCTGCGCCTGGGCTGGACGATGATGCCGGTCTCCATCGCCGGTGCGGCGTATTCGTTTGCGCTGCCGGCGGCCGCATCGCTGCAGATGAGCAAGTCCGACCTCGGCACCTACTTCATGGCCGACCGCTTCGTGCGCGCCGTGCTCAATGCGGCCGAGCCGGTGTTTGCGGTGGTTTACCCGCGCATCGTCACGCTGTTCAAGACCAGCGCGGCGGCGGCCCTGCGCTATGCGGCGGCGTGGAGCGTCGGTGGCGCGCTGGTCGGTGCGGTGTTGTTCGCCGTGGGCGTGCTGATGTGGCAGGCGATCGAGCCGCTGGTGCTGCCCAACGCGGGTGGCATCGACCTGCCCAACCTGCGCGCCGCGATGCTGATTCTGGGTGGCCTGCTGCCGCTGCTGCTGGGCTGGAAGTTCATCGGCTACTGGATGCTCGGCAGCGGCCGCTACGACACCGCCTACCGCGCCTGCGTGGTCGTCGGTGGCGTCGCCGGGGTGATCGGGGCGGCCACCTGGGGTGGTGCCGCCGGTGCGAGCGGTCTGGCCTGGGTGGCGCTGGGCGTCGAGTTGATCGTGATCGTGGTGGCGGTGGGCGGCATGCTGCTCACTCGCCGCCGAGCATAAGGAACACCGGGTGGGCATCGACATCCACAACCTCAACCTGCTGGCCCATGCGCAAGACCTGGGCGTGAGCTTCGAGCAGACGCTTGCGATCGGGCGGCAGGCGCTTTTCATCGAGCCCTTCGAGCTGGAGGCGCATCGCCGCTTGCGTGGCCTGCCGCCGTTGAACGAACCCACTGTGACGCTGGGCCAACCGCGCTACTTCGAGCCCTTGATGCAGCAGTGGCTGCAGGCCGGCGCGGCCGAGTCGGTCGACGCATCGGCCTACGAAAACGCGACCCACATCCATGACATGAACCTGCCGTGGCCCGCGGGCGCCCCGCAGCTGGGTCGGTACGACGCGGTGCTCGACTTCGGCTGCCTGGAGCACGTCTTCAACTTCCCCGTGGCCTGGCGCAACTGCGTCGACCTGTGCCGCGTGGGCGGGCACATCTTGCACTCGTTGCCGGCCAACAACCTCTCGGGCCACGGCTTCTACCAGTTTTCGCCCGAGCTCTTCTTCAACCTCTACCAGGCGCAAAACGGTTTCGAGCTGCGCGGCCTGTGGTTTGCGATGAAGGGCGATCGCCTGCACTGGTGGCAGGTGGCCAACCCGATGGACGTGAAGCGGCGGGTCAACCTGTGCAACAGCCACGAGGTCTACATGCTGGTGATCGCACGCAAGCTGCGCGAGGTGGGGCCGCTGCCGGCGCCGCAGCAGTCGGACTACGCCCAGGCCGAGTGGGTGCAAGGGCCGTCGACGGCGGCGAATGCACCATCGCCCGGCGCGCGGCAGGCGCTGGTGCGGCGCTTCGCCCAATGGGGCTGGATCGATGCCTTGCGAGCCGGCCGCGAGCGCCTGCGCGCCGTGCAGCGCAGCGGGCTCGACCTGCCCGCGCCTGATTACCAGCGTGTCGACGTGCATGCGCTCCTGCAGAAGAAGTCCTGACTCGTGACCAGCCTGAGCCGCACCCCCATCTCCGTTCGCCCTGAGCCTGTCGAAGGGTGCACGGTGCACGGCCCTGGCTTCGACAGGCTCAGCCCGAACGGAGAAGGGCAGCTCGCCCCTCTCCAAGAAAGGGCAGGATGAAGCGCCCGATCCGCGTGCTCCTGTTGTGCGACCGCCTCGACATTGCGGGCGGTGTGGAGCGTTTCGTCTGCGCGCTGGCCAACGACCTGGTGCGCGAGGGCATGGAGGTGGCGGTGGGCAGTGTGTCCACCCGCCGCGCCAGCGTGCGCTACCCGCTTGATTCGGGCGTGCGGGTGCTCACGGGCGTGGAAGGCCGCCTGTTCAGCGACACCGGCGAGGCCACGTCGCGCCTCGGCCGCGCGTGGGGCCTGCTGCGCACACAGTGGCGCATCGGCCGGGCCTTGTCGCGCCTGACACGCAGCTACCAGCCCGACGTGGTGCTGCTCAACGGCCTGACCACCGCCTGCTCGGTGCTCGCACTCGACCGGGGTTTTGCCGCTCGCACCATCTGCTGCGACCACAACCACTTCAGCGCGCGCTCTGGCCTGTGGCAGCGGCTGCGGCGCTGGCTCTACCCCAAGGTGGGCGCGGTGGTGAGCCTGACCGAGACCGATGCGCCGCGCTTTCGAACGCTCAACCCACGCACCCACGTGATCTACAACGCCGCCAGCCTGCGCGCCGACACGCCGGCGCTGCCCGGCAACGCCGTCGTGCTGGCGGTGGGTCGGCATGTGGCGCAAAAGGGGTTTGACTTGCTGCTCAGGGCCTGGGTGCTGGTGGCGGCGCGTGTGCCGCTGGTGCGCTTGCGCATCGTCGGCGACGGGCCCTTGCGCGGCGAGCATGAGCGTTTGGCCCAGTCCCTCGGTGTGGCGGGCCGGGTGGAGTGGTTGGGCCCCACCGCCGACATCGAGCGCCACTACCGCGAAGCGGCAGTGTTCGTGCTGTCGTCGCGTTATGAAGGCATGCCGATCGCGTTGCTGGAAGCGCAGTCACTCGGCGTGCCCGCCGTGGCGTTCGACTGCCCCACCGGGCCCGGCGAGATCCTCACGCCACAGACAGGCCGGTTGGTGCCGCCTGGCGACGTGAACGCGTTGGCCGCGGCGATCATCGATTTGCTCTTGTCGCCCGCTCTGCGCGCACAGATGGGCCACGCCGCCATCGCCCGCAGTCGCGAGCTGTTCAGTCCGCAGCAACACGAGCGGCGCTGGGCTGCGCTGGTGCGCGAGGTGGCGCTGGCCAACGCCTACGGGGTGGCCTCCGCATGACCATCAGGCAGGTGTCGGTGATCGTGCCGTGCCGCAACGAGCGGCGCTACATCGAAGCCTTTTGCGCGGGTGTGATGCGCCAGCAGCTGCCGCCGGGTTGGCAGTTGCAGCTGGTGGTGGCCGACGGGCAGAGCGACGACGGCACGCGCGAGCTGCTGCAGGCCTTTGCCGAGCGCGAGCCGCGCCTGGTGTGGATCGCCAACCCGGCGCGCATCGTCTCGACCGGCCTCAATGCGGCCTTGAAGCTCGCCACCGGCGAGGCCATCGTGCGCATGGATGTGCACACCGAATACGCCGATGACTACGTGGCGCAGTGCCTGGCCGCCCTCGCCGAGACCGGTGCCGACAACGTGGGTGGCCCCTGGCACGCCGTGCCCGACGCCGACGCTGCGCCGATGCAGCATGCGGTGGCGGCGGCCTTCCAGTCGCGCTGGGTGGCGGGTGGTGCCTTGTCGCGCCAGCTCGACCACAACGGCTGGGTCGACACGGTCTACCTCGGTGCCTGGCCGCGTGCCACCTTCGAGCGTTTCGGCGGTTTCGACGAGCAGCTCGTGCGCAACCAGGACGACGAGCACAACCTGCGCATCGTCAAGGGGGGCGGGCGGGTCTGGCAGTCATCGCGCATCAAGAGCGTCTACCGGCCGCGCGCCACGCTGTCGCAGGTGTTCCGCCAGTACCTGCAATACGGCTACTGGAAACCGTTCGTGATGAAGAAGCATGGCCAGGCGGCGTCGCTGCGGCACCTGGTGCCGAGTGTGTTTGTCGCGGCGCTGGCTTTGTCGGTGCTGGTCGCGGGTTTGTCCGCCGTGCCCGTGATCGTTTTGGCGGGCCTGTACGCGCTGGCTGTGGGGGCGATGACGGCCGCCGTGGCAGGCTCTCGACGGCTCGCGCTGCCGGTGCTGCTGCGTGTGCCGGCCGTCATCGCGGCCTACCACGTCGGCTACGGCATCGGCTCGCTCGTCGGCTGGTGGGACGCGCTGCGCGGCGGCGCCGGCCGCGCGCGCTTTGCCAAGCTCACGAGGTGACGATGCAAGACGAGGCCCAATCTGTTCGCGACCGGTACGCGCGCCGTGTGCAAGACGACCCGCGCTACAGCCTGCTCAACCCCGCCGCGCTGCTGGCGCTGCAAGAGCGTCAGCGGGCCATGCTGGGGCTGTTCAAGCGCCTGGGCTGGAATGACCTGTCGCCGCTGAAGCTGCATGAGGTGGGCAGCGGCACGGGCAGCAACCTGGTCGAGCTGTTGCTGATGGGGTTTGCGCCCGCGAACCTGTCGGGCGTGGAGCTGCTGCCCGAGCGCCATGCCGCTGCGCGGGAGCGCCTGCCCGCCGCGGTGCAGCTGGTGCAAGGTGATGCACTGGCCTTGGCCCCGCCTGCCGCGAGTGTCGACATCGTGCTGCAGTCCACCGTGTTCTCGTCCTTGCTCGACGACGCCTTCCAGCAGCGCCTGGCCGACACGATGTGGGCGGCGGTCAAGCCCGGCGGCGGGGTGCTCTGGTACGACTTCACCTTCAACAACCCGCGCAACCCCGACGTGCGCGGCGTGCCCTTGTCCCGCGTGCGTGCGCTCTTCCCGCAAGGCCGGGTGCAGGTGCAGCGCGTCACGCTCGCGCCACCCGTCGCCCGCGCCGTGACCCGGCTGCACCCCTCGCTCTACACTCTGTTCAACACGCTGCCGCTGCTGCGCACGCACCTGCTGTGCTGGATCGCCAAACCATGAGTTCACTGCCCTTCCTGCCCTTTGCCCTGCCTGACATCGGTGAAGAAGAAATCGCCGAGGTGGTGGACACGCTGCGCTCCGGCTGGGTCACCACCGGCCCCAAGACCAAACGTTTCGAAGAAGACTTCACTGCCTTCCTGGGTGATGCGAGCCTGCACTCGATGGCTGTCAACTCGGCCACCGCCGGCCTGCACCTGGCGCTCGAAGCGCTGGGCATTGGCCCGGGTGACGAAGTCATCACAACCACCCACACCTTCACCGCCACCGCCGAGGTGGTGCGTTACCTGGGGGCCGACGTGGTGCTGGTCGACATCGACCCGGCCACGCTGTGCATCGACATCAACGCCGTCGAAGCTGCCATCACCCCGCGCACCAAGGCCGTGATGCCGGTTCATTACGCTGGCCTTGCGGCCGACATGCCGGCCTTGCTGGCGCTGGCGAAGAAGCACGGCCTGAAGGTGGTGGAGGACGCCGCCCATGCGCTGCCCAC
>NZ_JADMJX010000278.1 GCF_018780185.1 Rhizobacter sp.
TGCGCCTGGTCATTCACGTACAGCTTCAGCAGGCCAGCGCCACCGGCGGCCAGCAGCAAGGCGAACAGGAACAGGGTCACGCCGACGGAGGTGCTGAAGCCAGTCACGGCCCCCAGACGATCCTGCACCGTCTCCAGGCCCTTACGCAGCGGCTCGCTGTCGGCAATGATCGATGCTTGCGCTTCACGAGCGGAAACCAGACCTTGCAGGTTGCCCAGAATCGAGCCGGCTTCGGTGCGTGTTTCTTCGTACTGTTTGAGCAGGGCCTGCAGGCGCTCCTTGGTCTGCGCATCCTTGGTGCCCGGCAGGCGCAGCTCGGCGTTGCCGTTGAGCAAGCCATCGGCGATTTCGCGGAAGGAGTTCAGGTCCTTGCCGAGCAAGAACACGGCCTCGGGGCTCACGCCCTCCATGGTCAGGAATTCGTTGGCCGACTTGCCGATACGCTGGGTCAACATCACCAACTGGCCCACCGCCGACAGTTCGGCCGGTGAGGCCTCTTGTTGCAGCTTGAGCGACGACACGGTTTCTGCGATTTCGAGCAGGTCGGACGACTGGCGGTTGATGGTGCGAAGCGCCTTGCCGACCTGGGTCAGGATCTTTTCCTGGCCCATCACGGTGTTGGCGTTCTTTTCAGCGCGGTCGACCAGCGGCACCATGGGTGCGAGCGACTCCTGCACCGACGACGGCGCAGCATCAAGGCCGCCTTCACCCTTGGCCAGGCCGCGCACGCTCTTGGCCAGCACTTCGGTACTTTCCTTCACCTCCGGGAACGCGGCCGCGCTACCGATCAGCGCCTGAGACACCGACTTCGCGAGACGCTGCGACTGCATCAGCGCCTGGCCGGAAGCAGCCACCTGGGCCGAGCCCTTGGACGCCGAGTTCAGCGAGTAGATGGTCATGCCGATCAGGCCGGCCAACCCCAAGCCCACGAGTGACAGCAGGATCCGCTGCTGCGTGGCGACGGGCGCGTTGCCGATCAGCGGCAGACCCGTGGCGCCTGGCGCGTCATCGGAGCCGGACGCTGGGAGACGGGTTTCGGCGAAATCAGCGATCTCAGACGGCGCCGCCTCGGTGATGATGGACGAGTCCATGTGCACCGTGCGCGCCAGCGGGTCGCCCTGGGCGGGCGAGCCTGCCGACGCATCGCGCATGGGTCGATCCAGGGCAATCACATCGTCAAGGGGGATTCCCGGGTCGTCGGAATCCAACGCGTTCGAGTCGCGACCTTTGCCGATGGTTTTGATTTTGTCCAGGAAGCTCATATGTTCCTCGTTCCGTCGTGTCTCAATGTGTCTGTCAGAAAGCCTTGGCGCCAACGCGCGTCAGCCCGCGATCTTCAAAAATGCAGACTCGTTGGCCAGCGCCGCGAGATTGAGCTCGCGCCACAGCCGGTTGTTCTCGTCCCGGTAGTGCGTGCCGACAAAAGGCGGCTTCACCTGGCCGTCATCGGTCTGGGGCTTCAACTGCTCCAGGTTGCGCAGACCCGAGAGCCGATCCACCATCACGGCGCAATTGATGTTCAAGTCGGTGTTGAACGCCACGAACCAGGACTGGTCGCGACCCTGCTCCTGGCCGCGAATGCCCAGAAAGCCGGCCAGGTCGACCACACCGTGCAAACGGCCACGCAGATTGGCCACGCCCATGAACCAGCGGCTGGTGTAAGGCACCGGCATCGCGGGCACGAACGGAAAGATCTCGCCCGCCTCCTGCAAGGGGAACAGGAACCCATGCCCCCCGCACTCGACGGCCAACCAGGATTTGCCACGCTCTTGCGTACGCGCCGCTTTGAGCTTTTCAGCCAGGCGGCTTTGCAGCTCGCGCAGTGCTTCCTTATTGGCCATTCACACCTGCCTGCGGGACGTGAGAGGTTTGCATTCGCCGTGCCGATCTCTTGAGTGAGAGGGTGTCAGTCGAAGGCCTTGATCTTGGCCACCAGCTCGTCGGCGTCGACGGGCTTGACGATGTAGTCGCGTGCGCCTTGGCGCATGCCCCAGACCTTGTCGGTCTCCTGGTTCTTGCTGGTGCACATGATCACCGGCACGTCGACAAAGCGCGGGTCACGGGTGATCGCGCGGGTGAGCTGGAAGCCGTTCTGGCCCGGCATCACCACGTCCATCAGGATCAGGTCGGGCTTGTCTTCGCCCAGGCGACGCATGGCGTCTTCGCCGTCTTCGGCGGTGCGCACCGAATAGCCCCGCTTGGTCAGCAGTTCGGACAGGAAATGCAATTCGGTTTTCGAATCGTCAACCAACAGAATTTTCTTGATCGCCATGGCTCTTTACTCCAACTCGAACGGCGCAAACTCGCGGCCGGTCATTCACTTACTCAGATCGACGGTGCTGCTCAACCACTTGGAGCAACTGGTCTTTGGTAAAAGGCTTGGTCAGATAGGCCTCGGAGCCCACCATGCGACCACGCGCCTTGTCGAACAGGCCGTCCTTGGATGACAGCATGATCACCGGCACGCCTGAAAACTTGGGATTGCGCTTGATGATGGCGCAGGTCTGATAACCATCAAGACGAGGCATCAGGATGTCACAGAAGATCAGGTCGGGCGCGTGGTCGTTGACCTTGGACAAGGCGTCGAAGCCGTCTTCGGCCAGCAGCACCTGGTAGCCACCTTGCTTCAGGAAAATCTCTGCACTGCGGCGGATCGTGTTGCTGTCATCGATGACCAGCACCTTGATGCCTGCAAGGGCTTCATTGCTCACCGGGTTGTCTCCTCAACGACTGCGGGTCGGTTCAATTCGATCATCCCTACGGGGTTCAAGATCAGATCTGCACCATCTCAAAATCTTCCTTGCGGGCGCCGCATTCTGGACAGGTCCAGTTCATCGGCACGGCTTCCCAAGGGGTTCCGGGTGCAATTCCGTGGTCAGGGTCGCCGGCGGCCTCGTCATAGATCCAACCGCATATCAGGCACATCCATGTGCGTACCGCGCTGGCGTCTTTGCTCACGTTTATTCTTTATCGCTTCACTACAATGAGAAAAGATTGTAGCCACGCAAAATCCCAAAAACGCGTTAGTTTGTGGGCACATACGCCACATTCCTCACATTTTTCTAGAAGTGCTGGCAAACCCGGCACCTTCTGACGGACGCCCCCATGACTACCGACGTGACCCCCACCGAAAACACCGCCGCCCTTCCCCAGGACGCGCCAGCGCCGGCCTGCGTGATGACTTTCAACGCCAGCGACCCGAGCGGCGCCGGCGGCCTGGCCGGTGACGTGGTCACCATCGCCGCCATGGGCGCCCACGCCCTGCCGGTGGTCACCGCCGTGGTGTTGCGAGACACCGCCGAGGTGTTCGACCACAGCGCGATCGACGCCGATGTGGTGGTCGAGCAGGCCCGCAGCATCCTGGAAGACGTGACCATCGCCGCCTGGAAGGTGGGCTTCCTGGGTTCGGCCGAGGGGGTTGCCGCCGTGGCCGAGGTGTTGTCCGACTACCCCGACGTGCCCCTGGTCGCCTACATGCCCAACCTGTCGTGGGTCGAAGAAGACGACCAGCAGGCCTACCTCGACTCTTTCCGGGAGCTGGTGCTGCCGCAAACCGAGGTGCTGGTGGGCAACCACCAGACGCTGACCAACTTCCTGTTGCCCGACTGGAGCGGCGAGCGCCCGGCCTCTCCGCGCGAGCTGGCTGTGGCCGCCTCGCAGCACGGTACGCGCTTCGTGCTGGTGACGAGCGTGCCCCTGCCCGACCAGTTCCTCGACAACGTGCTGGCCTCGCCCGAAGGCGCCATCACCG
The DNA here is from genome assembly GCF_018780185.1 of Rhizobacter sp. Classification (GTDB taxonomy): domain Bacteria; phylum Pseudomonadota; class Gammaproteobacteria; order Burkholderiales; family Burkholderiaceae_C; genus Rhizobacter. The sequence continues at coordinate 3,752 of NZ_JADMJX010000278.1, forward strand.
GTGAGAAGTTCGAACGCTTCGAGGTCAGCTTCGTGGGTGCGGGCGACACCTTGTCGGCCGCCCTGGCCGCCCTGCTGGCCGCCGGCAGCGAGCTGCATACCGCCGTGGGCGAGTCGCTGGCGTTCTTGGACCAGGCGCTCGACGCCGGCTTTCGCCCCGGCATGGGCAACGTGATTCCCGATCGCTTCTTCTGGGCCCTGCCCCCGGGCGAAGAGGGTGAAGAAGGCGCCGAAGCCACCGGCGACGACGTACCGAAGGACCCGCGCCATGTCCACTAACGCAGCCTTGTTCGAACGCGCCCAGCGCGTGATCCCCGGCGGCGTCAACTCGCCGGTGCGTGCCTTCAAGGCCGTGGGCGGCACCCCCCGCTTCATCGCCCGTGCGCAAGGCCCCTACATCTTCGACGCCGAGGGCACCCGCTACATCGACTACATCGGCTCCTGGGGGCCGATGATCCTTGGCCACGGCCACCCGGCCGTGCTGGATGCCGTGCAGAAGGCCGCACTCGAAGGCTTTTCGTTCGGCGCCCCCACCGAACGCGAGATCGAGCTGGCCGAAGAGATCCTGAAACTGGTGCCCAGCATGGACCAGGTGCGGCTGGTCAGCTCGGGCACCGAAGCGGCGATGAGCGCCATCCGCCTGGCGCGCGGCGCGACGGGTCGCAACAAGATCATCAAGTTCGAGGGCTGTTACCACGGCCATGCCGACGCGCTCTTGGTCAAGGCAGGCTCCGGCCTGGCGACCTTCGGCAACCCCACCAGCGCCGGCGTGCCGGCCGAGGTGGTGCAGCACACGCTGGTGCTTGAGTACAACCACTTGGGCCAGCTCGAAGAGGCCTTCAATCTGCACGGCGCCGACCTCGCCTGCGTGATGATCGAGCCGATCGCCGGCAACATGAATTTCGTGCGCGCGAGCGTGCCTTTCATGAAGCGCCTGCGCGAGCTGTGCTCCCAGCACGGTGCGCTGTTGGTGTTCGACGAGGTGATGACGGGCTTCCGCGTCGCACTCGGCAGCGCCCAAAGCCTGTATGCCAAGGCCATCCCCGGCTTCGAGCCCGACATGAGCGTGTTCGGCAAGGTGATTGGCGGCGGCATGCCGTTGGCCGCCTTTGGCGCCAAGCGGGCGGTGATGGCGCAGCTTGCGCCGCTGGGCCCGGTCTACCAGGCGGGTACCTTGTCGGGCAACCCGGTGGCCACGGCCTGCGGCCTGGCCACACTCAAGCAGATCCAGAAACCCGGTTTCTTCGAGGCCTTGTCGGCCAGCACACGCCAGCTGGTCGACGGCCTGTCGGTCGCGGCCCGCGAAGCCGGTGTGCCCTTCGTGGGCGACTGTGAGGGCGGCATGTTCGGCTTCTTCTTCACCGACGCCTTGCCGCAGAACTACGCCACCGTGATGGCCACCGACAAGGAGCGTTTCAACCGCTTCTTCCACGGCATGCTCGACCGTGGGGTGTACCTGGCGCCGGCGCTGTACGAAGCTGGCTTTGTGAGTGCGGCGCACAGCGCTGAAGACCTCGCCGCCACCCTGGCCGCAGCGCGGGAGGCCTTTCGCGCACTCTGATTCGTCAGGCGGGTGACGAGCGCAGGCCGTAGGCCTTGCCGTCGACGAACAGGTATTCCACCCGCAGGATGGCCTCGCCCTTCTCACCCGCGAAGGTGTAGCCCACCACCGACAGCGCCGTGCCCGGCTTGATCTCGGCCACTTGCCAGGCCTGCAATCGGGTGAGTGGCGCGAGTTCCAGTTCCCAGCGTTTGTCGCTGCGTGTGGGCAGCCGAGTTTTGGCCAGGATTGCCGGCCCGTCGATACCGGCACTTTGGGCTGGCACCACTCGTTTGGCCAGGTCGGCTGGGAGCTTCAGCCCAGCCACCACCTCAAGCTCGATCTCGGCGTGCGGGTTGCTCCAGACGACCTTCGCGGCGCGGCCTTCCAGGTAGAGCGGTCGGTCGGCATCAAAACTGCTCCAGCCGTGGTGGGCCAGCACCGGAGTGGAGACCGCAGCCATGAGAAACACACGTCGTTGCATGAGGCGACCTCCTTCAGGCGTAGGCGATGAACCGCCCGCAGACTACGACAAGCACCCAAAGCCCCAGCGACAACGCGGTTTGCAGCCGCGCGGTGCGGTCGGCCTTGTCGAGCCCGCCTCGCGCATGAAAGCCGATGGCGTTCATGCCGGCCAGCGAGAGCAACACCATCTTGGTGATCAGTGCACGGTTGCCTTGCAGTTCGCTCCATTGGCTGGCCAGCATCAGGCTGCCGCTGGCCGCCGCGAGCGCAAAGCCGAGCAGCGTGACACGCAGCGCCAGCCCGGCGAGCGTGCGCAGCGACAACTCGCTCGCCCAGCCCCACACTCGCAGCTCCAGCAGCACCAGACTGCCGAGCAGCAGCGCAATGCCCAGAATGTGCAGCACCTCAAGTGCGGGGTAAGCCCATGGATGCGTGGTGATCCAGCCCATGGGGCCATTGTGATGGCCTCCTAGAATCACCCACCATGCACATTCACATTCTCGGCATCTGCGGCACTTTCATGGGTGGCCTCGCTGCCCTGGCGCGCGAAGCGGGCCACAAAGTCACCGGCTGCGATGCAGGCGTCTACCCGCCAATGAGCGACCAATTGCGCGCGCTCGACATCGATCTGATCGAAGGCTGGAGCGCCGACCAGCTCGCCCTCAAACCCGACCTCTTCGTCATCGGCAATGTGGTCTCGCGCGGCAACCCGCTGGTCGAGGCCATCCTCGACGCCGGCCTGCCCT
>NZ_JADMJX010000052.1 GCF_018780185.1 Rhizobacter sp.
GCGGTTGTAGTCGGGGAACTTGCCCTCGACCAGCTTGGTCACGAACTCCATGCCGCTGAAGCCGAACTTGGCCTGGTTGCCGGCAAAGCGCATCTCGATCGGGGTCTCTTCGTCTTTGAGCAAACGCTGCAGTTCGAGCACTGTCTTGCGCGGCAGGATGACTTCTTGTTTCGGGATCTCCACATCGAGCGTGGCCTGCGCCAGCGCCAGGCGGTGGCCGTCGGTTGCGACCAGCGTGAGGCTCTTGCCTTCGGCGACGAACAAGATGCCGTTCAGGTAGTAGCGGATGTCGTGCACCGCCATCGCGAAGTGCACCTGGTTGATCAGCAGCTTGAGCGTCTTCTGCGGCACGCTGAACACCGGGCCGAAATCGGCGGCTTCCTGCACCAGCGGGAAGTCGTCGGCCGGCAGCGTTTGCAGCGTGAAGCGGCTTTTGCCGCCTTGTAGCGTGAGCTTGTTCTGGTTGGCGCTCAAGGTGACGATCTGGTCGTTGGGCAACGAACGCAAGATGTCGATCAGCTTGCGGGCACCGACCGTGGTGCTGAAGTTGGCGGCGTCGCCGTCGAGTTCGGCGAGCGTGCGCACCTGGATCTCCAGGTCGCTGGTGGTGAACTCGATCTGGGAGCCGGTCTTGCGGATCAGCACGTTGGCCAGGATGGGCAAAGTGTGGCGCCGCTCAACAATGCCCGAGACGGCTTGCAAAGCGCTCAATACTTTTTCTTGTGCTGCCTTCAAGACAATCATGTGAACCTCTTAATTTAGTCGTCGTAGTAGGGGTCGACGTTTTCTGTGGAGAACGCCATTTTCCCCTTTTCCATCAAGCGCTTATCTTGCCGCGAACCCTGTGTGCCAAAGCCTTGGCATGGCGGGAGTCAAACACAACAACTTCCGTGAAGTGACCTGGCCTGTGGACATCTGGCAAGTTGTCATGAAGTTGTCCCCAGGCTTGTGACTTGACACCACCCTCTTCTTGCTGCCGATCATCCCTTCAAGGTCTGTTCCAGCACGTGAAGCTGTTGGTTGAGTTCGGTGTTCTTCTGGCGCTCAGCGGAGATCTTGCGCACCGCGTGCAGCACCGTCGTGTGGTCACGCCCACCGAAGAGCTCACCGATCTCGGGCAGGCTCTTCTGTGTCATTTCCTTGGCGATGTACATGGCGATCTGGCGCGGGCGGGCAATGCTGGCCGGGCGCTTCTTGCTGTACATGTCGGCGACCTTGATCTTGTAGAAGTCGGCCACGGTCTTCTGGATGTTCTCCACGCTGATCTGCCGGTTCTGGATCGACAGCAGGTCCTTCAGCGCCTCGCGCGCCAGCGCGATCGAGATCTCTTTCTGGTTGAAGCGCGAATAGGCCAGGATCTTGCGCAGCGCGCCTTCGAGCTCGCGCACGTTGGCACGCACGTTCTTGGCGACGAAGAAGGCCACGTCCTCGGGCATCTCGGTGCCCTCGGCCCGCGCCTTGCGCATCAGGATGGCCACGCGCATCTCCAGCTCGGGCGGCTCGATGGCCACCGTCAGGCCGGCGTCGAAGCGCGAGGTCAATCGCTCGTCGATGTCCACCAACCCCTTGGGGTAGGTGTCGCTGGTCATGATGATGTGGGCCTTCTTGGCCAGCAACGCTTCGAAGGCGTTGAAGAACTCCTCCTGCGTGCGCTCCTTGCCGGCAAAGAACTGCACATCGTCGATCAGCAGCAGGTCGAGCTGGTGGTACTTGGCCTTCAACTCGTCGAAGGTCTTGCGCTGGTAGTTCTTGACCACGTCGGTGATGAACTGCTCGGCGTGCAGGTACAGCACGCGCGCATCGGGGCGATCGGCCATCAAGGCATTGCCGACCGCGTGCACCAGGTGGGTCTTGCCCAAGCCGACACCGCCGTAGATGAACAAGGGGTTGTACATCTGGCCTGGTGCGCCGGCCACGTGCAAGGCTGCGGTGCGCGCCATCTGGTTGGCGCGGCCGGGCACCAGGGTGTCGAAGGTCAGGGCCGGGTTCAGGCGGTGGCGCGGCAGGCTGGCCGAGCTGTCGCCCGACAAACGGGCCGAGCTGGGGCCGCCACTTGAGTTGGCGTGGTTGCCGTTGTGGCCATTGAGCACCTGGCCCAAGGGCTGCGGCATGTTGGCGCGCACCGGCAGGGTGGGCACACGGATGCCCGTGGCCTCGCGGGCAGCCAGAGTCAGGTCGAGCCGCACCGGCTTGCCGGCGAGTTCGCTCAACACGGCTTCGATGCGCCCGGCGTACTGGTTGCGAATCCAGTCGAGCTTGAAGCGGTTGGGCACCCGCAGAGACGCCACCGCCCCGTCGCTGCCTTCGTCGGTGACGTCGGCGGCAGGCAGGGGGCGGATCCAGGTGTTGAATTGTTGTTCGGGCAACTCTGCTGCGAGTCGTTCGCAGCCACGTTGCCAGAGGTCAGCGCTCATATTGTGGAAAAGTCTTCTTGGAGCGGCGGGATTCTACGTCGCCAAGTGAATGGAAAGACGCGGTTATCCACAGTTTTGAAAGACGGGTCAATAGCACCTCGCAGGCGCATGCTGCCGTGCAAGTCTTTGACTTTGAAGGGGGTTTTTGGTGTAATAGTGGGTTTCCCGGAGCCCTTTCGGGAAAGCGGTGGCAGGCCTTCTTCGAGAGTTTGATGAACTTTCCGAGAGCGGTCTCCCCAGTGTTTGACAGACAGTCCATCGACCTTAAGCGGCGGGGACGCCAGTTTTCCGTTCAGCAGGATCGACCATGAAACGTACCTACCAAGCCTCCAAGACCCGCCGCGCTCGCACCCACGGCTTCCTCGTTCGCATGAAGACCCGTGGTGGCCGCGCAGTGATCAACGCACGCCGCGCCAAGGGCCGCAAGCGCCTGGCTGTCTGAGGCCAGCCGGCCCTGTCGCCGCGCCCGGCCACGCCGTGATCGGTCGCATCGTGCGATCTGTCGATTTCGAACGCGTGCTCGGGTCACCCATCCGAGCGCGCAGCACCCACTTTGCGGTGCACTTCCTCGAAAGCCGGCCGAGCCAACCCGCCAAGCCGCATTCACGGACGGTTTCAACTGGGTTATCAACAGGCCAGGCACCTGAAAAGGGCATGGCTGTGGATGACTCCCGGCCTGATGCCTGTTGGTTAGGTGCCGTGGTACCCAAGCGCCACGCTCGCCGGTCGGTGACGCGCACCCTGCTCAAGCGACAGATCCGCCGCGCTGCCGGCGAACAAGCCGGCTTGGCGCCGGGTCTGTGGGTGGTGCGTCTGCGCTCGCCCTTTGAGCGCAAGACTTTCATCAGTGCTTCGTCTGAAGCACTGCGGGCGCTGGCGGGTGAAGAGCTGGCCTCGGTGTTCGCCGATGCGGCGCGCCGAGTGGCTGCTGCCTGAAGAATCGCCATGTTTCGCGCCCTGCTGTCCGTTCCCCGGCACCTGTTGATTGCGCTGGTGCGCGGGTACCGTTTTTTTCTGAGCCCGTGGCTGGGCAGTTCGTGCCGCTTTGAGCCCACCTGCTCGGCCTATGCCTTGCAGGCCTTGCAGCAGCATGGCGCTGCCGCCGGCAGCTACCTGACCTTGCGCCGCCTGGCGCGTTGCCACCCCTGGTGCGAGGGTGGGCATGACCCGGTGCCTTCACAGCCGGGTGGTTTGTTCTCCTTCCTCTCCTCTTCCCGCGAAAAGACTTCCCCATGACCGATATGCGTCGCACCCTGCTGTGGGTGGTGTTCTTGATGTCGCTGACCTTGCTGTGGGATGGCTGGAACAAGCACACCGGGCAGCCCTCGATGTTCGGCCCCCCCGCCACGACAAAGCCCGCCGCGGCGCCCAGCCCGAGCGCTGCCCCGGGTGTGGCGACACCGATGCCCGCCGGCGCGGCCTCAGGCGTGGCCGTGGCCCCGTCGGCCAGCGCACCGAGCGCCAACCTGCCGGCGGAAAAGATCACCATCACCACCGACCTGATGCAGGCCACGCTCGACAGCAAGGGCGGCGTGCTCGTGCGCCTGGAGCTCTTGCAGCAGCAGGAGCAGTACCAGCTCGACGCGGTCGACCGCGTGGTGGGTTTTTTCAAGGGCGCCGACAAGACACCCGACCCGAAACTCGCCAAGAAGAACGTGGTCTTGTTCGACCAGTCGAGCGAGCGTTATTACATTGCCCAGACTGGCCTGTGGCCCGCGACCGGCGGGCAGGGTGAGTTGCCCGAGCACCGCACGGTGATGCGTGTGCTGCCCGGTGAGCGTTCGTTGAAAGACGGCGCGACCCAGCTGCAAGTGAGCTTCGAGTCGCCCGAGATCGGCGGCGTGAGGCTCGTCAAGACCTACACCTTCAAGCGCGGTGACTACGCCATCGGCGTCAAGCACGAGGTGGTCAACGCCTCGGCTGCCGTGCTCAGCCCGCGCCTTTACCTGCAGCTGGTGCGTGACGGCAACCCGCCCCCGGGTGGCTCCTTCTTCTACGGCACCTTCACCGGCCCGGCGGTTTACACCGAGGCGTCCAAGTTCCAGAAAATCGAGTTCAGCGAGCTCGAAAAAGGCAAAGCCACCTACAACAAGAGCGCCGACAACGGCTGGGTGGCGATGGTGCAGCACTACTTCGCCTCGGCATGGCTCGTCGGCGGCAAACAGCCGCGAGAGTTTTTTGCCGGCAAGGTGCCGGGTGCCACCAACGAATACTCGGTCGGCATGTTCCTGCCGCTGGGCGAGATCGCCCCCGGTGCCAGCAAGACGCATGAAGCGCAGCTGTTCGCCGGCCCGCAAGAGGACAAGAAACTCAAGGCCTTGAGCGATGTGGCCCCCGGCCTCGACCTGGTGCGCGATTACGGCTACCTCACCGTGCTGGCCGCCCCGTTGTTCTGGCTGCTCACGCAATTGCACGCCATCCTGGGCAACTGGGGCTGGGCCATCGTGGCGCTGGTGGTGTTGTTGCGCATTGCCTTCTACTGGCTCAACGTGAGCGCCTACCGCTCCATGGCCAAAATGAAAGCCATCAACCCCAAGGTGATGGAAATGCGCGAGCGGCTGAAAGACAAGCCGCAGCAGATGCAGCAAGAAATGATGCGCATGTACCGCGAAGAAAAGGTCAACCCGCTGGGCGGCTGCCTGCCGATCCTGGTGCAGATGCCGTTCTTCATTGCGCTGTACTCGGTGCTGCTGGCCAGCGTCGAGATGCGCAACGCGCCGTGGATCAGCTGGATCACCGACCTGTCGGCCAAAGACCCGCTGTTCATCCTGCCGCTGCTGATGACCGCGTCGAGCCTGCTGCAAACCTGGCTCAACCCGACACCGCCCGATCCGGTGCAGGCCCGCATGATGTGGATCATGCCGCTGGTGTTCTCGGTGATGTTCTTCGGTTTCCCGGCCGGCCTGGTGCTGTACTGGCTGACCAACAACATCCTCGCGATCGCGCAGCAGTGGGTCATCAACAAACAGCTGGGTGTGCTCGGCAAATAGACGCGGCAAAAGCGTGACCAGTTCACGCTGAACGCCCAGCCCCTCAGCCTGGGGCTTGTTTGTGCGGCGCGATCGGCGCGACCATGAACTCATGCGGGGCAGACTCGCTGGTGCAGGCTTCACCGCCTGTTCACTCCAGCGGTTCGGGATGGCGCGCGAGCGCCTCCCCCCGCGCCAATTCCATGCCCGCGCCAGCACGGCGGCTCGGGGACAATCGCCGGCATGACCTTGCCGCGCCACCACCAGCCCATTGTTGCCATCGCCACCGCGGCGGGTCGCGGCGCGGTGGGCATTGTTCGTGCGTCCGGCCGTGACCTGCAGCCCTTGGTCGACGCCATCTGCGCGCAGCCGCTGAAAGCGCGCCACGCGAGCTACCTGCCGTTCGTGGATGCGCACGGCCAGCCCATCGATGTGGGCCTGGCGATCCACTTTCCCGGCCCGCATTCATACACCGGCGAAGACGTGCTCGAGCTGCAGGCGCACGGCGGCCCGGTGGTGCTGCAACTGCTGCTCGCGCGTTGCCTGGAGGCGGGTGCCGGCATCGGCTTGCGGCTGGCCGAGCCGGGTGAGTTCACCGAACGCGCCTACCTCAACGACAAGCTCGACCTGGCGCAGGCCGAAGCAGTGAGCGACCTCATCGAGGCCAGCACCGAAGCGGCGGCGCGCTCGGCCAGCCGCTCACTCAGCGGTGCCTTCTCGACCCAGATCGACGGCCTGCGCGAGCGCCTGGTTCGCTTGCGCATGCTGGTCGAAGCGACGCTCGATTTTCCCGAAGAAGAGATCGACTTTCTGCAAAAGGCCGACGCCCGTGGCCAGCTCGACGCCATCGCCGCGCAGGTGGTCACCGTGCTCGACCGCGCGCGCCAGGGCGCGCTGCTGCGCGAGGGCATCCAGGTGGTGCTCGCAGGCCAGCCCAACGTGGGCAAGAGTTCGCTGCTCAACGCATTGGCCGGCGCCGAGCTGGCCATCGTCACCCCCATCCCCGGCACCACACGCGACAAGGTCAGCCAGACGATCCAGATCGAAGGTGTGCCGCTGCACGTGATCGACACCGC
>NZ_JADMJX010000035.1 GCF_018780185.1 Rhizobacter sp.
TGGGCCGCAGCGGCGTGAGCCTGCCCACCCACGAGCTGCTGCGTTTTGGCAGCGCCCATGCGATGGCGCGCGACGCGGTGCACGTGCCGCTCGATGCCTTGACCCTGTGCAAACAACTGCGCGCCCACGACTGGCCCAGCCTGCACGTGCGCAGTGCGGCCCCCGATCGCGCCACCTACCTGCTGCGCCCCGACCTCGGCCGCTGCCTTGACCAGATCTCGGCCACGCAGCTGCGCGAGCACGCCTCGGCAACGGCGTGCGACCTGCTGCTGGTGGTGGGCGACGGCCTGTCTTCACTGGCGGTGAACCGCCACGCGCTGCCACTGATCGAGCAGATCCGCGCCCAGGCCCCCGCCGCGTGGCGCTTCGGCCCGGTGGTGGTGGCCGAACAGGCGCGTGTGGCACTGGGCGACCCGATCGGCGAGCTGCTGCAGGCCCGGCTGGTGGTGGTGCTGATCGGCGAGCGCCCCGGCCTGAGCTCGCCCGACAGCCTGGGGATCTACCTCACCTGGGCGCCGCGGAGCGGGCGCACCGATGCCGAGCGCAACTGCATCTCGAACGTGCGGCCCGAAGGGCTGGGGTATGCGCAGGCCGCGCGCAAGCTGCTGTGGCTGTGCGGCGAAGCGCAGCGCCTGCGGCTCACGGGCGTGCAGCTCAAGGACCGCAGCGAGGTGGTCCAGGTCGGCGCAGCCAGCCCCACCGACGTTCTGCCCGACGCAACCTGAGCCCGGCCGTGCAAGGGGAAACGAGGGGCTTCGGCCCGCGGGGTGACGTGCCTATGATTTCTGCCCCACCCACTTCGGAGACGCAGGCATGAACTCGATCAAGATGGTGCTGGCAGGCACCGCCGCCGCACTGGCCATTGGTGTGCAGGCCCAGCCACTGCAGAGCTGCCACAAATCGAAGTGGGGCCCCGATGACCAGAAGGGCGCGCTGAACAACATCACCCCCGCCAACACGCTGGAGGCCACCAAGCTCGTCAAGCGCGGCAAGGCCATCCGCATGGGCATCGAGACCAACAGCAAGACACCGGCCTTCGCCCCGCGCACCTTCTCGATCACCGTGCTGACGCCGGGGCAGGAGTACGGCGGATCGCTGGGCGAGACCAAGACCAACTACAACGACGACATCATCATGGGCTGGGTGGGCATCGGCTCGCAGCTCGACGGCCTGGGCCACATCGGCATCGACGGCCTGTACTACAACTGCCTCAAGGGCAGCGAGATCGTCAGCGCCGGCGGGCTGAAGAAGCTGGGCATCGAACACGTGCCGGCGATCGCCACACGCGGCGTGATCCTCGACATGGTGGGCCTGACCGGCAAGGACCCGGTGCCCGAAGGCACGGCCTTCAACCGCAAGGAGATCGAGGCCGCGATGAAGCGCCAGAAGATCAAGTCGATCAACAAGGGCGACGTGGTGATCTTCTACACCGGCTGGACCAAGCTCATCGGCAAGGACGACAAGCGTTACGGCTCGGTCGAACCCGGCCTGGGCGTGGACGGCGCGAACTACCTCGCTTCGCTCAACGTGGCCATGGTGGGCGCCGACACCTGGGGGCTCGAGGTGCTGCCCTTCGAAAACGCGAAGCACGTCTTCAACGTGCACCAGATCCTGCTGACGATCAACGGCATCCACATCCTGGAGAACGTCAACGCCGAAGAGGCGGTGAAGGACGGGGTCTACGAAGGCCTGTTCACCCTCGGCCCGTCACGCGTGACCGGTGCGGTGCAGGCGATCATCAACCCGATCTTCATCTACTGAGCCCCACCGCGGCGCGCAGGGTTCTGCGCGCCCGGTGCGCTTCAGCGGAACTGCATCGAGTTCAGGCCAAAGATGCCGATCAGGCCCACGGCAATCAGGTAGATCGCCACGATGTAGTTCAAGAGCTTGGGCATGACGAGGATCAACACGCCGGCGATCAGCGAGATCAGCGGGGTGAGGCTCAGGTGAAAGTTCATGGGGGTATCCGTTGAGAGAGTGGGCGCCCATCCTATGACAACCGGGTTTCAGCTCAGCCGAAGCGTCATCCCGATGGCGCATACTGCCTCTTTGCCCTCACCGCGAGCGCCATGCCAGCAACCAAAACTTTCCGGCACCAGGACTACGAACTGATCTGCGGGGCCAAGGCCATCGACAGCGGCAAGTTCGTGCCGACGCTGGTCGTCTCCAAGCAGGTCTGGCCCACCCGCCCGCGCGTGATCGCGGTCGAAAAAGCCGACTACGAAACCGAAGACGTGGCCATCGATGCGGCCTACACCCAAGGCGTGGTCTGGGTGCAGAACTTCGGCTGACCCCCCAGCGGCTCAGCCGCTCGCGAGGGGCTCCAGCTCGAAGCGCATGAACCAGAAGTCCGGTTGGGGCTGCTCGTGGGGCAGCGCCCCCAGGCGGGTGTAGAAGCCCGGCCCGTCGGTGCCGAAATACACCCGCTCGAAGCCCAGCCGCCGTGCATGCCCCAGCAGCGCCCTGACCAGGGCCGTGCCGATGCCCTGCCCGCGCCAAGCGGGCGCCACCACCATGCCGGCCAGCCAGGGGTGCCATTCAGGGTGGTGCTCGTCGTCGTTGTCGACCAGGTTGATGGCCCCCACCAGCGTCCCGCCCTGCAGCGCGATCAGCGCCAGCGGCAGCTTGTCGGCGCGGTCAGCGAGCGCCAGCCGAGCCGCCATGCGCTCGGCACTCGCACCCGGCACCTCGCGCCAGAACTCATGGTGGATCAGCGCGGCGGTGGCCGCCCGGTGCTCGGGCGCCTCGAACAGATGGACGATGGTCGGGTTCATGGATGGGCAGCGTTCGCAGACGGCGATCAGGTCAAGAAAAAATTAACATAAACTTGACTGAATACCCATGTTTCGATAAACTTTACTTTATGTCAAAAACATCCGGCGCGTTGACCCAAATGCCGCCTTCCACGGTGGCGGCATTGCAGCAGCTCGGCGCCGATCTGGCTGTGGCCCGGCTGCGCCGCAAGGAGTCCCTCAAGACCTGGGCCAAGCGCATCGGCGTGAGTGTGCCCACCTTGCTGCGCCTGGAGGCGGGCGAACCCGGCGTGAGCCTGGGCGTGCTGGCCACCGCGTTGTGGCTGGTGGGCCGAGACGGCGCGCTGGCCACCCTCGCCACGCCCCGAGAAGACCGCGGCGCGCTCGAGCTCGACGTGCGCGAGGCCGAGACCCTGGGCCGGGAACGTGTGCGCGCCACCACCAACGCCAAGCTGGCCCGCGCCGCCAAACAAAGGGTGCCACCGCCATGAGACACGACACGCTTCACCTGTGGCTGCTCACCGAGCCCACGTCGCCGCGCTACGTGGGCCCGCTTCGGCTGGTCGATGCCGGCAAGGGCGTTTCGCTTCAGTACGTCACCGAATGGTTGACCCACGGCATCCCGCTCAGCGAAGACCTGCCGCTGGTCGACATCGAACAACTGCCGCGCTGGAAAGGCATGGCCGCAGGCGCCGTCGACGACGCGCGACCCGACCGCTGGGGTGAGCGCGTCATCCAGTACATCGACAAGCCGGCGCGGCTGTCGATCATGGAGTACCTCTACTGCGCTGGCGACGACCGCTTCGGCGCGCTTGGCGTGTCGACCTCGGCCGACGCATACGCCCCACATCCCAAGAACCCGCTGCCGCGCCTGGCGCAGGCGCAGGCGCTTGCCGAAGTGGTGCACAAGGTCAGCGCCAAGGAGCCGGTCACCGAGATCGAGCGCACGCTGATTGCCGCCGGTGGCAGCTTCGGCGGCGCCAAGCCCAAGGCCCTGATCGAGATCGATGGCGAGCAGTGGGTGATCAAGTTCTTCAACAACGAACCCGTCGACGTGCCGCTCATCGAGCATGCCTCGATGACGCTGGCGGCCAAGGCCGGCATCACGGTGGCGCCCACGCGCGTGGTGCCGTTGGCCGGCGAAAACGCGCTGGCGGTGCGCCGTTATGACCGCCAGGGCACCTCAAGAATCCACTGCATCTCGGCCGGCACCGCACTGCGCGCCGAAACCATCGCCGGGCAGGAGCCGACACTCGGCTACCCGAGCCTCGCGCAACTGCTGCGCCGCGCGGGTGTGGCCGACGGTGACGCCAACCTGCTCGACATGCAGGAGCTGTTTCGCCGCATGGTGTTCAACATCCTGATCGACAACACCGACGATCACGAGAAGAACCATGCGCTGATGGTGGTGGCGCCCACGCAGCAGGGCAAGTACCGCCTCGCGCCGGCCTACGACGTGCTGCCCACCAACTCAGGGCAAGGCAGCCAGGAGTTCATCGTCGGCACCGACCAGCGCGACTCGACGCTCGCGAATGCGATGTCGCAATGCGCGCTGTTCGGCTACACACCGGCGCAGGCGGCGGCGCAGGTGCTGCGGGTCATCGACGTGGTCAACGGGTGGCGCGAACACTTCGCAGCCTGCGGGGTCACGCAGGGTGACCTGGCGAGCTTGGCGGAGCGGATCGATGGCGACCCCCTGCTCTCTCAACGGCGCAGCTTCAGCGCGGCGCAGCCGCTGGCGCCGAGGCGTGCGGCGCGCGGTGGTGGTGCGTTCCGACGCTAGGCTGCGGGCGAACCCGCGCACGAAGCCGTCGGCTCAATAGTGCGGGGGCAACTCATCTCGCAGGCTGCGAAACAATTCACCGTCACCCGCACTGCCCTGCTCGCGAAGCCGCGCCACTTCCTGCAACAAACGGTCGATGTGTAGCTGCTGGCGAGCCACGATCTGGTTCAGATGATCGACCAGGTCTTCGGTGAAACTGGCCTTGACCTCCAGGTCGGTCAGGCGCTTTTCCACATCGATCGGCGCAGCCATGGCGCCTTGATCAGTGACAGACAACTTGAGTCGTCGCATGTTGAACGAACTGGTGTTTCTCATAATCGTCCTGCGTGTGTTCGTGCAATTGAAGTAGCGGCGGCGGGGGCGAAACGTCGACAGCCAACGGGACGCTCCGCACGTCTGGTTTGTATCCACAGATCTGGCATCGTGCGCTCACCGTCCGACCATCATCGAACTCGCATCTGGAGAAAGCATGCAGATTGCGAAGGAGCTGAAAGAGTTCGGAGTCCTCGCCAAGGCGGCTTTGCTGATGTTCCGGCAGGCCGCCCGCTGAACAAGACGACCCGTCGCGGGCTAAGTTGCCCGCAACGTGCATTTGTCACCGCTCGCTGGGCGTTCGATGCTGATAGCGACGAGGTTGGAGAGACTTTTAGACAGCTCCATGAAGACGAATTCACAGAGGTTCTCCAAAGTTGCCGGGCCGAGCCCCTGTACCTCGTCCAGAAATTGATGGTCGAGAAGAGATCGCACACGATCGATGGCTTCTCGAAAGTACCCGAGGTCTACAACCATCCCGGTGATCGGATCGGCGCTACCCAGAACCGTTGCTTCCGCATGATAGGTGTGCCCATGAATTCGACGACTGCCCTCTGCATCGATCGTTCTTTGTAACGTGTGTGCAGCCTCGAAATAGAACTTCTGGCTGAGTTCGTACTTCATCGAATGCCAATCAGCTTGTGAGTTTGAACGCTCAGGTTCCAACTGGGGTGGCTTTGGCAGAACGAGACAGCCATTGCTGTGTTCTCGGTGGCATTCGGCCCGTCCATTGGCTGCAGGTAGAAGTTCTCAAATGCGAGATCCGTGAACTCACGGGGATCTGCGCCCAGCTGAGGGAAGACAAGTTTTAGTTCCTGCCCTTCCCGAACGACGATCCTTGTGCCGGCCTTCGGGCTGACGCATATCCAATCGATTCCTTCAGGAGGCTCCACGGTTCCGTTTGTTTCGACGGCAATGGTGAAGCCCAGGTTGTGCAGGGCATCAATTAACTCTTTATCCACTTGAAGGAGTGGTTCACCGCCGGTGAGCACGACAAAGCGGCGACGCTTGTCCGGTGAAGGCCACCGAGTTTCGATGGCATGGGCAAGCGCATCGGCATTCGCGAACTTGCCGCCTCCATCACCATCTGTGCCAACGAAATCGGTGTCGCAGAACCGGCATGTTGCAGTGGCTCGGTCTTCCTCGCGTCCACTCCAAAGATTGCAGCCTGAGAACCTGCAGAACACTGCGGGACGGCCGGCGTTGGCGCCCTCACCCTGCAAGGTGTAGAAAATTTCTTTGACGCTGTAGGTCATCTCAACGTCCCGCCTCAAACGCGATAAAGCCTTGCTTGCGCAGTTCGCAGGCAGGACAGGTTACACATTCATAGCCCCAGGCGTGGCGTGTGGTGGCCAAAGCGAGACCGAGAGCATTGAAGCCGAGTGCCTCCGGCTCTTCGTGTGCCGCACCTCATGTCCCAACCTGAAGGAGCGAGCACATCGCTATGGATGTGCTCGAACGTACTTTCACTCGGGAGATATGGGGCGGCGGGATAGGAGGGCTCAACCCGATCCACCACCCGCACTTACTTTGGCGCCCTACGTCACGCAACAAGCCTAGACGTCGATGTTCGCCGCCCGCAAGGCGTTGGCTTCGATGAACTCG
>NZ_JADMJX010000044.1:0-19855 GCF_018780185.1 Rhizobacter sp.
AGCTTGTCCAGTTCACCTCGGTCCAGCCACACGCCGCGGCACTTCGGGCAGTAGTCGATCTCGACGCCCTGGCGGTCGCTCATCACGAGTGCGGTGTCGGGGCAGGTTGGGCATTGCATGGTGTGCTCCTGGTGGGGGTTCATTCGTCCGAGCTGCCAAAGCCGAACAGGCTGAGCAGGCTCGTGAACAGGTTGAAGATCGAGACATACAGCCCCACGGTGGCCAGGACGTAATTGGTTTCGCCGCCGGTGACGATGCGGCTGGTCTCGAACAGGATCAGACCGGCCGACAGCAGCGCAACCATGGCGGCCACGGCCAGGCCCAGCGCAGGCATCTGGAGGAACACTGCGCCGAGGCCGGCAATCAGCGCGATGACCATGCCGGCGAACAAGAAGCCACCCATGAAGCTGAAGTCGCGACGGGTCGTCAAGACCCAAGCCGACAAGGCCAGGAAGGTCGCGCCCGTGGCCGCCAGGGCCATCGTCACGACCTGCGCGCCGCCAGGCAGGGCCAGCGACTTGGCAAGCACGGGCCCCAATGAGTAGCCCATGAAGCCCGTCAACGCGAACACCGCGGGCAGGGCCCAGGCGCTGCTCTTGAACTTGTAGACAGCGAAGAGCAGGCCAAAGTAGCCCCCCAATGTCAGCAGGAGACCCGGCGCAGGCAGCTCGAACGCCACGCTGGCAGCGGCGATGGCCGCACTGAACAGCAGCGTCATCGACAGCAAGGCGTAGGTGTTGCGCAGCACACGGCTCGTACCCGCAACAGAGGAGGGCAACGCAGTGCCTGCAGCAACCGGCGACGGGTGAGCAGTTTCCGGGCGAGTGGTCGAGGGGATGGGTGTCATGGAGTTCATGGTGTCGAGTCCAGTGTTCGTTTGGGTTCAGCGGTCGTGACCGATGAGGCGTTGGCGGAAGCGGCGAGAGTCATTGCCGCGGCGCCACAGGCGCATGAGGAACCGTGCGGCGCGCGCCAGCGCGTTATCCAGCGCCGTGCGCCAGTCGGTCGCCACGGACGTGACGACAACAGACCCTGCGCCATCGGTCCGCAGTTCCACCTGGCAGCGTTTGTCGATGCCACCACGGGGGCCGTTCACGTCGGACATCTGTACCTCGGCGCGTGGCACCAGCCAGCCCAGGCGTCTCAGCACGAAGCGCACGCGGCGCTCGGCCAGGTCGCGCAGTTCGGTGGCTTGCGGATGGCGGGACTTGAAGAGCACTTGCATCACGGATCTCCATCGGTTGGGGGACAAACGGAATGTGGGTCACTCAGCCGTTCTGAAAAAGCAGGCTTTTCAGAACATGGGCATCGGATAAACCTGAACACGGAGCAAGGCTCGGCCGCACACTTCGGCGTTGCCAGTGTCCGAGGCCCTTTCTGATGGCGAGCGCATTGTCTACAATGTATATTATGTAAAGTCACAAAACTAAAACGCCGGGTGATCTCCCATGCAAACGATGAGCGGTCTGGATGGTGCCTTCCTGCACCTTGAGACAAAGGAGACGCCGATGCACGTGGCGTCGCTGCATCTCTTCGACCTGCCCGCGGGCTACGCAGGCAGTTTCCACCGCGACGTGCGCCAGCTGATGGAGCGCCGCCTGCATGCGGCAGCCGTCCTGACGCGCAAGCTCGCGGAGATGCCGCTGCAGTTCGCCAACCCGGTGTGGGTCGAGGCCGACCAGCTCGATATGGGCTACCACGTGCAGCACATCACCCTGCCCGGCCCAGGCACGCCGGCGCAGCTGGAAGACCTGGTCGGGCGCCTGCATTCAGAGCTGCTCGATCGCAGCCGGCCGCTGTGGCGGATGGCCGTCATCGACGGCCTGCAATCGCGCCAGGCGGCCTGCTACATCCAGATTCACCACGCGGTGCTCGATGGCCAGGCTGGCGTGCTGCTGGCGCAGGCGCTGTTCGACCTGGTGCCGAAATCGCTCGCGCCGGCCGACCGCACGGCGCTTCTTCATGCCGAACATCCGAGCACGCTCCAGCTCGCGCTGGCCGCGCTGAAGCACGATGCCGGGCAGTACGTCCAGCTGGTCCGCAACCTGCCCGACGTGGTGAAGACGCTCGCGGGCCTGTTCGACGCCGCGCCCACCAAACTCAGAGGCCGGCTCAAGCAGAACTTCTCGTTCGGCCCGAAGACGCCACTGAACGTGCCGATCACTGGAGAGCGCGGTTTTGCCGCCCTGTCGATACCGCTGGGCACGCTCAAGCAGCTCGCGCATGTGCACGACGCCAAGCTCAACGACATCGTGCTGGCGCTGTGCGGCGGCGCATTGCGTCGCTATCTGGCGCAGCACGGCGGCATCCCGAAGAAGCCGCTGATCGCCACCATGCCGATCTCGCTGCGCGACCCCACCAGCACCGAGTTCACGACCCAGGCCACGCTCAGCCTGGTGAACCTGAACACGCAGATCGCCGACGCGGTCAAGCGACTTCACGCCATTCGCGATGCTGCCGGCGCGATCAAGGTTCTGGCTCAACGCGCGCGCGGGGTGATCCCGGTCGACTTCCCGTCGACCGGCACACCCTGGCTGCTGGGCGCCCTGGCCACGCTGTACGGGCGCTCGGGGCTGGCCGGCATCGTGCCGCCGATCGCCAATGTCGTGATCTCGAACGTGCCGGGGCCGCAGGTTCCGCTGTACCTGGCCGGTGCACGAATGACGGACTACTGGCCGCTGTCCATCACCGAGCATGGCATCGGGCTCAACATCACCGTGATGAGCTACGCCGGACAGATGGGCTTCGGCTTCACCACCGCCCGCTCGGCGGTGCCCGACGCGCGCGAGCTCACGGCGGCGTTGCGCGAAGCGCTGGCGGAGCTGGTGGCTCGCAGCACCCCCCCAAACACCGCATCGGGCGCGGTGCGTGCCCGGGCACGTTCACGTTCTTGACGGCAGCAAAGGCTCCTTCCCATGGGAGCGAAGCCAGGGTCAAACCGGAGCCTCCGGTGAAATCACGCCTTGCGAAGCCTTGATCGCTTCTGCCGGTTTTCCAGCGCCCCTGATGCAGCGGCCTTCAGCAGCCGCTGGAACGACGGGCAGGCCGCGTGGCTCGGCGCGGGGCATGCCGCGGCGTGGCGCAGCCCCTCGCTCATGGCCTTCAAGCGCTTGACCATCCGGTCGAGTTCGTCGGCCTTCGACGCCAGCATGCTGCGGTCGATGTTGGGCTCGCCGGCAGGCGTGAACATCACCCGGATCTCGTCCAGCGAGAAGCCCGCCACCTGCCCCAGCGCGATGAGCGCGAGCTGATCCAGCACGGCGGGTGAGAACTTGCGGCGGGTGCCATCCCGCTCCATCGAGTGAATGAGGCCCTTGCGTTCGTAGTACCGCAACGCCGACGCGGCCACGCCTGACTTCTTTGCGACTTCAGAAATGTCCATCACAGCGCTTGACTTGAAGTTGACTTCAACTTCTATCATGACTTTCACACGCTCTGAAGTCAATGAATCCAAGGAGTCTTCGATGCTTTCTTCCCACCTCATCGGGCACATCGCACTCGTCGGCATCGGCGCCACCGCGCTGATGGACGCCTGGCTGATGCTGCTGTCGCACCTGGGTGTGCCGACCACCAGCTTGGCCCTCGTCGGGCGCTGGGTCGGCCATTTTTCCCGCGGCCGTTTTGCGCACGCTGCCATCGGGAAAGCGGAGCCGGTCGAGTTCGAGCTCGGTCTGGGCTGGCTGATTCACTACCTGATCGGCATCGCCTACGCGGGCTTGCTGGTCGCCCTCCAAGGCGCGGTCTGGCTCGTGGAACCGACGTTCCTGCCCGCCCTTGCTTTCGGGGTCGTCACGGTGGCTGCTCCCTGGTTTGTGATGCAGCCAGCCATGGGCGCGGGCTTCGCCGCGTCGAAGACACCGACGCCGCTCAAGAACTGCCTGCGCAGCCTCGCGAACCACGCCGTCTTCGGCTCCGGCCTGTACCTGGCGGCCGCAGCGCTCAACCAAGCCAACCAGTGAGCAGCCCATCACCGGGCCAACGCAGTCGCACCTTTCATCGAACGGATTTCTCGATGAAGGCCCGCCCACCAAAAGAAGTCCTGCAACCCCAAGGAGTCATCTCATGAGCAAACTTGCCATCGTTTATCACAGCGCCCACGGGCACACCGAGTACATCGCACGCCAGGTGCTCATCGGCACCCGGGGCGTCGAAGGCGTCGAGGCCCACCTGGTCAAGGCCGAAGACATCGCCCGCACACCGGACGCACTCGTCGAATACGACGGTTTCATCCTCGGCTCGCCCACCTACCTCGGTGGTGTGTCGGGGCCGTTCAAGACTTTCATGGACGCCACCGGCCGCCTGTGGCGCACTCAGGCGCTCAAGGGCAAGCTCGCGGCCGGGTTCACCGTGTCGTCGCTGCCTTCCGGCGACAAGCAGTCGACGCTGCTGTCGATGTTTGTCTTCTGCATGCAGCACGGCATGCTGTGGGTCGGCAACCCCATCCTGCCGGAGCAGCACAGCGGCGTGCCCTACGACGAGGCCGCGAACCGGCTCGGCTCATGGTCTGGCCTGATGGCCCAAGCCGGGCATTCGGCACCGGCCGACTCTTTCGTGCCAGGCGACGTCAAGACCGCGCGCATGTTCGGCCGGCACTTCGCCGAGAGCCTGACCCGCGTGATGGTCACCGCTTGAACCAAACCCCGCATTGGAGAACCCTCATGCTTCCCAAGAAATGGGCCCCCGCCCTCTTCGGCTTGATCCTGTCGGGCCTGATGTCCTTGCTGGTTTCCGGCATCTCGACCTACCGGGTGGCCGGCTTTAGCGAGAGTTTTGCCGGCCAGTGGATCAGCGCCTGGCTGACCGCATGGCTCGTGGCCTTTCCGGTGGTGCTGGTCGTGGCCCCGCTCGCGCGCCGCGCGGTGGCACTGCTGGTCGACGAGCGGCCTTGAACCACTGCGCTGGCCGGCTGAGGGGCTCGGAGCCTTGCGGCCCCGATTTGACTGAACGCAACGCCGATGCGTGGCGTCGCGGCATGCTCGCTTCTTGAGCCCGGTTCGTTCCACGCCCCGCAGGAGTTCCACATGACCACACGCGAAGTCGTCCTTTGCCACCCTGTCCGCACAGCCATCGGCACCTATGGCGGCAGCCTCAAGGAGTTGCCGGCCCCTGAGCTGGGCGCCGCCGCCATTCGCGAAACCCTGAAACGGTCCGGCCTCGCCGCCGACAAGATCGAGACCCTGGTGATGGGCAACGTGATCCAGGCCGGCGTCAAGATGAATGCGGCCCGGCAGGCCGGCATCGCTGCCGGCCTGCCTGTCGGGGTGCCCGCGATGACGGTGAACCGTGTCTGCGGCTCCGGCGCCCAGGGCGTGGCGAGTGCAGCTCTGGAGATCTGGTCGGGCATGCTCGATTGCGCCATCGCCGGTGGCATGGAAAACATGGACCGTGCACCCTACCTGCTGCCGCAAGGCCGCTGGGGCGCGCGCATGGGTGACGTGACGATGTTCGACAGCATGCTGTACGACGGTTTGCACGACGCCTTCAGCGGCAAGCATTCGGGCTGGCACACCGAAGACCTGGTGACGAAGTGCGGCGTCTCGCGCGAAGACCAGGACCGCTGGGCCTTGCGCTCGCAGCAGCGTTTCGCGGCGGCCCAGGCGGCGGGGAAGTTCGATGCCGAGATCGTGGCCATCGAGGTGCCGGGGCGCAAGGGGCCCACGCTGTTTGCCCGCGACGAGCACAACCGCCCCGAGACCACGGCCGAGTCGCTCGCCAAGCTCAAGCCGGCGTTCCGCAAGGAGGGCAGCATCACCGCCGGCAATGCGCCGGGCCTGAACTCGGGTGCAGCGGCGATGGTGGTGGCCGAGCGCGCCTGGGCCGAGAAGAACGGCCTCGTGCCGATGGCACGGTTGGTGAGCTACGGCATCGGCGCGGTGGAGCCGGGTTACTTCGGGCTCGGCCCCGTGCCTGCGGTGCGCCAAGCCCTGCAGCGCGCCGACTGGCCGACGCACCGGGTGGACCGTGTCGAGATCAACGAGGCCTTTGCGGCGATTGCGCTGGCTTGCCTGCGCGAGATCGGCTTGGCCGAAGACGTGGTCAACGTCGAGGGCGGCGCCATCGCCCATGGTCACCCCATCGGTGCGACGGGCGCGGTGCTGACCACGCGCCTGATGCACTCGATGAAGCGTGACGGCTGCAAGCGCGGCCTCGTGACCCTGTGCATCGGCGGTGGCCAGGGCATCGCATTGGCCATCGAGATGCTCTGACTCATCTCATTGCAGCGTCTCGTTGCTCAAGCGCAGCCGGTCTGCCAGGCCCTCGGGGGCCTTGAGCTTGCGCATGGCCTGCCCCTCGAGCTGGCGCACGCGTTCGCGGCTGATCTGCAGGCGGCGCCCCACTTCTTCGAGCGTCAGGTCATCGTGGATGCCGATGCCGTAGCGCATGCGCAGCACGTCGCGCTCGGGCGCCGACAAGCCGGCGAGCAGCTCGTCCACCAGGCTGTGCAGCTCGTTCTGAGTGGCAGCGTCCGGCGGTGCGATGGCCTGTTTGTCTTCGACCAGGTCGCCCAGCGTGGTGTCGCTTTCGTCGCCCGCCGGCAGGTCCAGCGAGATCGGGTCCTTGGCCACCTTCATGAGCTGGCGCACCTTCTTTTCCGGCATGCCCAGCTTCTGCGCCAGCGTTGCCGCGTCGGGCGCGAAGCCGAACTGGTGCAGGTGCGTGCGGCTCAGTCGGTTCAGCTTGTTGATCGACTCGATGGTGTGCACCGGAATGCGGATGGTGCGGCCCTGCTCGGAAATGGCGCGTGTGATGGACTGGCGGATCCACCAGGTCGCGTAGGTCGAGAACTTGAAGCCGCGCCGGTATTCGAACTTGTTCACCGCCTTCATCAGGCCGATGTTGCCTTCTTGCACAAGGTCGAGCAGCTGCAGTCCGCGGTTGACGTATTTCTTGGCGATCGACACCACCAGGCGCAGGTTGGCCTCGATCATTTCCTGTTTGGCCTCGCGCGCCGTGCGCTCGCCTTCGGCCATGCGACGCTGGATCGCCTTCAGCTCCACGAGCGGCACGACCGCAGTGCGCTGCAGTTCGATCAGCTGCTGCTGAAGTTGAATCACCACCGGCAGTTGCCGCTCAAGCGCCGCACTGTAGGGGCGGCGGGCGGCTGCTTCGGCTTGTGCCCACCCAAGGTCGAACGGGTTGGCGGTGAAGCCTTCCACAAAAGAGGCTTGCGGCATGCCGCAGCGGTCGACGGCGATGCGCCGGATCTCGCCTTCGAGGCGTCGCACCTCGTCGACCTGCCCGCGCAACACGCCGCACAGCGTGTCGGTGGTGTTGGCCGTGAAACGCAGCGTCGCCACCTCGCGGCCGAGCACCCGCTGGGCGCGCTGGTAGGCGGCGCTGCCGAAGCCGTGTTTTTCGTAGGCGTGGCCCAGCGCGTCGAAGGCACCGCGGATGGCCGCAAACTGCGCCAGGGCCGCCACGCGCAGCTCTTCCAGCCGCCGGGTCGTGGGCGTCGCACCGGTTTCGTCGTCGGTGTCGAAGGTGTCGACCTCTTCTTCAGCCACGTAGTCGTCGGCCTCGCCGGCGCTGACCAGGCCGTCGATGACGGCGCCCACAGCCAGCTCGCCGCTTGCCACACGCTCGCCCAGCGACAGGATCTGCGCCACCACCGCGGGCGACGACGCAACGGCCAGCAGCATGCCCTGCAAGCCGGCCTCGATGCGCTTGGCGATCGCGATCTCCCCTTCGCGCGTGAGCAGGTCGTAGGCCCCGACGCCGCGCATGTACAGGCGCACCGGGTCCGTGCTGCGGCTGACCTCGGCCTCGACGGCCGAGGCCACGTCATCGGCCACCGCCTCGATCTCGTCTTCGGTGGCGGCGGCCGTTGCGCCGCCCGCCACCAGCAGCGTGGCGTCGTCGGGGGCCTTCTCGTATACGGCAATGCCCATGCCTTCGAGCAGCTTGAGGGTGGACTCGAGCACGTCGGTGTCGGCCAGCACCTCGGGCAGCTGGTCGTGCACCTCCTGGTGCGTCAGGAAGCCCCGCACCCTGCCCGCGCGAACCAGGCCTTTCAAGGCCTCGCGCCGCTGCAGCGACTCGGCTTCCGACAGCGGGGACGCCTCGAGCCCGTACTCGCGCATCAGCGCGCGCTGGCGCGATTTGGGCACCTGCACGCGCAGTGGCGCGGCGTGCGCCTGCCGAGGCGGCGCCGGCAGGCGCGGGTTGGCCGCCCGGTGGTGACCGCGGGCGGTGGGGGTAGCAACTTTCTTGGTCGACATTCGTTTCCAGCAGGTTCGGGCACACGCACTGCGAACGCCGACATGGCTTCGGGCAGCACGCCCATAAATCGCCCGACTGCCCCGCCCTGCGGGGGTTCAACGAGCATGTGTTGGATGTGGGGGGCACCTGTCAGGTTTCAATGTCTCGCGGTGCCGCATTGATCGCCCTCAATCCCTTGGCGGCCGAGCGGTTTACAAGGGCAGTGCATGCGAAGCCGCCGTCGTGGCAGGCACGCGGCGGCGCAGGGAGCACACCAATGGAAAGCCTGTGGACGGCGGCAGTCGCGAGCCACTCTCGCTCGCGGGTGGCCTGCACATGAGACCGAGCGCGCTGCTGACCGACTTCTACCAGCTCACCATGCTCGACGCCTACCTGCGCGAGGGCATGCACGAGCCGGCCGTGTTCGAGCTCTTCGTGCGTAACCTGCCGCCACAGCGCAACTTCCTCGTGGCGGCTGGCCTCGAGCAAGCGCTCGACTTCCTGGAGCAGCTGTCGTTCGGCGAGGACGAGATCGCCTGGCTCCAACGCCAGGGCGGGTTTTCGCCGCAGCTGCTCGACTACCTGCGCCGCTGGCGCTTCGAGGGCGAGGTGCACGCCATGCCCGAAGGCACGCTGTTCTTCGCCGACGAGCCGGTGCTGCGTGTCACCGCCCCGCTGCCGCAGGCGCAGTGGGTCGAGAGCCGGCTGCTCAACATCGTGCACTTCCAGACGCTGATCGCATCGAAGGCGGCGCGCGTGGTGCTCGCCGCGCCCGAGCGCCTGCTGCTGGATTTCGGCATGCGCCGCGCACACGGTGCCGAGGCCGCGCTGTTCGCCGCGCGCGCGGCCTACCTCGCCGGGTTTGCCGGCACCGCCACCGTGCAGGCTGCCATGCAATACGGCATGCCGGTGTTCGGCACGATGGCGCACTCGTTCGTGCAGGCCCACGCCAGCGAGACGGCTGCGTTCGAGTCCTTCGCTCGATCGCGGCCCAAGCGCCCGGTGCTGCTGGTCGACACCTATGACACCGAGGCCGCGGTGGCCCGGCTGCCGGCGCTCGCCCGGCGCCTGGCGGCCGACGGCATTCAGATTGGCGGTGTGCGCCTGGACAGCGGTGACCTGGCCGCGCATGCCCACGCCGTGCGTCGCCTGCTCGACGCCGCCGGGCTGCCGCAGGTGACGATCTTCGCCAGCGGCAACCTCGACGAGCACCGTGTGGCGCAGCTGCTCGCCGAAGCCGCCCCGATCGACGGCTTCGGCGTGGGCACGGCGCTCGACACCTCGGCCGACGCGCCGGCGCTCGACGCCGTCTTCAAGCTGCAGGCCTATGCCGGCACGGCGCGCCGCAAGCGCTCCGAGGGCAAGGCGACCTGGCCTGGCGTCAAGCAGGTCACGCGCCGCCTCGACAGCGACGGCCGTTTGCTGGGCGACACCGTGCAGCTCGACGGCGAAGCGCTGGCGCCCGGGTCGACGCCGCTGCTGCATGCCGTGATGCGCGGCGGGCGGCGCCTTGCGCCCTCACCTTCGCTCGACGCCGTCCGCGCCCACTGTGCCGCGCAGCTGCGCAGCCTGCCAGACGCCCTGCGCCGTCTCACGCCGGCCGACCCGCCCTTCACGGCGGGGCTCTCCGAGCGAGTCAAGGCGCTCGCGCAGGAGCTCGACGCGGCACCGCACTGACGGCCGGGGTGGGCGCAGGCTGCAATGACGCGCTGTCGACCGTGGCTGCGCCCGCCTCGGCCATGCGCGCCAGCGCCAGCTCGCCATCGCCCGGCATCACGTCGACGGCAGCCACGGCGTCGCGCAGCAGCACCACGGCATAGCCCAGCGAGCGTGCGTCGAGCACGCTCGCGAGCACGCAGTAATCGGTGGCCAGGCCGACGACGAACAGGCGGTTCACCCCCAGGGCGCGCAACTGCCGATGCAGCTCGGTGCCGTCAAAGGCGGAGTAGGCGTCTCGCCCCGGCTTGCAGCCCTTGGGCACGATCATGGCAACCCCTGGCAGGCCCAGTGCCGCGGCGAACTCCGCCCCCGGCGTGCCGGCCACGCAGTGCGGCGGCCACGGCCCCCCTTGCGCCTTGAACGACACGTGGTTCGGTGGGTGCCAGTCGCGGCTCGCGAACACGGGCAGGCCGCGCGCGCAGAAACGATCGATGCAGGCCTTGACCGGTTTGATGATGGCGTTGCCCCCGGGCACTGCGAGGCTGCCGCCGGGCAGAAAGTCGCGCTGCACATCGACCACCAGCAGTGCGTCGCCGGGTCTGGGCGGCGCGACCCTGGGGGCCACGCAACCCGCACCCCCGCTGCCTGCGGCTCGACGGGCCGCCATGGCTGGCGCGCCGCCAGGCCGCATCGCACGCCAGCCGTTCATCGTGCGTCCCCACGGGGCTCGAGCAGCAGGCGCGACAGCACCAGCACGCGCCGCAGCAGCCGCCAGCTCCACCAGCCGCGGCTGGCCCAGCGCCAGGCGCGCCCGGGCCTGGCGATGGCCAGGGCGGCCAGCCCGATCAGCAGCCAGTGGGGGTGAGCGGCCGACCAGTCGCGCAGCGCGCGTGTGCCGCTGCGCACCCGGTCAACCAACGCGAGCGGGCGCACCAGCGCGCGCGATTGCCAGGCCAGCGCGACCCGCAGCTCGGCGCTGCGCACCAGCAGCGCCTGCTGGCGTCGACTCAGGTCCTGGGCTCGCCGGGAGGGCATCGTCGTGATCCTGCGCGGGGTTATTCGCGGGGGTGCAAGGCGGCGCGGTCACGTGCCAGCTCGCCCACCGAGAGCGCAAAGATGCCCGACGGCGCACGCAGCCGTGCCGTCGCGGCGCGCCACAGCAGAACGCCGCCTCCGCCATACAGCAGGGTCAGCGCCAGCAGCGCCGTCACGCGGTGCTGCTCCCAGAACAGCACCACGACCAGCAGCGCCAGCATGACCATGCCGACGCCGATCAACAGCAGCGCGACAGCGGCGCACAGCAAGGCGCTGAACAGACGCAGCTTCTCCTGCTCGAACTCGGTGCCGAGCAGTTCGAGCCGCGTCTGCAGCAGCTCCAGGCCATTGGCCAACCCTTGCCGCAGCGACGCGAGCAAGCCCGGCTCGCCCGCTGCAGGCGCAGGGTCAACCATGGCCGCACCAGCCCGGCGGGCTCAGCGCCGCCCGATCAGCATGCCGACCAGCAGGCCAATGCCCGCGGCCGCGCCGATCGAGCGCCAGGGGTTCTGGTGCACGTAGTCGTCTGCCACGTGCCCGGCCTCCTTGGCCTTGGTCACCAGCACGTCCTGCGCATGCAGCAGGCTGTTCTTGGCCTGCCCGAGCGTCGATTGCACCCGCGAGCGCGCTTCGGCCACGCCCTCGCCGGTCTGGCTGGCCGTCAGCCGGACCAGTTCCTCGGCGTCTGCGACGACCAGGCGCAGGTCCGACATCAGCTTGTCTTTCTGGGCTGAACTCATTTCGTTCATGACTTCACTCCTTGCATAGGGACCATGGGGTCAGCGCATGCCCGGGCTGCGCTGCTGCCCCTTGAACTCGGCATCGGTCATCAAGACCCACAGCGCGAGCCCCACGACGGCGACACCGACGACCACCGCGTTGATCATGGCGATCTGCACGTTGGCAAAGGCGAGCACCCACGGTGACAGGATCATCCAGATGCCCAGCACACCCTCGGTCCATTCTTCCCATGCACGCGGCACGAAGGTCGCGCCCAGGCCCACGGCGACGAGCAGCACACCGACAACGATCGCGTTCCACATCGCCACCTGCTCAGCCTGGAACCCGAGCGCCCACGGCGAGAGCACCAGCCACGCGCCGATCACGGCATTGACGGGGTCCTGCCAATGTTTCACTTTCTGCATGATTTGCACCTCCAACTAGACGTTGAGACGTTGCGACCCTGCTTCAGACCGAAGCATTGATCGGAAACTTAGGCCGTCTGCCAGCGCAGTTGTTGCGCAGACTCAATCGGAGGACGAAGCAGGCCAGCGGGTGCCAGCGCCTGATGGCGGCCCGCACCGCCCGGTGCACGCATGCGCTGTCGCGACCTTGAGCCTGCCGAATCGGCAATCGCCCAGACCAGCCAGCGCCATGCGCTGGGGTTGTCGCGCATGATGCCCAGCCAGCCCTTGAGTTGCGAACGCTGGAAGTTGCGATGGGTGTCGCGATCGCCGATCGCATACGCGTGGTGAACTGCGTGGGTGATCTCGTGCAGCGCCACGACCGGCAGGTTCGTCCCGGTGAGGCCCACCGAGAGCTGCACCTCGCGCCGCTCGAAGTCGTACCAGCCGAACGCGTTGCGGCTTTCGAGCCGTGAGATGTTGCGCATGGTCACCGGCGTGCCGGCCACCAAGATGCGCTTGGGCATCACCGGGGCGCGTGACACCGCGCCGCAGACCACACGGTCGTATTGCACCCGGCCCGGCAGGTGTTCGCTGAGCAGCAGGTTGAACCAGAGCCAGGCACGCGGGTTGCGCAACGCAAACTCCACCAGGCCGGTGGCAAAACTGTGGGTGTAGGCCTCTTCGACGCAGCCCTGCTGGCAGCCCTTGCTGAAGTGGCTGAGGCGAATGAGGCAGGCCAGGAAGGCCTCGACCAGGCGCATGCCGTGCAAGTCAGCCCGCAACTCGATGCGGTGGTCTTCGAGGTTGACGCAGGCGAGCCGGCGCCGGTCCGACATGCTCGCACCGTCACAGAACTCCACCGCCAGGCTGTAGGGCCCGAGTTCGACCTGGAACGGCAGGCACGCCACCCACGCGCGGTGCGCCAGATCGCCCGGCTGTGCCACCACCAGTCCTGCCCGAGCGGGCACTGGCTTGTGGTGCGCAGACTTCATGCGGAGGGTTCCTTCGAAAAGCCAATGAAATTCATTCTAGGAAGCGACACCGAGCGGCCATTGCGTTGGCTCAATTCACCAACCCCGACGCCAGTGCGAAATAGCAAGGTGCATTCACCCCGCCGGTGCAGGCCTTGCCCCGCCGTGCGGGCCTGTTCATTGCATCAACCCACTGGAGCAAACCCACATGGCCACCACCCGACAGACCGCGACCAAGACCGCTTCGTCACCCGCCCGCAAGGCCACCAGCACCCGCCAGCGTGGTGTGCCCGCCCGGGCTTCGCGCAAGGCGCTCGGGGAGAAGGTGACCCCGCGCAAACCCAACGGTGGCACCCGTGCGGCGACAGCCCCACGCGTAGCCAAGAGCGCCACGGTGCGGGCAGCCGGTCGCGCCACACCCGTGGGCGAGGCGGCTGCCGAAGTGCGCGAGGGTGTCGCTCGTTCGTTGAAGGGTTTGATGGCTGTCGAGGCCGAGATCGCGACGCTGGTCCGCAAGACCGTGGCCAACGGCCTGCCCGATGGTGCCGCGACGACGAAGGAGCTGCTCGCGCTGGTGCGCGAAGTGGTGGCCGGGGCCATCGAGGGCACCGAAAAGGCAGGCACCGAGCTGGTGGTCAGCATCAAGGGCATCGCCAAAGGCGTGACGATGGGTGTCAACGACATCCGTGCCGACCTGGGCAAGGCAGCGGCCGAGACGGTTCGCCTGGCCGTCAAGCACGCCGGGCGCTTGCGCACCGATGTGGCCGCCGTGGCCGAGCGCGCGCTGGAAGGCATCGCGTCTGCGATCGACGAGGTCGGTGGCAATGCAGCGGCTCTCTCGAAGCGCGTGAGCCGGGGGGCATTTGCCGTCTCGCGCAAGCTCGGCAAGCTCAGCACCGACACGGTGACCAAGATCCTGCAGCGCCTGACCGACGACCTGGAACAGATCAGCGTTCCGGCACCGACCGCCCCCCGCAAGCGGCGCGCGGCAGCGGCCCCGCGCACCATGGCTCGAACCTAGGGGCCGGCATCGGCGCTCGGCTCCGGCGCCATCGCCGCGCGTTGCCGCGATCGGGCCTGGGTGGCGCTGGCCGGGTTCGCCAGGCTCCAACCGGTGCGCGCGGCCACGAAGGCCGCGATGTGGTGCAACGCGCGAGTCGATTCGGGCAGGAACGGCGCCACCTGGAACACATGCGGCATGTCGGGCCACAGCTCCAGCTCGACATCGACCCCCGCTGCATGGGCCTTGTGCGCGGTGCGAACCGCTTCGTCACGCAGCATCTCGCTGCTGCCGGCCTGCAGCAGCATGGGCGCGAAGCCGTGGAAGTCGGCGAACAGGGGCGACACCTCCGGGTGGGTGTAGAGGTGTGGCGAGGGCACGTAGTGGCGTCGCAGCACCAGCATGTCGGTGAGGCGGAACAGTGGGTCGCGGCCCTCGTTGTCGACCATGCTGTGGCTGTCGAAGGTGCAGTCGACGGCGGGTGACAGCAGCACCGCGCAAGCGGGCTGCGGCTCGCTGGCCTGGCGGGCCCGGTGCAGCGTGACAAGCGCCAGGCAACCGCCCGCCGAGTCCCCCACCAGCACCACGCTGCCCGGCGAGATGCCGCGCCCGAGCAGCCAGCGGTAGGCGCCGTGGCAATCGTCGGGTGCCGCAGGGAACGGGAACTCGGGCGCCAGCCGGTAGTCGGGCAACAGCGCGCGAGCTCCCAGCAGTCGGCACATGCGGGCGGCGAAGGCGGCATGGGTGTTCGGGAAGCGAAATGCGAACGACCCGCCATGCAGGTAGAGCAAGGTGCGGTCGGAGCGGCTCTCGGGCACGCTGATCCACTCGGCGGCGACACCGTCGCATTGCACCGCCTCGCGCACCATGCCGGGCACCGCCGGTGCGTGCCGGGCATCGAGCGCCTCATAGCGGCGGCGCAACGCAGGCAGGTCGGCGTCTTGCCGAAGCGGGCCGCCCGATGCCACGCGCAGCACGGTGTTGAGCGCGCGGCTGCGCCAGCTGCCGCGGCCCTCGATCACGTGGATGCGTGTCGCCGTGCTTTTCATGTCGTGTCGCCCATCACCACCTCGTTTGTGTCGAGGGTGCCGCGAAGCAGACCCCATCGACCATCACGCCGTGCCAACGATGAAAAGGCCATGATCCACCGCGCGCCGCCCGCTGCGTTGACTCTGCTCAAGCAGGCGCGCAAGGGCCCGCGCGGGTGCCGCGTCGTGACCCGCACCAGGTTTGCGTTTGCTCAACTCTTCGCGGAGCAGACGACCTATCTTTCTCATGCGCCTACTGTGCGGCATCAAACCCGTCAGGCAGGTGTAGATGAGCCGCCTGTTCGCAGGTGAAATCGCCTGGCTGCAAAGCCTGCGCGGAATGGACGAAGACAGGTCTCAGACCGATCGGCAGACGCAAGTACGCCGTCGGGGGTCTTCGCCGGATCCGCCGCCCAGAGATGGGCGGCGGATTTCTTTGCGGCCGCCACCATTGAAGAGGACTGCGCCCCCTGCCCCGGTTCCCGGCTGCTGCGCTTGCGTTCAGTCAATTCGTGCCAACGCGACTGCGTGACGATCAGAACGTGGACACAGGCTGGGCTTTCAAGATGAAGAATTGGCTGGCGCTGGCCCATGCCGATGTGCGACTGCCGCTGGTCGCTCATGACATTCGCACGCCACGCGCCAACGGGCCGACCTGCTCACCTGCTGACAAGGCCCACGCCCGCGCCGACGCGCTGCTCGCCAAGGCCATCGCCACCGGCGGCGAGAGGTTCGCGACGCCGGGCACGGCAGAGCTCGGGCCGCTTCTGCGCCGCATCGGCGACGCGCGCATCGTCTTGATCGGCGAGTCGACGCAGGGCACGGCCGAGTTCTACCGCATGCGCGATCGCATCTCACGCGACCTGATCGAGCACAAGGGCTTCTCCTTCGTGGCCATCGATGGTGACTGGGCGGCCGCGGCCCGCATCGACCGTCACGTGCGAGGCCTGCACACCGACTCCGCTGAGCAAACGGCCGATGCGGTCGCTTCGACCTGGGTCGGGCGCCATCGGGAGATGCGCAGCTTCGTCGACTGGCTGCACGGCCACAACAAGCGCACAGCCCGGCCGGTGGCGTTTCATGGGCTCGACCCGTACGGCCTGCATGCGCCGATTCGCGCGGTGCTGCCCTACCGCGAAGGGGCTCCCATGCCGACCGACACGCTGCACCCGCAGCTGCCATTCGGCACGAGCGACGGCTCATGCCACTTTGACGCGCCCCAGATCGCCCGGTCGTTTGCCAACGCCGAGCACGACGACCGGGCTATCTGTCATGGCTCGCGGGCCGCCTGGAACCTGCGCGCCGGCCACCTGTTCGACACCTTGAAGCGCCTGCTGGAGCTCCACGGCCCCCGCAGCAAGGGCATCGTCTGGGCCCACAACGCGCACATCGGCGATTCGAGCGCGACCGAGATGGCGCGCCATGGGGTGTTCAACCTCGGCCACCTGTGCCGCAGGCAGTTCGGGCGTGGCGTCTACACCATCGGCCTGGGCACCAACAGCGGCACGGTGGCAGCGGCTTCCGACTGGTGCGCGCCGATGGAGACGAAGACGGTGCGCCCGGGCCTCGCCGGCAGCTACGAGAAGCTGTTTCACGAAGCGGGTGCCGCGCGCTTCTTGCTGCCGTTGGCCGCAGCCCCGTCGGTTGAACTCGCGCGGGGGCTGGCGAGCCCACGGCTCGAACGGGCCATCGGTGCCGTCTACCGCCCCGAGGCAGGCCACGAGGGCCACTATCTGGAGGCGGTGCTGGCGCGCCAGTTCGACGAATACATCTGGTTCGACGAGACGCATGCCGTCACGCCGCTGGCGCCCCCACCCCTCGAAGGCCGGCGCGAGAGCGACCCGTTCGGGCTCTGACGCGCGCAGAGCGCGCAGGCCGGTTTGCCCGACCCGCGCGTTTCAGGCTTTACTGGATGGCCAGCCGCTTGGTCGACGTGGCGGCCTTCTTGGGCAGCTTGAGCGCCAGGACGCCGTCCTTGTAGTTGGCTTCGGCCCGGGCTTCGTCCACCGGACAGGCGAGCGTGAAGGAGCGGCTCGCGTAGCCCTCCTGGCGCTCCTTGCAGATGACGCGGCCACCTTCCTTCTCTTCCTTCTGCGACTTCGCTTCGGCGCTGATCGTCACCAGGTCGTCGTCGATGCGTACGTCGATGTCTTCCTTTTTCACGCCAGGGATCTCGGCCTTGACGAGATAGCTGCCGTCTTGTTCGGACAGGTCGATCTTGATGCGGGGGGCCACATCGAGCGCGCCGAGACGCCACGGGCGCATCAGTGCACGGAAGGTGTCGTCGATCGGGTCGAGCGCAAGTGGGTCGAAAAGTCGAAGTTCACTCATGGTGAGGCTCCTGCAAGGTTGATTCAAGACGGCGGCGAGCCAGTCTGCCCTACGCGATGCCGTGTGCCGGAAAGCCGGCATGGGTGCGAATGATCCGGCGCGACCCTGGGCCTTCGATTGAGCAAACGCAACCGCGCAGCGCACGCCAGCGCGCGGCGTCGGCCACAGCTCGCAGTGCGCTGTTTCGTTCAGGTCTGACGCGATCCGACGGGCCCGAGGGCGGCGCAGAGTTGGCGCGCTACGGTTCCCGGGACGAGCCCGATCCTGAAGGGCGCGCGGCAACGAGCAGACGCTGCAACTCGCCCATCAGGTCGGCGCGCAGCAAGGGCTTGGACAGGAAGCCGTCCATGCCCGCGTCGAAGCAGCGTTGGCGCGTCAACGAACTGGTCTCACTCGTCGCTGCCACCACCGCGAATGGCGGCATGTCGCCGTTGTGCTGCAGCTCGCGCATGCGTCGCGACGCGTCGATTCCGTTCATCCTGGGCATCGACACATCCATCAGCACCAGCGCAGGCGGGCTTCGCCGGCAGGCTTCGATCGCCTCGGCGCCATCGCAGGCCAGCTGCGCCGTGCAGCCCAGGGTCTCGACCATGTTGGCAGCGATCACGCGATTGACCTCGTCGTCATCGACGACCAGCAGTGCCGGCCGCTCGAACTCCAGCAAGGGCGAGGGTCGTGTGTACCCGGATGCGGCTTGTGCATTGGGCGAGTATTCGACTGTCAGCTCCTTGAGGTCGCCCGGGCTGAGGGGCGCCGCTCGCACCTGCAACCCGGCAAGTGGCCCCGAGGCCGAAAACGAGGCCGACCCCGGCTTTGCAAGCAGCACGCAGCCCGATTGTTCGGGCAGCAGTTTCGACAGTTCGAGCAACTCACTCGCCGAGGTGGTTGCGGCTTCCGCAGCCACCACCAAGGCCGGGCGTGCATGAGCTGCCGGCATGGCACGCAAGCGCCGCATGGCATGCCCCAGCGACACGAACTCGGTCGTTGCCCACCCGAGCCGCTGCAGCCGGCGGGCCAGCGAGCCTGCGTTTTGCGGGTCCGTGTCGATCACCCACGCTCTTGCATGGGCCGCGTTGGGCCGAGTCGTCTCGTGCAGTGCACCGTCTGCATCGACCACGATGCGGTAGTGGAGCAAGAAGCCGGCAGAGGGCGAGCACCCGAATTCGATGTGGGCTCCTGTTGCCGGGCACAGCCCATGCGCGCGCCGCAACCGAGGCCGCTCCCGAGCTGGGTCGGGAGCGGTTTCTCTCAGTTGAAGGCGATGCAGCAGTTCATCGATCACCGCGTCGCGCCACATCGCACCATTGCCGCCGACGCGAATCCCGGCGACCAGCCTTCCGGCGGGCGAGGCCTTGGCCTCGCCATCGATGAGCAGTGCGGGCCCGGGCAGCAAGTCGACCGCGGCGCTGAGCAGGCGGTGCAGGCCGCAGCTGAGAGCCAGCGGGTCGGCCCGAGCCCATGTGTGCTCGCCGCGAAAGTCGAAAGCCAGCGAGAGCTGCTGCGCCGACGCGCCCAGCATGGCGTGGCGAACGGCGTGGGTCACGAGCTCGGCCAGGTCAAGCGTGATCGGGTTTCGCGCGTCGTGCAGATGACCCATCGGCCTGATTCCGTGTGCTCAGAGGGGCTGCGCGCCTGGGCATGGCGTCAGTTCGGTCCACGTTCATCGGGTGGGATGCCGGGGTGCGGCACGCCCTTGCGGAGCAGGGCCCTCACGGGCGCCGTTGTGGCTCGAGGCGCCGCGCGCTGGCCAGCACCTGTACCAGTGCCTGGATCTGCTCGGCCACGATCTCCAGCACGTCGTCGAATGACAACAGGCCCTGCAACACCCCGAGCCCATTGACCACCGGCACCCGGCGCACGCCGGCACGACGCATGGCAGCCAGCACGTCCAGCACCGAATCGGACTCGGCGGCGGTGACGGGGTTGCCGCTCATCACGTCTTCCACGCACAGAGCGCGCGGTTCGAGCTGGTTGGCGAGCACGGCCGTGACGATGTCTCGGTCGGTCAGCAAGCCGACCGGCACGCGGCCGGCCTCACGCTCCTCGACCACGACCAGGCAACCCACGTGGTGCTCTCGCATGCGCTGGGCTGCTTCGGAGATGTGCAGCGACCCAAGTGCCACGACCGTGCTTCGAGTGCACAGGTCACCTGCACTCAGTTGTAGCGCCATGCTCAAGTCTCCCCATCGCTGGATGTTGCCTGCCCGATGTTGGGCAAGGCGCGACCTCAGGAGTTGACCGTACTCAACAAGAGCGTAGATGTCGCAGGCTCAGCCGCCACAATCGCCACCGTCATTTCCCAGTGAGGTGACGATGGCCAGCCGCGCCAGCCCGACCTGAGCCCCTTCACATGACCATGCCCCTCGCGCTTCGAGCCTGTTTTTGCCTGATCCTCGCTGCCGGCGCATGGGTCTTGGGGCCGCCGCCCGATTCCCTGCGAACGGCGCTGGCCCTGTTCGTGTTGATTGGCGGGCTGTGGGTGACCGAGGCCTTGCCACTGGCGGT
>NZ_JADMJX010000044.1:19955-27013 GCF_018780185.1 Rhizobacter sp.
GCCGCGATGATGCTGCCGCTGGCCGTGGGCCTGCTGGGGGCTGACGCCTCGGCCGGCACCCAGTCGGCCGCGGCGGGCCGGCGCGAAGCAGTGTTCGTGCTGCTCGCGCTCGCCTACAGCGCCAGCATCGGCGGCATGGCCACGCTCGTGGGCAGCCCGCCGAATGCCATCGCCGCGGCGCAGGCCGGCATCGGCTTTGCGCAGTGGCTGGCCTGGGGGCTGCCGGTAGCCGCCCTCTTGTGGGCATTGATGATGGGCGTGCTGTGGCTCACGCTGCGGCCGCAGTTGAGCGGCACCGTGTCAGTCAGCACGGCACCTGCCCTCGAATGGACGCGCCAGCGCGTCGCCACGCTGCTCGTCTTTGGGTTGACGGTGCTCGGCTGGGTGGCCGGCGGCCCCTTGGCGCGGGCCCTGGGCCTGGGCGGTGACGTCGACACCTGGGTGGCCTTGTCCGCGCTCGTCGCACTGGTGGCGACGGGTTGCCTGCGCTGGCAAGACGTGGAGAGCCAGACGCAATGGAGCGTGCTGCTTCTCTTCGGGGGTGGCCTGGCGTTGTCGGAGGTGGTGCAGTCCAGCGGTGCCAGCCGGTTTCTGGCCGAGCAGGCGTTGAACAGCCTGCAAGGCGCCCCGCTGGTGTGGGTGGTGGCGGGCGTGGTGGTGTTCGTGATCTTGCTGTCTGAGCTGCTGAGCAACACGGCCGCCGCAGCGCTGGTGTTGCCGATCTTCGTGCCCGCGGCGCTGACCCTCGGGGTGCCGGCGCCGGCCGCCGCTTTTGCCGTGGCCCTGGCAGCCTCGTGCGGCTTCATGCTGCCGGTGGCCACACCGCCCAACGCGCTCGTGTTTGCGACCGAGCAGGTGCCGCAGGCCTGGATGATGCGTTGTGGTTTCTGGCTGAACCTCACCTGCGCGGCGGTGGTGACGGCCGTGGTGTGGCTGCTGCTGCCCACGCCCTGACGTCACCCGGTTCAGTCACGTTCTCGCTTGCCGCGGCCTGCGGGCCGCCGAGGCTCTTCGTCGGCGCTGCGGTGGCACTCGACACAGTTCTCGAAGTTCTGGATGCCCTCTTCGAGGTGTTCGTCTCTCACGTTCTGTGGCGTGTGCTCGTGACAGCCGTAGCAGGTGTAGCGGCTGTAGTCATTGCCCTTGTGGCAGGTCACGCAGCTCGCATCGTGGTCGCGATCGAGCACGAAATACTTGTCGTGATCGAAGGTCGCGGGCTTCCAGGCTTGCGGCTTGTGGCACTGGCTGCACTCGCCCTTCAGGTTGCGGTGCATCGTGTCTTTCGGCGCGGCATGGCACGACGCGCACTTGTCCCGTGTTGCCTCTTTCAGCAGCCCGTGTGAAAACGTCTTGCGGCTGTGGCGGGTGAGCCGGGGCCCCTGGTGGTCGCTGTGGCAGGCCATGCAGTCCTGCTCGATCAGGTCTTGGTGGAACGACGCCTTCACCGTGCCCTTGGCCTTCAGGCTCGCACCCTTGGTCGTGCGCAACCCGATGTCGGGCGGCTTGTGGCAATCGATGCACAGGCCGGCCGCCGCCCCGCGCCAGGGCACATGGCAGGCAAAACAATCCGTCGCGATCTCGGCATGGGCTTTCACCACCGGCCCCGGGCTGACCATCAGGTGCGGGTAGACGAAGGCGAGCGCCACCAGCACCACCAGGTTGACTGCAATCACGATCAACAGCACGGGTGGGCGTTTCACTTCCAGCCCCAGAACAGGAAGACCGCCACGATGTGCGCCGTGGCCAGCACCGAGAACGCGAGGGTGATCGGGAAGTGCACCGAGCGCCACTTGCGGACCATGTCGAAGGTCAGGCTGTCCCAGTAGAGCTGTCTTTGAAGCTCCTCATCCGACAGGCCGTGCGCGCGCATGCTCTGGCGTGCTTCGTCGAGGCGGCGGCGGGCGCGGTCGAGCAAGAACTTGCCAGTCAGCCCACTGCCCACGTTGACCAGCATGGCCCACACCGCGAGCCAGCCGAGGATGGCGTTGAAGTGGATCCCCGCGTGCACCAGCACCAGCAGCGAGCCCAGCCAGGCAAGGAACTCATGCCACTTCAGCAGCGTGGCCGGCTGTCCGACGTGAATGATCTTGCGCTTGCGCAGCGAATACACCGTCGAGCCGATGATCAGCAGCGTGCCCGGGATGCCGAGGTAGCGGCCGATCCACACCGCGTCGAGCAAATGCAGCGCCGCATCGGCCAGCAGCGACACGAGCGCCAGCGCAATGAAGCTCCCGAGAAAGGGCAGGATCTCGCGCCGCCAGAGTCGGGGCCGCCAAGGCATCAGGCCTCCAGCACCAAGGGTGAGGCGGGGCGCCCGATGCACAGTAGGCAATGGCCAGGCGCCACGTCGTGATCGGGTGTCTGCGCATAACGAACCTGCCCTTCCAGCAACCGTGTCTCGCAGGCACCGCACCCGCCCGAGCGGCACCCCGACTCGACCGCGACCGCATGGCGCTCGGCAAAGTCGAGCAATGAGGTGTCTGAGCCATCCCAGCTCAGCGTGCGGCCAGAGCGCGAGAAGCGGATCTCGAAGGCTTCGGTTTCAGCGCGGGGTGGCGCGTCCCCCGGCAGGCTCACCGACGCCGGCCCGAAGGCTTCGAAGTTCAGGTCAGCCCGTGCCACACCCCATGCGGCCAGGGCAGGCACCAGGCTCTTCATCATGGCCGGCGGGCCGCAGACATAGAAACGGTGTCGCCCGTGCGGCAGGGTTCGCCGCAACAGCTCGACATCGATGTGCCCGCGGTGCTGGAAGTCGCGCCCCTCGGTGTCGCCCTCGACGGGCCGGCTGTACACGACGTGCAGGTGCAGGTTCGGGTGCGCCGCAGCCAGCGTTTCGAGCGCCTGCTTGAAAGCATGCTCGCGGCTGCTGCGCAGCCCGTAGTAGAGGTGGACCACGCGCGTCGGTTGCTCGGCCAGGCACCAGCGCAGCATGCTCATCATCGGTGTGATGCCGATGCCGCCACCGATCAGCACCACCGGCACATCAGCGTCGGGGTCAATGAAGAAATGCCCCGAAGGCGCCTTCAGCCGCAGCACATCACCTTCGTGCACACGGTCATGGAAATGATTCGACGACAGGCCGGCGGGTGCGCCGGGGGCGTCGGCGGGCGGCGGCACACGCTTGATCGTGACGCGGTAGTGCGCGGGGTCAGGCCGGTCAGAGAGCGAATAACAGCGCGTGACCATGCGCGTGCCTTGCCCACCGGATGGAACGTCGAGCGAGAAGGTCAGGAACTGCCCTGGCTTGAAAGGCGGGAGCGGCTGGCCATCCAGCGGCGCGAGGTAAAACGAACACTGTGTTTGCGCCGGGTCTTCAGGCTGGCGGCGTTCGACCCGAAACGCCCGCCACCCTGACCAGGCAGCCTGTGAGCTGGATGTGGTGGCCGCGGCCGGCACCTCCGGTGGCACCACCTGCAGCCCGCGACGGCGCCACACCGTCACGCCTACTGCGGCGGCGACTTGCAGCAGCAACGCCACGGTGATCCACGCGAGCAACTGCGCTGCGGTCATCGATTCGCTTCAAGAGCTTGAAATGCCCAGCGGCAAATTGTTGAGGCCACGCGCTGGGCGGTGGTTGATCGACGTCAATGCACTCGGTTGGTGGCTCGCTCACCGCCCGAGGCAGGTGGTCTTTGTCCCAGCTCAACAGCGCAGGGGGTCACGGCCGCAATACTCGGCCGCAATGTGCTGGCCACCCGGGTCGGCCGGTTGCTGCCACGCGAGCAGAGCAAGGGGTTCACCATGCATCCGTCCATCACCATCATTCGCGCCGAACACAGCGCACTTTCGGCCATGTTGCGCTCCATCAGGATGCTGCTGGCCGAACACCGCCGCCGCAACACCCTGCCCGATTTCAGCGTGCTGCGCGCGATGTTGTTCTACGTCGACGAGTTTCCCGAGCGCCTGCACCACACCAAGGAAAGCGAGCTGCTGTTCCCCAAGCTGCGTGCGCACAGCGCCGAGATCAACGAGGTGCTCGACAAGCTCGACCGCGACCACGCCCATGGCGAGAACGCCATCAGGAACCTCGAGCATGAGTTGCTCGGCTTCGAGATGATGGGCGACACCGAACAAGGCCCGCGCAGACGCCATCGCTTCGAGAAGGCCATGGACAGCTACATCGACTTCTACCTGGAGCACATGCGAATCGAAGAAACCGTGGTGCTCCCCATGGCCGAGCGCATGCTCAGCCCCACCGAATGGCTGGAGCTCGACACGGCCTTCCAGATGAACCGCGACCCGCTCACCGGCAACGAGCCCGACGGTGTCTACCGGCCGCTGTTCCAGAAGATCCTGATGAACATCCCTGCCCCGATCGGGCTCGGCCCGGCGATGTGAGCTTCGCCGAGGTGGCAGACTGCAGCCAGGCGAACCCAGGAGTCAAAGTGGCTGAATCCGTGCTGCGGCTTGAAATCAGGGGCCGAGTTCAAGGCGTTGGCTACCGCTGGTCGATGGTCGGGCAGGCGCGTCGGCTCGGCTTGCGCGGCTGGGTGCGCAACCGCCGAGACGGGTCGGTCGAAGCGGTGGTGGCTGGAACGGCCGAGCAGGTCGAGCGCATCGTCAGCTGGGCACGCCGTGGGCCTGAAGCCGCGCTTGTCGAAGCGGTCGAAGTGTTTCCAGCAGAGGGCACGTTCGACTCATTCGAGCAGCGCTCCACCGGCTAGGGTGAAGGCTCGGGGTCAAGCGGCTCGACCAGCTGGCCGTTGACGAACGTGCGCTCTCCGGCCACTTCGATCAAGATCTCGCCGAAGCGGCTTTCCCACACGTAGCGCAGCACACCCTGCGTTGCCAGCGGGAGCGGCACCTGGCTGGTCTCGTCGAGGCGCAGCAGCTTCTCAGCAAGCAAAGGAGCGTTCACGCTTTGGCCGCCTTCAGAGCCAGCGCCACAGGCGCATGAGCCAAGGCGGCACGCGCTGCGGGTCGGGACGGTAGTTCTGGCGAAACTGATGGCCCATGAATGCCTCCGATGGGTGGTGCTGTATATAACTACAGTATAGCGCCATACAAGAGCGCGTTCGCCACTGGCACACACCGCCCGATGGCCGCGGTCCCTGCCCGGGGCGCCGTCCGTCGATACTTCGCCCATGAGAGTTTTTGCCGTTTCCGACGTGCATGTCGACTACGCCGTCAATGCACAGTGGGTGGAGAGCCTGTCGATCACCGACTTCCAGAACGACGTGCTGATCCTCGCCGGCGACGTGTCCGATTCCCTGGGCAAGCTGGAGAAGTGCTTCAACACGCTGGCGCGGCGCTTCATGAAGGTGCTGTTCGTGCCTGGCAACCACGACCTCTGGGTGGTGCGCGACGGCGCCACCCTCACCTCGCTTCAGAAGCTCGATGCGGTGAACGCCATCGCCCTGGCCAGCGGCGTCTCGACGCAGCCCTACCACCACGGCTCGCTGTCGATCATCCCGATGATGAGCTGGTACGACTTTTCGTTCGGCCCGCCGAGCGCCGACCTGCGCGAGCGGTGGATGGACTTCCAGGCCTGCCGCTGGCCCGAGGGCTTTGGCACCGCCGAAGTCGCCACGCATTTTCTCGACATGAACGAATCGCTGGCGCGCCGGGGCGACGAGACGATCATTTCGTTTTCACACTTCCTGCCGCGCGTTGACGTGATGCCTTCGTTCATTCGCGAACCGGGCCGCATGCTCTACCCGGTGCTCGGTGCCAACCGGCTCGACGAGCAGATTCGTCGGCTCGGTTCGG
This sequence comes from Rhizobacter sp., assembly GCF_018780185.1. GTDB lineage: Bacteria > Pseudomonadota > Gammaproteobacteria > Burkholderiales > Burkholderiaceae_C > Rhizobacter. The sequence goes on from NZ_JADMJX010000044.1 coordinate 25,665, forward strand.
CGATTCACGTCTACGGCCACAGCCACGTCAACCAGCGGACCACCATCGACGGCACGCTCTACGTGAACAACGCCTTCGCCTACCCCAAAGAGACCCGCATTGCCGCCAAGGCGCTGGTGTGTGTGCATGAAACAGCCTGACGAACTGCTGGCGCCACACCAGGTTCACCTGTGGCATGCCTTCACGCCGCAGCAAGACGAGGCGCTCAATGCGCTTCAGCTGGGCCTGCTGACGCCCGAGGAGCGCACGCGCATGGCGCGCTTTCACTTCGAGCGTGACCGGCACCGCTACCTGATCACTCGTGCGCTGGTGCGCACCGTGCTGTCGCGCTACGCGCCGATCGAGCCCGAAGCCTGGAGCTTCGAGCCCGGGCCGCATGGCCGCCCCCACATCACCAACCCGCACCCGCTGGCGCAGGCGCTTCGCTTCAACCTGTCGCACACCGACGGTCTGGTCGTGCTCGCAGTGACCACCGGCCGCGAGGTCGGCGTCGACACCGAAAGCATGGCGCGCACGGCCCCGCTGGAGGTCGCCGACCGCTTCTTCTCGAAGCGCGAAGCCCAGGCCTTGCGCGCCCTGCCCACCAGCGCCCAGGCGCACCGGTTCTGGGAGCTGTGGACCTTCAAGGAGAGCTACATCAAGGCCCGCGGCATGGGGCTGTCGTTGCCACTGAGCAAGTTTTCATTCCAGCTCGACCACGAGCCTGGCGTCGACATCAGCTTTGAAGAAGGCCTGGACGACTCGCCCGCGCGCTGGCGCTTCTGGCAGCTCAGGCCCGACGCCAATCACCTGGTGGCCTTGTGCCTGGAGGCGTCAACCACCACGGAGCCGGTGGAGTTCGTTTGCAAGACCGTGCAGCCGCTGCGCTCGCAGGCGCCGCTCGCGTTCGAGCTGACGCGCCGACCTCAGAGCTGAGGCATCACGCCTCGTGCAGCAAGGCGACGATCTGCGCAAAGGTCGGCTTGAGTTCGCTCCACGCCTCTTTGCCAAGGGTCTGCGGCTGGCTCAGCACACCCGAGCGCTGGCGCTCGGAGAACGGCGCCTTCGACGCAAACACGATCACATTGCCTTCGCGCTTGACGTGCACCCGCAGCACGTTGGCCTCGAAACTGCGCTCGATGCGCGCGACCAGCAGCGCGTAGTCCGGGTGCTCGATGTGCAGGTTGACGGCCATCAAGCCGTCGGCCGACAGCGCCTGGTGGCAATCGTCATAAAACGCCTGTGACGCCAGGCGCTCGGGCATGCCGTCGTAGTCGTAGCCGTCGACCAGCAGCACGTCGTAGCGCTGCGTGGTGTCGCGCACGAACTGCGCCCCGTCGGCGTGCAGCACCCGAAAGCGCTTGTCGTCG
>NZ_JADMJX010000044.1:27113-41342 GCF_018780185.1 Rhizobacter sp.
CGACTTGGTGTGCTTGTCGTCGTACACGAAGGGCCGCACGTGGTTGGCAGGGTCGAGGCTGTCGGGCATGGTCGTGGTGTGGTGCTCAGGCGGCGCGCGCGCTGTTGAAGCGCTGTGTCAGGTCGGCAGCCACCGAGGGCAGCGCCATGGCGATCAGCAACAAGGCGATCGGGATCGTGGCCGAGAAACCCACTGCCTTGAACGCCAGCGCCCCCACCACCCCGCCGCCGAAAAACAGGCCGAGGATGGTGGCGTGGATGAAAAGCTTGTCGAGGTTGGCCCGCACCATGTGCACGTCGTTGCCTTCGCGCGTGCGGTTCCAGTAGAGCAGGCGGCCGAGCTCGATGCCCAGGTCGGTGACCACGCCGGTCATGTGCGTGGTGCGGATCTCGGCCTGCGAGATCTTGGTGACGATGGCGTTTTGCAGGCCCATGATGAAACACAGCAGCAGCACGGCGGTGGGCACCAGCAGGTGCACCGACGACTGGAGGTTCGCCCCCACCAGCCCGAACAGCAACAGCAACAGGGCCTCGAGCATCAAGGCCAGGGCGAACTTGCTGTGCAGCTGCCGCCGCCGCGCCCAGTTGATGAGCAAGGCCGTGGTGGCAGCGCCGGAGATGAACGACAACAGCGACACCAGCCCGGCCAGCGCCAGCCCGACGCTGCCGACCACCAGGTCGTCGGCAATCGCCGAGACGATGCCCGTCATGTGCGAGGTGTAGCGCTGCACGGCCAGAAAACCGCCTGCATTGATTGCGCCTGCCACGAATGCGAGCACGCCCCCGAGCTGCCGGTTGGCGCGGCGGGTGCGGTGTTTGCCCGTCAATCGATGCAGGAACCGGAAGGCTGTCACCGCGCTAATCTAAGTTGCTTTGCATGTCATTGCAATTATCATCCTATTAACATACCAAGCGCCCGAGACCCCCATGGAACTGAAAACTGCCCGGCTCACCGTGTTGATCGACCCCGCCAAGAAGACGGCGTTCGAGGCGCTGTGTGCGCAGCAAGACGTGACGCCGTCACAGGTGGTGCGGCGTTTGATCCGCGACCATCTGGCGCAGCACGGCGTGACCTTCACGCCCAGTGGGGCTCCCGAAGCCGCCGAGCCCACCGCAAAGAAGCGCGCGACGCGACGCTGACCCTGTATCAGCTCGTAAGGGCGGCTCGTGTGGCGCGCCCCCATCAATCGGGGGGGACGGCCGTCATCGTGCGGCTGGTGTGCGGATAGACTTCCCGACCATCCGCGCGCCCTATACAGCTTCATGCTCACTCCACCCATCAAACAGAAAATCGCCGGATTCACCCTCCTCGAACTTCTGGTGGTGGTCGCCATCATCGGTTTGCTTGCAGCCTTCGTCGGGCCACGCCTGTTCGGCAACGTGAGCAAGTCCGAAATCACCACCGCCAAGGCGCAGATCGAAGCTTTTTCGCGCGCACTCGAGTCGTATCGCCTCGACACCGGCAAGTTTCCCGAGACCGCGCAAGGCCTGCAGGTTCTGGTGAACAAGCCTGCCGACACGCCGCGCTGGAACGGGCCCTACCTGCAAAAAGAAGTTCCGCTCGACCCTTGGGGCAACCCCTACGTCTACAAGCGCCCTGGCAACGGCAATCGTGATTTCGAGATCATGTCTTTCGGTCGCGACGGCAGCGCTGGCGGCACCGACGAGAACACCGATCTCACCAACTGACGAAACGGCCCGGCCCATGAAGTTCGAGGTGCGTGGACTTCGGCGCGGCGTCGTCGAGTCGCTGGCAATCGATGCCCCGAACGCAGACGATGCGCGGCGGCTCGCGCTGGAGCAGCAGCTCGACGTCTTGACCATCAAGTCTTCCAGCGAGCCATGGCGCCGCCGCCAGCGCTTTGACCTCAGCCTCTTTTCCGAAGAGCTGGCCGAGCTGCTGGATGCCGGGCTCTCCGTCGTCGAAGCCGTCGACACGCTGGCCCAGCAGCAGGGCCACAGTGACACGGCCAAGGTCTACCGCGAGATCGAACGCGCCCTGCGCCAGGGCCAGCCCTTTTCGACGGCGCTCGAGAAGATGCCGCATCACTTCCCTGCCCTGTACGTCGGCCTGCTGCGCGCAGCCGAACGCACGAGCGACCTGCGTGGCGCATTGATGCGCTACCTCGAATACAGCGGTCGGCTGGATGCGTTGCGCAACAAGATCGTGAGCGCGTTGATCTACCCGACGATCCTGTTGACTGTCGGTGGTGGCGTGATCGTCTTTCTGCTCACCTTCGTCGTGCCGCGCTTTTCTTCCGTCTATCACGGCGCGGGGCGCGAGCTGCCCTTTCTCTCATCGCTGCTGTTGCAGTGGGGCGCGCTGGTGTCGAAGAATGCCACCGTGCTCGCCCTGGGAGCGGCCTTCACCCTGGTGTTGCTCGCCTTCTGGTTCGTGCATGCCAGGCGCAGCGATGGGTTGGAGCGCCTGGTGAACCTCATCCCCGGCGTGAAGTACCGCGTGCACCTGTTTCGGCTGTCGCGCCTGTACCTCACCATCGGGACGCTGCTCAATGGCGGCATGCCCTTCGTGCAGGCACTCGGGCTGTCTCGGGGTGTCGTGGGCGGTGCACACCAGGCGCAGCTTGCTGCCACCGCCGAAGCCTTGCGACGCGGCGGCTCCATCAGCGCATCGCTTGAAGCCCACCAGCTGACCACCGTGGTCTCGTCTCGGTTATTGCGCGCCGGCGAGGGCACGGGCCGCATGGGCGACCTGTTCATCCGCGCGGGTCGGTATCACGACAACGAACTCGGCCGCTGGGTGGAGCGTTTCTCCAAGTCGTTCGAGCCCATCCTGATGGCCGTGATCGGGGTTGTGATCGGCGGCATCGTGATCCTGCTGTACATGCCGATCTTCGACCTGGCAGGAAGCTTCCGATGAACGCCGAAGTCCATCTGCCTGCCGTCGACGAGCTCGACTTCGACACCACCCTGACCGCCGCACGAGCGCGCGCCAAGGCCGCTGGCGTGCCCCTCATCAAGGCCTGGTTCGACGTCGCAGGCGCCGACCTGCGTGCGGCCGCGCGCGCACTGGCCCGCGGCTTGCGCTACCCCTTTCTTGAAACCGACGACCTGCTCGCCGCCACACCGGACTTCTCGGTCATCAACCTGTCGCGCGCGCTGCAACGCGACTGCATCGAGCTGTCGCTGGCCGGGCAGCGCTTCGTCGCCATCTCCAACCCGTTCGACCTCGACCTGCTCAACTGGCTGGAGAGCCGTTTGCCCTCGGGCGTGCCCCTGGCGCTGGCCACCGACGGTGACCTGAAAGCCGTGCTCAGCCGCGCCGAGGTTGGGGCACGCGCTGTCGACCCCGCCTCGGTGTCGGTGTCTGCCGCCTCCGCGGGCGAACAACGCGGCGAAGAGATCTCCTTCGTCGGCATCGCCGAAGACACCAGCCCGGTCGTGAAGCTGGTCAACTCGACGCTTTACGACAGCCTCAAGGCGGGTGCGAGCGACGTGCATTTCGAGTCCACCCCGCATGGCATGGAGGTCAAGTACCGGATCGACGGCGTGCTGAACCTGGCCGCATCCGTCCCCGGGGTCGAAGCCGCCGAGCAGGCGATCTCGCGCATCAAGGTGCTTGCCGAGCTCGACATCGCCGAGCGCCGCGTGCCGCAGGACGGTCGCTTTCGCGTCTCGGTCGGCGGGCGCACGACCGACCTGCGGGTGTCGGTCATGCCCAGCATCCATGGCGAAGACGCGGTGCTGCGCATCCTCGACAAACGCCAGCTGGTTTCTTCAGGCGGCAAGCTGACGCTCGATCTGCTGGGCTTCGATGCCCCCTCGCTCAAGCTGGTGCGCCGCCTCGCGGCCGAACCCTACGGCATGCTGCTCGTGACCGGCCCGACCGGCAGCGGCAAGACCACCACCTTGTATGCCGCGATCTCCGAGACGCTCACCGGCAAGGACAAGGTCGTGACGATCGAAGACCCGGTCGAGTACGAACTGCCCGGCGTGCTGCAGATCCCGGTGAACGAGAAGAAGGGGCTCACCTTTGCGCGCGGCCTGCGCTCCATCCTGCGCCACGACCCGGACCGCATCATGGTCGGCGAGATCCGCGATGCCGAGACGGCCGAGATCGCCGTGCAGTCTGCTCTCACCGGCCACCTCGTGCTGTCGACTGTGCACGCCAACAGCGTGTTCGATGTGTTCTCGCGCTTCACCCACATGGGCATCGACCCGCATGCCCTCACCTCGGCACTGAACGGCATCTGGGCGCAGCGGCTCGTGCGCTCGAACTGCAACAACTGCGCGAAGCCCTATGTCGCCACCGCGCACGACATCGAGACCCTCGGCCTGGACCACGCCTACCTGGGCAGTGCGATCCTGCGCAGTGGCGTCGGGTGCGGAGACTGCCGTGGCACCGGTTACCGCGGCCGCATCGCCATCGCCGAGATCCTGGTGCTCAACGACCCCTTGCGTGAACTCATCGTCAACAAGGCTTCGATCATGAGCATCAAGGCCGAAGCGCGCCGCGGCGGCACACGCCTGCTGCGCGATGCCGCGCTCGAACTGGCACGCAGCGGGCGCACCACGCTCGAAGAAGTGCTGCGCGTCACCTTGCAGGGCTAACGATGATCTGGACCACTCCTCGCATCGGGTTGTTCGCAGGGCCGCAGGGCGTGCGCAGCTATGACCTGCGCACCAGGCGCCCGCTCGCGTCAGCCACCGAGCTCTCGACGGTGCTGGAGCCGCTGCGCGGCAGCAAGGCGCGGCTGGAGGTGGTGCTGTCGGACGCCCATTGCCGTTACCTGGTGATGACACGCCCCGGAGGCATCCGCAGCCGCGAGGAACTCTCGGCCGCCGTGCGCAACCGGTTCCACGCGGCGTTTGGCGACACGCAGGCCTGGCAATTGAGCTACGCCGCATCCCCCTTCAACGAATTGGACTTCGTCGCCGGCGTCGATGAAACGCGGCTTCGCGACCTGGAAGAGCAAGCCCGCGCGGCGCAGCTGGCATTGGTGTCGGTCCGCCCGCACTGGGTGGCGTGGGCCCGCCACTTTCGCCGGCAGACCCGGCGCGGCGCCCACTGGATCGTCGTGCCCGACACCGAGTGGCTCAGCCTCGGGTACATCGTCAATGGCCGCTGCCAACAGGCGCGCGCGTTGCGGCTGGGTGCGCACACCGCGAGCCTCACCGACCTGCTGGCGCGAGAGCGCGCCTTCGTCGAAGACGCCGACCCGGGCGCGGCCGTCTGGCTCGCGGGCGGGCACATGCAGGCCCCGACGTCGCAGCTGGGCGCCGCGGTGACGCAGACCTCACCCGAGGCCCTGTGGGGCATCGCGGAGGCCCGCGCATGAACTTTCAAGACATCGACTTCGCTGCCAAGCGGCCGCTCCCTGGCTGGCTGCTGCCCTCATTGGCCTTGGTCCTGGTCACCCTGTCGTGGGGCCTGTACCGCTATGTCGCACTCGAGCAGGCCAGCGCCGCGCTCAAGTCGCAGGCCGTTTCGCAGCGGCAGGTGCTGCTGCGCCAAAGCGAGGTGCCCGTCAGCGCGGCGCCAGAGCTGCCCAAAGAGCGGGTGAAGGCCATCAACGAAGCCATCGTCTCGCTCAACACGCCCTGGCCTGCGCTGCTCGGTGGCATCGAGTCTGCGCGGCTGGGCGATGTGGCGCTGACCCGGGTCGAGCCGCGCCCCAAAGACCAATCGGTGCTCGTCACCGCGCAGGCAGACGACATGGGCGCGCTGCTCGATTTCATGCAGCGCATGTCGAGCACGCCGCCTTTCGTGCGCGCGCGCCCGGTGCGCCAGGAGCTGGTGGTCGAAGGTGGCATGCCGCGCAAACAAGCCACCTTCGAAGCCGACTGGGAGGACCGACCATGAGAGCCTGGCCTCTCGCCGCATCGCTGGCGCTCGCCCAACTCGGCCGCGGCCCAGTGCTGCTGATCGTGGCCGGCGTGCTCGCGGCCGCGGTATGGGGCGTGCTCGTTCCCGCGGCCGAGCGGCAGGCCGCGCAACAACAGCGGCAGCTGGATGACGCGCGCCGGGCCGCCGCAGACTTGCCCGCTCGCCCCGAGCGCAGCGCTTCACCCCAAGTGAGCGCCTTGCAAGCCTTCGAGAACAGGCTGGCCGGTGCGCCAGACGTCGCGCTGCTGCAAAAGCAGCTGTGGCAGCAAGCCGCCGCTGCCGGCCTGGAGCTCAACAAGGTCGACTACCGCAGCGAGGTCGACGCCGGTGGCCAGTTCACCCGCCTGTCGATCACCTTGCCGGTGACGGGTGCCTACCCCGGCGTGCGCCGCTTCATCTTTGCGCTGATGGCGCAGTTCCCGGGTCTGTCACTCGACAAGCTCGACCTCAAACGCACATCCGTGGGCGCTGCCCAGGTAGAAGCCACGATGCACTTCACCTTGCTGGGGCGGCCATGACGCCCACACGCCGCTCACTCCTGCTGATCGGCCTGCTGGCCATGAGCGCGGCGCTGGTCGCGTGGGATCGCCTGCGCGCCCCCACGGTGACGGTCGCCAACGCGGTGGTTCGCAAGCCCGCGTCCACCGCGGCGAGCACACAGAAGTCGATCGACGAACCCTCGTTGAGCACGCCCCGCGAGCGCAGCGACTACCTGGCCAAAGGCCGTGATGCCTTTCCGTCGCTGCTGCCGCCGGCCCCTGCAGCGCGCAGCGGGGCGCCCGTGGCCGTCGAAGCGCCACGCCCCACGGCACCGCCACTGCCCTTCACCGTCATCGGCAAGAAGCTGGAGCGAGATGCCTGGGAGGTGTACCTCGCGCGCGGGGACCAAACCTACATCGCGACCCACGGGGCCGACATCGCAGGCGAATACCGCGTCAGCGCCATCGAGCCCACACAGATCACCTTGATCTACCTGCCACTCAACGAAAAGCAAACGCTGCAGACCGGGGCATCTCTCCATGACTAGGCCACTCCACGCGGCATGTGCCGCGATCATCGTGCTGCTGTGCCTGCTCGGCGGCTGCGCTGCAGAAAAGAGCTACCGCAACGGGCAAACACTGCTCGAAGCCAATCGTGGCGAAGAAGCATTGGCCGAGTACCGGCAGGCGCTGCAGGGCGAGCCCAACAATGCGCGCTATCGCATTGGCTACCTCAATGCACGTGACAAGACCGTGGCGCGCTGGATCGACGAAGCCGCACAACTCAGGCGCTCAAGCGACAAGCAGGCCGAAGCCCGCGCGCTGTACAACCGCGTGCTGAGCATCGATGAAGGCAACCACCTGGCAACGGCAGGCCTGGTCGAGATCGAGCGCGATCAGCGCGTCAACGAGTTGGTCACCCGTGCAGCCACCGATCTGCGGCAAGGCCACGCCGAGCAGGCGCTGTCGCGACTGCGTGCGGTGCTCAATGAGCGGCCACGCCACCCCGGCGCCCTGGCACTGCAGGCGCAGGCCCTGGAGCTGCGCGCCAAGCCCAAGGCCGCCGTCGATGCCAAGCTGGCCGAGGCCTTCCGCCGCCCGGTGTCGCTGGAGTTTCGCGACGCACAACTGAAGCAGGTGTTCGAGGTGCTGTCGCGCTCGTCGGGTCTCAACTTCGTGCTCGACAAAGACGTGCGCGGCGACCAGCGCACCACCCTCTTCCTGCGCAACACCACCATCTCTGACGCGGTGGGCCTGGCTACCCTCACCAACCAGCTCGAGCACCGGGTGCTCGATGCCAACACCATCCTCATCTACCCGAACACACCGGCCAAGCTGCGCGAGTACCAGCAGCTCAGCGTCAAATCATTTGTGCTCTCGTCTGCCGATGCCAAGACGCTCGCAGCCACGCTCAAGGCCATCCTGAAGGCGAAAGACGTGACGATCGACGAGAAGCAGAACATGATCGTCATGCGCGACTCACCCGAAGCGTTGCTGATGGCCGAGAAGCTGATCGCCATGCACGACCAGCCCGAGGCCGAGGTGATGCTCGACGTCGAGATCCTGGAAATCAAACGCTCGCGACTGCTGCAGTTCGGTGTGCAGTACCCCACGCAAGTGGCCTTGTCCCCCATGACCAGCGCCAGCGGGGTTCAACTCACCCTGGCTGACCTGAAGAACATCCGCTCGGCCACCACGGCGGTGAGTGACCTCTCCATTGGCTTGCAGGCCACCAGCACCATCTCCGATGTGAACGTGCTGGCGAACCCGCGCATCCGCGCTCGCAACCGCGAGAAGGCCAAGATCCAGGTGGGGCAGCGTGTGCCCAACATCACCTCCACCTCCACCTCGACCGGCTTCGTGGCCGAAACCGTGCAGTACGTCGATGTGGGCCTGAAGCTCGAAGTCGAACCCACCGTGTCGGCCGATGGCGACGTGGCCATCAAGGTCGGCCTGGAGGTCAGCAACATCTTGCGGCAGATCCAGACCAAGGGCGGCTCGATCGCCTACGAGATCGGCACCCGCAACGCCAGCACCGTGCTGCGCCTGCGCGACGGCGAAAACCAGGTGCTTGCCGGCCTCATCAACGACGAAGACCGGCGCAGCGTGACGGGCCTGCCGGGCTTGAATGCCGTGCCGCTGGCTGGTGGTTCGATCTTCGGCAACACACAAGACGAGTTCCAGAAGTCAGAAATCGTGTTGTCGATCACGCCGCGCATCGTGCGGGCGGCGTTCAAGCCTGACCTGGCGATGAGCGAGTTCGAATCAGGCACCGAGGCCAATCTGCGCAGCCGCGGTGCAGACTTCACAACACCGAGTGCGCCAGCAGCGGCATCAGCGCCCGCAGGTCGGGCCGGGTCGGTGCCCCCCACGGCGTCGCCGCCTTCCACCGCCCCCCCCACCGACGCAGCCAAACCTGGCAGCCCCACCCCCGACCCGGGCGCAGCACCGGGCACGCCCGACACACGCCCGCCCAGCGGGCCCGCCGCGTTGTTCTGGCGCGGCCCCAACAGCGTGGCCAACGGTGGCAACTTGACCGTCGAGCTGTGGGCCAACACGACCCAAGCCGTGTCGGTGGTGCCGGTGACGCTCAGCTACGACCCGCGCGTGCTCTCGGTGGTGTCGGTGGACCCGGGCAACCTGCTCGCCAACGCTGGCACCGCCTCGACACTGAGCAAGCGCGCCGAGGCCGGCAGCGGGCAGATTCGTGCCGTGCTGTCGTCAACGGGCGGCGCCACCAAACCCGCTGAAGGCTCGGTGGTGCGCATCACCTTCCGCGCCTTGTCGGTGGCCGACGCCACACGCGTTGCACTGACCGAAACCGTGCGTGCGCTGTCGCCCACCGGCGAGATGCTGGTGCTGGCCTCACCGCCCGAGTGGCTGATCAAGGTGCGATGAAACGCGTGCGCGGCTTCACGCTGATCGAGCTGCTGGTCACGCTCGCCATCCTGGCCGTGCTCGCCTACTTCACCGTGCCCGTGGCCGAGGTGGCGGTGCAGCGCACCCAAGAGGCCGAGTTGCGCCACGCGCTGCGCGAGATCCGCAACGCCATCGACGCCTACAAGGCCGCCAGCGATGCGGGCCGCATCGCCCGCAGCGTGCAATCGACCGGCTACCCGGCGAGCCTCACGCAGCTGGTCGAAGGCGTGGAAGACGCCAAAGACCCGAAGAAGAACAAGCTCTATTTCCTGCGGCGCGTTCCCCGCAACCCGCTCGACGACTCCCAGGCAACCGACCCCGCCGACACCTGGGGCAAGCGCGCATATGCGAGCGAACCCGACGAGCCCAAAGACGGCGACGACGTGTACGACGTCTACGCCCCGTCAACGGCCATCGGCCTCAACGGCGTGGCCTACAACAAATGGTGAGCCGCCCGCCACGCCGCGGCTTCACGCTGATCGAGTTGCTGGTGGTGTTGGCCATCGTGGCCACGCTGCTCGCACTGTCGCTGCCGCGCTACTCACAAAGTGTGGACGTGGCGCGCGAGCGTGTGCTGGTCGAAAACCTGCGCACCACACGCGACGCCATCGACAAGTTCTACGCCGACACCAAACGCTACCCCGAGTCGCTCGACGAGCTGGTCGAGCGCCGCTACCTGCGCGCACTGCCCATGGACCCGATCATCGAGAGCGACAAGACCTGGCGCATCCTGCCCCCGCCCACTGACAAGAAAGGCCAGGTCGGCGACATCAAGAGCACAGCGCCAGGGCAGACGCTCGACGGCAAGGCATTCGCCGAGCTATGAGGCCCGCGAGGCTCGTCAACGGCCGGCCCGCACGCGGCTACACCTACATCGTGGTGCTGGTGATGCTGGCGGTGTTGTCGCTGGCCGCAGCCTTGACGCTCGAAGTGGCCGAAACCAGCGCCCGGCGCAGCGCCGAAGCCGAGCTGATCGGCATTGGCAAGGAGTTCGAGCGTGCGTTCGCGAGCTACTACCGGCAAAGCCCGGCGGGTGCTCGGCGCTTTCCGGACCGGCTCGAAGACCTGGTGCGCGACCCGCGCCTGCCCGGCGTGCGCCGGCACCTGCGGCGGGTGTACGTTGACCCGCTGACCGGAAAAGAGTGGAAGACGGTGCCGGCACCCGGCGGCGGCATCATGGCCGTGTACAGCGGTGCAGAGGGTCGACCCTATCTTGAAGAGATCGGCCCGCTGCTGGCCGTGCCGGCGGCCGCCGGTGTGGCGGAGGCCGCTTCCCAACCCACCAGCTACGCCGGCTGGCTCTTCGGCTACGCACCTGATGTCGAGGTGCACGACCGCGGCAACTTCATCCTGCCCGCACCTGCCGCGCGGCCTGCCCCGGCGGCCAGTGGCGCACTGAGGCCCTGACCCTGCAGGGCGGCGGCTGGATCGCCGCCGCCGAACCGCACGCACCCTACCCGCACTGCCCCACGTACCCGCAGGCGGTGCAGAAATCGCACCCATCCTTGTGGATCACATTGGGGTTGCCGCACTCGGGGCAGACCTTGCCGGTCATCACCGGGCTGGCGGCGGTGTCGTCGGGCGACTCGAGCACGCCCATGTCGCGCACCGGGAAGCCCTCTTCGGTCAGCACACCCAGCATCGCGTAGCGGTGGATGATGAGCCGCGCGAGGTAGGCCACGGTCGAGGGCCAGGTCTGCTGGCGGCGCTCGCCGTGCGGCAGGCCGGGCACGAAGGCCATGAAGTGGCCCAGCGGCTCGGCGTAGTTGAGCAGCTTGCGCAGCTTCATGCCGATCCAGGCCGGGTCGATCACGCGCATGTCGAGCGAAAGCACACGCGCCAGGCCATCCAATGCACGAGGGTAGTTCCCCGAGAAGCCCACCGCGCAGGGCCGTGTGACGGCCACGCCGTCGGGGCCGGGCAGCGTCACTTCTTTCAGCGTGAGGGTGAAGTCTTCATCGGTGGCGGGGTTGCTCACGTCGACCGCCCAGGCCAGCGTGCCCGAGGGGCCGGTGTGCGGCTCGTCGCGGGCGAACATGGCGTCGATCACTGGCGTCGGCCCGCTTCGGCCCAGGCGCGGCAAGGCCTTGAGCTGCTCGCAGCGCCAGCGGATCACCGCCGCCGTGGCCGCGACCACGCCGGGGAACAAGCGCCGCTCGCCATTGGGCGGGAACGGCATCTCGAAGGCACGCTCTTCGGCCACCGTGGCCAGCACGTCGAGCTTGAGCTGCAGCCAGGCCGGGTCGTTGGCGCGCAAGTCCATCGACAAGGTCTTGGCCAGTGCGCCCAGGCCGCGTGGCTGCTCGGCGCCGTTGACCCACACCTCGAAGGGCTGCGGGCCGCTGCCCTCAGTGGCCAGCTCGCCGACGAAGAGCGCGAACTCGCCGAAGGGGTGGTGCACCATGAAGGTCCAGGCGGCGTTGCCGGCCGGCAGCTCGGGGCGGCCGGGCCAGCGCAATGACGACAGCACCGGCGCGGGCAGGCGGTCGAGTGCCAGGCGCTGGTTGGCGTCGTTGAGTTTCATCACCGTTGCGCTGGCCGTGGGCGTGGTGCTCAGCACCGAGCCCAGCACGGCGTTCGGCCGGTAGGTCGCGAGGCCCTTCAGGCCCGATTGCCAGGCCTGCATGTAGAGGTTTTGGAAGTCCGCATACGGGTAGTCGACCGGCACGTTGACGGTCTTGGAGATGGCGGTGTCGATGCACGGCGCCACGGCAGCGACCATGGCCTCGTGGTCGAGCGCGCTCATCTCCAGCGCCGTGACGAAGGCCGACGTGAGCGGCGCGCTCTCGCCCTTCAGGTGACGGTACAAACGCCAGGCGTGGTCTTCGACCGCGTATTCCTTGAAGCCGCCGTCGGGCATGCGCTTCTTGCGGGTGTAGCTCCAGCTGAAGGCAGGTTCGATGCCGTTGCTCGCGTTGTCGGCAAAGGCCAGGCTGATGGTGCCGGTGGGCGCGATCGACAGCAGGTGCGAGTTGCGCAGGCCGTGCGCGCGGATGCGCTCGCGCAGGCGTTGCGGCAGGCGCGAGGCGAAGGTGCCGCTGCTGAGATACAGGTCGGCGTTGAAGAGCGGGAAGGCGCCGCGCTCTTGCGCCAGGTCGACAGACGCGTCGTAGGCCGCGTCGCGCATCAGCTCGGAAATGCGTCGCGCCATGCTGCGGGCTTCGGGCGTGTCGTAGCGCAGGTTGAGCATGATCAGCGCATCACCGAGGCCGGTGAAGCCCAGGCCCACACGGCGCTTGTTGCGCGCTTCTTCTTGCTGCTGCGGCAGCGGCCAGACGGTCACGTCGAGCACGTTGTCGAGCATGCGCACCGCCACCTTGGCGACCTTGGCAAAGCCTTCTTCGTCAAACCGTGCGTTGGGCTCGAACGGGTCGGTGATGAAGCGCGTGAGGTCGATCGAGCCGAGGCAGCAGCAGCCGTAAGGCGGCAAGGGCTGTTCGGCGCAAGGGTTGGTGCTGGCGATGGTCTCGCAGTACGAGAGGTTGTTGTCGCTGTTGATGTGGTCGAGAAAGAGCACGCCCGGCTCGGCGTGGTCATAGGTCGAGCGCATGACCTGGTCCCACAGCTCGCGGGCCTTGAGCTTGCGGTAGACCCACATGCCGCCATGCAGGTACGCACCGGCCTCCTTTTGCGCCACGCCAGGCTCGGCGCGGTGCACGAGCTCGATCTCGGTGTCGGCCTGCACGGCTTCCATGAAAGCGTCGGTCACACCGACCGAGATGTTGAAGTTCTTGAGGTCGCCGCTGTCCTTCGCGTGGATGAATTCTTCGATGTCGGGGTGGTCGCAGCGCAGCACGCCCATCTGTGCGCCGCGCCGTGCACCGGCGCTCTCGACCGTTTCGCAGGAGCGGTCGAACACGCGCATGTAGCTCACCGGGCCCGAGGCGCTGCTCTGCGTGCTGCCGACCCACGCGCCGCGCGGGCGGATGCGCGAGAAGTCGTAGCCCACGCCACCGCCGCGGCGCATGGTCTCGGCGGCTTCGGTGAGCGCGATGTAGATGCCGGGGTGGCCATCGTCGTTGTGGGCAATCGAGTCGCCCACCGGCTGCACGAAGCAGTTGATGAGGGTCGCCGACAGCTCGGTGCCCGCTGCCGACTGGATGCGCCCCGCCGGCACGAAGCCGTGGCGCAGCGCCTGGGCGAAGCGCTCTTCCCACAGCGCGCGCTGGCCGGGCTGCTCGGCCTGTGCCAGCGCACGGGCCACACGCTGGTTCACGGCCTCGATGCTGCGCTCGTCGCCTTTGGCGTATTTTTCAATCAGCACCTCGGCGCTGATGTCTTGCGCGGGCAGGTTGGCGAGCGTGTGGATCGAGGCTTCTCTGGTCTCTTGCATGGTGTGCGGTCTCCTGGATGTGGTGGTGCACGGTACGGTGCGCAGGCCTGTGGTGTCATTGACCTGAATCAGTGCACTGTGCCGCAGGGTGTTCGCTTGACCCAGCACAAAACCCTGTGCTCCACATGTGCTTAGCGTCGCTCCTTGCGTTGGGTGTTCCCCTCACAATCAACAACCGTCACTCGATTGAATTCACATGAGCATCGACAGCTTCCAGGACCTGCTGCAGGCCGCACGACAACAGCCCCAACCGCAGCGCCTGCTGTTTGTGTTTGCGGGTGCCGAGTTGCCCGAAGATGCCTCGCCGGCACAGCGCGCCGCGTTTGCCGAGGGCCAGGGCGGTGCCCTCGCGCCGCTGATGTGCGCCGACAAGACACCGGCCGAGCTGCCGAGCTTTGACGCGCTGGTCACCGAGTCAGAACAGTTCGGCCCCTCCTGGGTCATCGTGTTCGTGGCGGCCATGTCGGGCCAGGGCGGTGTGGAGCCGACCAGCGCCCAGGCAGAAGCGCCGCTGCAGAAGATGGTCGAGGCGATCAAGGCCGGCCAGATCGCCGCCTACCTGCCCTTCAACCGCGAAGGCCTCCCGGTCAATCTGCTCTAGGGTCTGTCAACGCCATGGGAGGGCGCATGAAGTTCAAGGACTACTACGAA
>NZ_JADMJX010000306.1 GCF_018780185.1 Rhizobacter sp.
GATGGGCCAGTGTAGAGATTTGGACTCTGCATGTCCTTTCTTAGTTTGCCGCTGAGCAGGGTCTTGCGGCAATAATCTTTCGTCGTTCAATCGCCTGGAGATGAAATGACGCTCAAAAAGACGTTCCCAGGGAAAACCAGCAAACCCGCGGACGAGGCCGCCGAACACCACGGCAACGAGCTCGACCGTTACGACGTGCTGATCCTCGGCGAGCTGCAGCAAGACGCACGCCTGTCCAACTCGGAGCTGGCCGCGCGCATCGGCCTGTCGGCGGCGCCCACCTGGCGGCGTGTGAAGTGGTTGGAAGACCAGGGTTTCATCACCGGCTACCGGGCCGAGATCGACCGC
Source organism: Rhizobacter sp. (assembly GCF_018780185.1). GTDB lineage: Bacteria > Pseudomonadota > Gammaproteobacteria > Burkholderiales > Burkholderiaceae_C > Rhizobacter. The sequence continues at coordinate 349 of NZ_JADMJX010000306.1, forward strand.
CGCAAGATCGGCCTCGGCGTGCTGGCCTTCGTGCGGGTCGACGCCGAGCGCAATACCGGAATCGCCACACGCGCCCTGGAAGACGCCATCCGCAAATTGCCCGAAGTCATTGCCTGCCACTACATTTCAGGCACCGGCACTTTCGAGCTGCAAGTCATGGCCACCGACCTGGATGCGTTCTCCCGTTTTTCGATCGAAACCTTGCTCAACCTGCCGAACGTCAAAGACATCCACACCAGCTTCTCGCTGGGTGAAGTGAAAGCCGGTGCGGCCTTGCCGCTCGGCCACCTGCAAGCCGCCAAGTCGCGCGCGCGCTGACACGGCTTCGCGTTCGATGTCCATGACCCGTCTGGCCGACCGCCTGCTCGGCACCGAGCCCAAGCAGCGGCTGCGCCTGGTGCAGTGCGGCACCGCCATGCTGCTGGTGCTGGGCAGCGTGCTCAACATGCAATACCTCGTGTGGGCCGGGATCGCACCGGCCGTGCCCACGGCGTGGTGGACGCTGGTGCTGGTGGGCGGTTTTGCCCTCTTCTTCATCACCATCCGCAGCGGGCGCAACCTGCGTTACGCCGAGCCATCGCTGACCGTCCCCCAGATGGCGTTTGCCATCGTGTGCGGCGCGGTGGCGTATGCCATTGCAGGCCGCGGGCGAGGTGGCGCCTTCCCGATCCTGATGGTGATCTTCATGTTCAGCATGTACTCGCTGCCGCCGATCACGGTGCTGCGCACCAGCTTCTTTGCGGTGGCGGTGTTCGGCCTCACGATGCTGGTGATGGCACACCGCAACCCGGCCGTCTACGAGCCCGCGGTGGAGTGGGGCCACTTCATCATGATCGCGATCATGGTGCCCGCCATCGCGGTGCTGGCCGGGCAGCTGAGCCGCTTGCGCGACCGGCTGCGCCGGCAGAAGAAAGACATTGCGGTGGCACTCGCGCGCATCCAGGAGCTGGCCACGCGCGACGAGCTCACCGGCCTCATCAACCGCCGCCACATGCTCGAGCTGATGGAGCAGGAGCGCCAGCGCGGCGTGCGCTCGGGCCAGTCGTTCTGCATCGCGGTGATCGACATCGACGACTTCCGCGCCATCAACGACCGACACGGCCACGCCTTTGCCGACCAGCTGCTGCGCCGCTTTGCCAACGAGGCGCTCAACGTCATCCGCATCTCCGACCTGCTCTCGCGCTGGGACGGCAAGGAGTTCCTGCTGATGCTCTCCAACACCCGCGCCTCGCTCGGCCGCGTGAGTCTGGAGCGGCTGCGCGAGCGCATCCAGGCGTTGCCCGTGGAAGTGCAGGGCGCGGCCATGCACATGAGCTTTTGTGCCGGCGTCACCGAGCACCGCGCCGGCGAGACGGTGGCCGACACCGTGCAGCGCGCCGAACACGCCTTGCTCAACGCCAAGGCCGGCGGGCAGAACCGGGTTGTGCTGGGTTGACCCCACATTCCACGCCACCCTGGCGTCACCTGTTGCTCGCCTTGGCCGTGGTGGCGGTGTGGGGCACCAACTTCGTCGTCATCAAGCTCGCGCTGGCGCACCTGCCGCCGCTCCTGTTTGCGGCGCTGCGTTTTGCGCTGGCCTTCTTTCCGGCCGTGCTGCTGCTGCCGCGCCCGGCGGTCTCGTGGCGCAACCTCGCGGCCTATGGCGTGCTGATCGGCGTGGGGCAGTTCGGCGTGTTGTACCTGGCGATGAAGGGCAACATCTCGCCCGGCCTCGCCTCGCTGGTGATCCAGACCCAGGTGTTCTTCACCATCGTGCTGGCCATGCGCGTGGCGCGCGAGCGCGTGCAGCCCTACCAGTGGCTGGCGCTCGCGCTCGCTGCGGCCGGCATCGGCGTGATCGCCGCCCACACCGATGGCGACACCACCGTGCTCGGCCTGCTGATGGTGCTGGGTGCGGCCTTCTGCTGGGCCTGCGCCAACATGGTCAGCAAGCGGGCGGGCAGCGTCAACATGCTGTCGTACGTGGTGTGGTCGAGCATCACGGCGGTGCCGCCGCTGGTGGTGTTGTCGCTGCTGTTCGAAGGCTGGCCCGCCATCGAGGCCGGCTTGCGCAGCGCCGACGCCCTCACCTGGTGGGCGGTGGCCTGGCAGGCCTTCGGCAACACGCTCTTCGGTTATGCGGCCTGGGGCTGGCTGCTGTCTCGCCACCCGGCGGCGAGCATCACGCCGATGGCCTTGCTGGTGCCGGTGTTCGGCATGGCGGCGGCCAGCGTGATGCTGGCCGAGCCCTTGCCTGGCTGGAAGCTGGGTGCAGCGGCGCTCGTGTTGTGCGGCCTGGCGCTCAACATGTTGTGGCCACGTCTGAAGGCGCTGCTCGCTTCGCGCGGCTGACCCACCCGGCGTGACCGCCGTGTGACAGCCGGCCGGGTTCCGAAGCAAACCGCTTGGCGTGTTTTTTTTGCACTCACCAAGGTGCCGCGAAGACTGCGCGCCGCAAAATGTGCGCTTTACATCGGAATTTGCGCATGTACCAAATGAAGCGAGTCTTCTTGCTGGTTGCGAGCCTTCTGCTGACCTTCTCGGTGCGGGCAGAGTCTGACCTGACCCTGGCCGTTAGCGAGGGCACCTCGGGCGGGCTCGACCACGCGCGGGTGATCTTGAAGTACGGTGGCCTGGCCGATGTGATCGGGCATGCGCTCAAGCGCCGTGTACAGGTGGTGTTCGCCCGCGAGTTCAGCGCCCTCGACGACGGCATGCGCAGCGGGCGCTTCGACCTGGTGCTCGCGCGCCCGAGCGACTACCCGGCGCGTGCGGTGCGCGACCATGGCTATCAGTTCGTGGCGAGTGCGCGCCCCGATGGGCAATGCCTGGTGATCACCCGTCAGGACTCGCCGCTGAAGACGCTGGAGCAGGCCAAGGGCGCCCGCTGGGCCATGCCCGAGCAGGTGTCCTACATGGCCAAGTTCTGTGCTGCCGAGTTGCGCGACCGTGGCATCACGGTGGCCAATGAGAAGGTCCAATACGTGCGCGAGCAGGCCGCGGTGCCCTTCTACCTCGACCAGAAGCTGGTCGACGTGGGGGCGATCGCCTCCTATTCGGGGCCGGCCAAGTCGCTTGAAAAAACAGGCCACCGCGTGCTGCACAAGAGCGTGGCGCAGCCCTACTTCCCGCTGGTGGCCGGCAAGCGGATCTCGCCCGAACAGGTCCGCGCCATTCAGGCAGAACTGGCCGCGCTCGCGCAGTCCGACAGCGGCCGGGCCATTCTCAAGACCGTGGGGGTGCAGTCGTTCGACGCCAGCTCGGGCCAGCGGCTGAACGCCTTGCTGGCCTGGTTGGGCTCTTGATCGCGACGACCCTCCGGCGCTGACACCTGGGCCACTTGCGCCGTGGCACGGCGCTTGCACTGTCCTGGTGAATCAACAACCCACCGGGGTGGTGCATGTTGTCCGAACTGAGCAAGGCCCCGCGCGCAAGCGCTCCACCGGCCCGGGCGTCGCAGGTGAGCGCGGCCTGGAGCGAGCGCCTGCAGCTGCTGCTCGAATCCACCGGCGAAGGCATCTTCGGCATCGACCTGGCCGGCTGCTGCACCTTCGTGAACCGCGCGGCGGCCGAGATGCTCGGCTACCGCACCGAGCAAGTGCATGGCCGCAACATGCACGAGCTGATCCACCACACCCACGCCGACGGCCGCCACTACCCCGAGTGCGACTGCCCCATCTTCAACGCCTTTCGGCGCGGCCTGCCCTGCCGCATCGACAGCGAGGTGCTGTGGCGCGGCGACGGCAGCTCGTTCAGCGCCGAGTACTCGTCGCACCCGATTATTGAAAACGGCCAGGTGCAAGGCGCGGTGGTCACCATCGTCGACATCACCGAGCGCAAGCGCGCCGAAGCGCAGCTGGCGCAGGCGCGCGAGCAGCTCGAAAAGCGGGTCGAAGAGCGCACGCACGAGCTGACCCAGGCGCTCGGCCAGTTGCGCGAGCTGTCGGCGTATCTGGAGACGGTGCGCGAAGAAGAGCGCACCCGCATCGCCCGCGAGATCCACGACGAGCTCGGCTCGCTGCTGGTGGCGCTGAAGATGGACGTCAACTGGCTCGAGAAGCGCATCGACGACAAGCCCCCGCTGCAGGCCAAGTGCCAGGGCATGGGTGGCCTGATCGACCGCGCGGTCGACAACCTCGGGCGCATCATCACCGACCTGCGCCCGAGCATCCTCGACCACCAGGGCCTGTGGGCCGCGCTCGAATGGCAGGCGCAGGAGTTCATCGAGACCACCGAGCTGCGCCACGAATTGCGCGTGCACGTGCACGCCGGGGTGCAGCCGCCCGCCGGGCCGCAGGGCGAGCGCTGGGCGATTGCGGTGTTTCGCATTTTTCAAGAGATGCTCAGCAACGTGGCGCGGCACGCGCAGGCCAGCTCGGTGCGCATTCACCTGTATGTGGACGGCCCGCCACAGCCGGTGCTGCACCTGGAAGTGCGCGATGACGGTGTCGGCGCCGAACAGGCCGCGCTCGATGACCCGCGCAGCTACGGTGTCATGGGCATGCGCGAACGTGCTGGCCATTACGGCGGCAGACTCTTCATTGACAGCACCCCTGGCCGGGGCACCATCGTGTGCTTGACCATGCCGCTGCCGGAGGTCGCATGAAACCGATTCGTGTGCTCATCTGCGACGACCACCTGATCGTGCGCCAGGGCATCCGCCAGGTGCTGGCCGATGCGGCCGACATCGAGGTGGCTGGCGAAGCCGCCAACGGTCCCGAGGCCCTCACGCGGGTGCGCGAAGGCGGCATCCACGTGGTGCTGATGGACATCGCCATGCCCCACCGCGACGGGCTCGACGTGCTGCGCCAGCTCAAGAGCGAGTTTCCCAAACTACCGGTGCTGATGTTGAGCACCTACCCCGACAAGCAGTACGCCGTGCGCAGCATGAAGCTCGGCGCGGTGGGCTACCTCAACAAGAGCGCCGACTCCGAGCAGATGATTGGCGCCATCCGCAAGGTGGCAGCCGGGGGGCTGTTCATCACGCCGGCCGTGGCCGAACAACTGGCGGGGGCCATCGGTGCCGGCCACGCCGAAGACGCGCCGCTGCACGAGCGCCTGTCGCACCGCGAGTACCAGGTGTTTCGCCTGCTGAGCCAAGGGCGCAGCGTGAGCGAGATCGCGGAGCAGCTCTCGCTCTCGCCCAACACCGTGAGCACCTACCGCGCGCGCATTCTTGAGAAGACGGGCGTGCGCAACGACGTCGAGCTGGCGCTCTATGCCGTGCGCCAGGAGCTGTTGCAGGTTTGAGCCTAGACTGGCGGCCATGCCTGCCCCTTACGCCGTCGAACAACCCACCCGCAGCGACATCGATGCCCTCGCGGGCGCGGCCGTGCTCGAGTTCGGCACCGACTGGTGCGGCTACTGCCGCGCGGCGCAGCCGCTGATCGCGCAGGCCTTCACCGAGCACCCGCAGGTGCGCCACCTGAAGGTCGAAGACGGCCCTGGCCGCCCGCTCGGCCGCTCGTTCGGCGTCAAGCTCTGGCCCACGCTGGTGTTCTTGCGCGACGGCCGCGAAGTGGCCCGCCTGGTGAGGCCCGGCGACCGCGCCGCCATCAGCGAGGCGCTGAGCCGCACCGCGGCCGCATAGCGCCGCTTCTTGCGGCGCCGCAGCACGAAAGGGCTCAAGTTGACGGTGGGCGTGCCGATTCAAAGAGCTCACATCGACAACAGGCGTGCGGCTCCCACGGAGTCGCTGGCGCACCGCCGCATCACCTTCGGAGCTTTCACCCGTGCGCGACAACCAGCCCGTGACCCAACGGGAATACGAACTTCCAGACAACGCCACTCTCATGTCCACCACCGACCCGCAGGGTCGTGTGACATACGCGAATGCAGCCTTCGTCGACGCCAGCGGCTTTTCGCATGAAGAGCTGCAAGGGGCGCCCCACAACATCGTTCGCCATCCCGACATGCCCGCGCAGGCCTTCGCCGACATGTGGGCCACCCTGAAGGGCGGTGAACCCTGGACGGCCATCGTCAAGAACCGCCGCAAGAACGGCGACCACTACTGGGTTCGTGCCAACGTCACGCCGGTGGTGCGAGGTGGCAGCATCGCGGGCTACATGTCGGTGCGCACCAAGCCGTCGA
>NZ_JADMJX010000222.1 GCF_018780185.1 Rhizobacter sp.
CATCAGCGGCGGCGCCTCGGCACGAAGTTGAGTTGGGTGGTGGCCGAGACCGATGTGGTGCTCACTTGCACCGGCACCGCGGCCTGGTCTTGCAGTTGGTCGGGGTGCCACAGCGTGAGCTGGGCGGCACCATCGGGCACGCCTTCGATGGTGACCACGCCCTTGGCGTCGGTCTTGCCGAACCAGGGCGAGTCGGCCACGTAGACCTGGCCACGCATCGAGCCGTGGATGTGGCAGCTCAGGCCGATCGGGCCGGCCTGGTCCATCTTGACGTCGGCGGTCGAGGTGCCAGAGGGCTTCTTGGCCGGGCCGCTGGGGTAGGCATCGGTGCCGCCGCTGGCCGAGGCGACGGGGTCGGCGTCGAGCCGCAGCTCGAAGGTCTTGGCCGGTGCGATGCTGCCCAGCGGGCCGCTGGGCGTGGAGCGCACGTGGTGGTCGTAACCGTCCTTGTTGGTGAAGCGCAGCGTGCTGCCCACCGGCACCACGGTCAGGAAGGGGATGAAACGCGAGCCTTCCTGGGTGATCAGCACCGGCTTGGCGGCCGGCGTGGGCACGGTCTTGACGGTTTGCTGCACCAGCACGACCACGTCGGGAGCGGGCTTGCCGTCCTTGTCGGTGATGGTGAGCTGCACGGTGCCGGCGTGAGACAGACCGGCGACCAGGGCCAGTGCGAGCAGGGCAAGGGTGTTTTTGTTCATGGGTGGCGCGAAAGAGGTGTGGAGGATAGAGGCTTCGTCATTCCCGCGAAAGCGGGAATGCACGGTGAGCCGCGATGCGGGGGCCGGGTGAGGCTCAGGGCGTGTTGATGATGTCGCGGTGCATCGGCGCGAGCTTGGCCAGCAGTTTGTTCTGCGTGCCGAAGGCGATGCCTTGTGCGTCCATGCTGTGTTGCAGCACCTCGACCAGGGCGTTGAAGTTGCTCTTGGTGATGTCCATGCCGGCGTGAGCCTTCTTCATGTCGGGGCCCTTGAGCTTGCAGGGCCCACCCGAGACTTCGCAGAACTGCGCCACCAGCTGCGCCTTGACGTGCTGGTGGTCGACGTCCTTGAAGAAGGGGTTCATGCGCGAGTCGGCGAGCAGGCGCGTCATGAAGTCGTCCATCAGCTTGGTCAGGCCGGGCTGGGCGCCGAGCTGTTGGTAGAGGCTGTCGTCGGTGGGTTGTGCGTGGGCGGTGGCGCCGGCCAGCAGGGAGGCGCAGACGATGAGGGTGCGAAAGAGTTTGCTCATGGGAGGCTCCGATTCAGAAGGCGATCTGCGCCGAGAGGTAGGTGCCGGTCTGGCGGCGGTTGACCACACCGGGGACGACCTTGCCCAGGTCGACATAGGCGGCGGTTAGCGAGAAGTGCTTGCTCGGCGCCCAGGCGATGAACACGTCGGCCCAGTCGTCTTCTTTCAGCCCACCGGCGTCGAGCGCGGTGACGTCGCGAAAGTTGTCAGGCTTGGCGCGGTACTCGGCACCGATGGCGATGCTTTTGCTCAACAGGTACACCACCGACACTTCGGGCTGGAGGCTGTAGCTGCTGTGGTCGGTGGCGCCAAAGCCGAGCAGGCCGTTCTGGTTGGCCTTGGTGGCGCGCAAGGTGCCGTTGACGAGAATGCCTTGCGCGAGAAAGAGCTTGGTCGCGCTGACGTAGAAATCGGTGCCGCTGTCCTTGGCGCCGAGCGCGGTGAGCGTGGGGGCCAGGCCGTCGGGGCTCGCCTTCTTGTGCTGCAGGCCGACGGCGATCTGCGGCATCCAGGAGTCACTGTCGAGCACGGCGTCGCCGGCCACGCGAAGCTTGGCGCCGAAGATGTCTTGCTTGAGGCGCAAGCCGTCGAGGCCGAGGGCCGTGCCCACCGGGCCGGTGTCGAGGTCTTGCCGTGCGATCGACACCTCGATGCGCTCGCCGTAGCTGAAGGCCGCGCCGTAGCCATTGAGCGAAAAGTCTTTCGTCTTCACCCGCGTGCCGAAGGCCGAGCCGCCGAACTCGCCCGCGGTGGCATAGCCGCCAGTCACCGCCCAGGGCGTGAGGCCACCGCCGGCGGCACCGTCGACGCTGCTCACGCCACCCGTCAGCAGCAGCTTGCCGCTGAAGGTGGTGGGGCTGGCGGGTTGCGCCAGCACCGGCGCGGCGCTGAGGGCGAGCGGCAGGGTGCAGGCGAATGCAGTGCAGTGGCCGCGGAAGTTTCGAAAGGGCATGCGTCTTCTCCTTGTGTCGTTTGAACAGGTCTCGACCTCTTCTTACGCACTGCCCCTGGGCCTGGATGCACTGAAAAGCGTGCACGATTTGGCAGGCGGCGCGTCAGTCTTGAGAAGGCGGTGCCGCGTCGAACAGCGGCATCGGCGCATGGTACGCAGCCGGTGCTTCCTGTGCCACCAGTGGGGCCTCGGCCCCGTGAGGGTCCACCAGGTCGGCCAGCTTGGCCAGGTTGCCGGCGCGCACGCCCAGCAGGCGCAGGCGGCGGGTGAGGTCGACACGCTTCAGGCACTCGCCGGCTGCACGGCGGATGCTGCGTGCGTCGAGCGTGTGGGCGGGCAGGGTGAGGTCGCGCGTCACGATCTTGAAGTCGTCGAAACGCAGCTTGATGCCGATGGTCTTGCTGGCGTAGCCCTTGCGCGCCAGGTCGTCGGCCAGCTCGATGCACAGGTCGGTGAAGATGCCGCTCAGCGTGCTGCGGTCGCGCACCGCATGCAGGTCGCGCTCGAAGGTGGTTTCGCGGCTCATCGACACCGGCTCGCTGTAGGTGACCACCGGCCTCTCGTCGCGCCCGTGGGCCGCTTCGTGCAGCCAGGCGCCGTAGCTCTTGCCGAAGTTCGCGACCAGGAAGGCCGGGTCGGCCGCCGCCAGCTCACCGATGGTGTGGATGCCATGCGCCGCGAGCTTTTCGCTCGCCTTGGGGCCGATGCCGTTGATCTTGCGCGCGGCCAGCGGCCAGATGCGGGTGGGGATCTCGTCGAGGCCGAGCAGCGTGAGGCCGTTGGGCTTGTCGAACTCGGAGCACATCTTCGACAAGAGCTTGTTGGGTGTGATGCCCACCGAGCAGGTGAGGCCGGTGGCGTCGAACACCGCGTCTTTCAGGGCCTGGCCGGCGGCGCGGCCCTGGTCGTCTTGTGCGCCGGGAAAGTCGGTGAGATCGATGTAGATCTCGTCGACGCCGCGGTCTTCGACCAGCGGCGCCATGTTGCGCACCGCGGCCTTGAAGAGGCGCGAGTAGCGGCGGTATTCGTCGAAGTCGACCGGCAGCAGGATGGCGTCGGGCGCGAGCAGCGCCGCCTTCATCGTGCCCATGGCCGAAAACACGCCGAGTGCACGCGCTTCATACGTGCTGGTGGTCAGCACACCGCGGCCGGTGTAGTCGCGCAGCCGGAAGAACTCGCGGCTGCCGTCGGCCCGCTGCACCGGCTGGTGGCGCCGCCCGCCGCCGATCACCACCGGCAGCCCGCGCAGCTCGGGGTAACGCAGCAGCTCGACCGACGCATAGAAGGCGTCCATGTCGAGGTGGGCGATCAGGCGGGGTGCGGGGGCGGCCATGGGCGTGTACGAATAACTGTATTTTCATACAGTCACCCGCCTCGCGCCAGTGCCTTGATGTCGCGGGCCTGCGGGGCGCCCCTGGGTCAGGGCGCGAGCAGCGAGGCGACGCCTTTGGTCAGCTCGGTGTCGATCAGATGGCGCAGGTGTTCGACCTTCTCCGCCGGGCTCAGCGTGTCCCAGGGGTTGTAAGCCTCTTTGTTGGCCGTGATCATCATTGTCGAGGCCTCGATGTACTTCTGGCGCAACACGACAGACGACCCCAGATCGACCAGCGACAGCCGCATGAACGCAAACGGGGCCAAGAAGCCTTTGCTCTCGCGTTGCGTTTTGTTGTTGATCATCTCGCTCATATGGTCGACGTAGAAACCCAGCCCTTCGATCACGCCGCTGCCAAGCTTTGCTCCGTCGGCCTGCATGCGTGCTTCTGCACGGAACTTGGTCACGAGCAGCAGGTGTGTTGCGCCATCGCTTTTGAGCGCAGTGTGAATCGCCTCGGGCAGGACCAACTTGCTGTCGCTGAAGAAGCGGTCCTGGCGCGTGAACAGGCTGGGGGCGGCCAACTCGAACAACTGGCTGCGGGGTTTGTCGGGCTGGGCGTTCAGGGCCTTTTCAATCGTGCTGAGTGCGATCTTGTCGAACAAGCCATCGGTCATGTCGATGGTTTCCCGCCGGTTCCTGTCGATGCCGCTGCCCGTGCTCATCTGGTAGGTCACCACACTCATCTTGTCGCCAATGAGTGATATCACCGCGTAGGTGCGCGGGCCGTCGGCAGCGCTTGCCGCGCTGGCCATTGCAAGCCATGCCATGCCACAGAGAACCCAAGCTACCAGTCGACGTTTCATTGATTGCTTTCACCAAGGCTGCAAAGTGCCGTATTGCAGCACAGGTGGGCCGCTGCGAGCTCGCCAGGGGCGTGTGAAGGTTGACCCGCTACAGTCGTGCGACCCTGACCCACTTCACTTCCCATGACCATCGAGACCCAACACGACGTCGACGGACTGCAGCGCATCGGCCGCGTGGTGTCCCTCGTCTTGCAGCACATGCTCGACACCATCGAGCCCGGCATGACCACGCGCGAGCTCGACGCGATCGGCGCGCAACTGCTGGCGCAGCACGGTGCGCGCTCGGCGCCGCAGCTCACCTATGGGTTTCCAGGCGCCACCTGCATCAGCATCAATGAAGAGGCGGCGCACGGCATCCCCGGCGACCGTGTGATCCGCGCGGGCGATCTGGTGAACGTGGACGTGTCGGCCGAGCTGGGTGGCTACTTCGCCGACACCGGCGGCACACGCGCCGTGCCACCCACCACCGCCGTGCAGACACGCCTGTGCCATGCCACCCGCGAGGCCCTGCGGCTGGCCATGAAGCAGGCACGCGCCGGCGCACCCATCAACGCCATCGGCGGCACGATCGAGCGCACCGCGCGGGCTTACCGCTTCAAGGTGATCGAGAACCTGGCCAGCCACGGTGTGGGCCGCGCGCTGCACGAAGAGCCGACCGAGATCCTCGGGTACCACGACCCGCGCGACACCCGGGTGCTGCACGAAGGCCAGGTCATCACCATCGAGCCCTTCCTCTCCACCCGCAGCCGCATCGTCGAAGAAGCGGCCGATGGCTGGACGCTGTGCGGTGCGCCGGGCAACCTGTCGGCGCAATACGAGCACACGATGATCATCACGCGCGGTGCGCCCATCGTGGTCACGATCCATTGAAGTTCCAACAGACCTGATCAGCCCCTTGGCTTGATCGTGGTCAATGTGGTGCCGCGCGGCCGGTCTATGGTCTGCCTTGCCATTGCAGCAAGGAGCGCAGACCACCATGCCAGGGCAGGACACCACCACCACCGCCGGCCGGCCGGCCTTGATCGGCAAGAACGCGCAAGCCTTCGGCGTGGCGCCCAACCTGCCGGACACCGATGCCGCGCGCCAGGCGTTCACCTGGGCGAGCGCACGCAGCGCACTCGCGGGCCTGCCCGGCGGCGGGTTGAACATCGGCTTCGAAGCGGTCGACCGCCACGCCAGCGGCACGCTCGCCGACCGGGTGGCCATTCGCTGGCTGGGTGAAGAGGGCGCGCGGCGCGACATCAGCTACGCCGAACTGATGCGCCTGACCAACCGCTTCGCCAACGCGGCGCTGGCGCTGGGCCTGAAACGCGGTGACCGGATCTTCGTGCTGGCACCCCGCTTGCCCGAGCTGTATGTGGCGGTGCTGGGGGCGCTGAAGGCTGGCCTGGTGGTGTCGCCGTTGTTCTCGGCCTTTGGGCCGGAGCCGATCGCGATGCGCATGAACCTCGGCGGCGGCCGCGCGCTGGTGACCACAGGCGAGCTCTACCGCCGCAAGGTGGCGGGCGTGCGCTCGCAGATCGCGTCGCTGGAGCATGTGCTGCTGATTGGCGACGACGACCAGCCACCGCCCGCCGCGACACAGTCGGCCTACGACCTGATGAAGAAGGCGAGCGACAGGTTCGAGACCGTGGCCACACGCCCCGACGAGATGGCGCTGCTGCACTTCACCAGCGGCACCACTGGCCGGCCCAAGGGCGCGATCCATGTGCACGAGGCGGTGGTCACCCACTGGGCCACCGGCCTGTACGCGCTCGACCTGCACGACGACGACATCTTCTGGTGCACCGCCGACCCCGGCTGGGTGACCGGCATGTCGTACGGGATCATCGCGCCGCTGCTGCACGGCGTGACGATGATCGTCGACGAGGCCGAGTTCGACCCCACACGCTGGTATCGCATCTTGCAAGACGAGCGTGTGAGCGTCTGGTACACCGCGCCCACCGCCATCCGCATGCTGATGAAAGCCGGCGCCGAGCTGGCTCGGGCGCACCGCTTCCCCCAACTGCGTTTCGTCGCGAGCGTGGGCGAGCCGCTCAACCCCGAAGG
>NZ_JADMJX010000247.1 GCF_018780185.1 Rhizobacter sp.
GACCTTCACCCAGGTCTTCGGCCAGTGGCTGTGCGACATGGCCGCCGCCGACGAACGGCTGGTGGGCATCACCCCCGCCATGCGCGAAGGCTCGGGCATGGTCGAGTTCGAACAGCGTTTCCCCAAGCGTTACTTCGACGTGGGCATTGCCGAGCAGCACGCCGTGACCTTCGCCGCCGGTTTGGCCTGCGAGGGCATGAAACCGGTGGTGGCGATCTACTCCACTTTCTTGCAGCGCGCCTACGACCAGCTGATCCACGACGTGGCGATCCAGAACCTGCCGGTCGTGTTTGCCCTCGACCGCGCCGGCCTGGTGGGTGCCGACGGCGCCACCCACGCGGGCGCCTACGACATCGCCTTTCTGCGCTGCATTCCCAACATGAGCGTGCTCGCGCCGGCCGACGAAAACGAGTGCCGCCAGCTGCTCACCACCGCCTTCCACCAGGACCACCCCGTCGCCGTGCGTTACCCGCGCGGCGCCGGTGCGGGTGTGGCCACCGGGGCGACGCTCGACAGCCTGCCCTGGGGCAAGGGCGAGCTGAGGCGCAAGGGCGAGCGCATTGCCATCCTGGCCTTCGGCTCCATGCTCCACCCGGCGCTGGCCGCCGCCGAGAACCTCAACGCCACCGTGGCCAACATGCGCTTCGTGAAGCCGCTCGATGTCGCGCTGGTGACTGAATTGGCGCGCAGCCATGATGCAATCGTGACCGTGGAAGAAGGCTGTCTCATGGGCGGCGCCGGCAGTGCGGTGCAAGAGGCACTGGCCGCGGCGCGCATCGAGCTGCCGGTTCTCACTCTGGGCTTGCCCGATGAGTTCATCGAGCATGGTGACCCCGCCAAGCTTCTCAGCTTGTGTGGCCTGGATGCCGCGGGCATCGAGCAGTCGATCCTCAAGCGCTTCGGCGCGCGGCCGGCCCTCATTCGCCCGGCAGCCCACCGTTAGCGCTCAGAAGTCACAGCCCGATGCCCTTGGGCCCGCCAGGGCGTCGCAATAGCTGTCATCCTTTGCCTGTCATGAACCAAATGTCCGACGTAAAAAGCGCGTTGAAAGACACGCTGCACATCCCCGACACGCAGAGCGAGCGCGACGAGCGCCACCTCGCGATCCAGCGCGTGGGCGTGAAAGACGTGCGTTACCCGCTGACGCTGCGCACCGGCAAGACCAGCCAGCCCACCATCGGCGTGTGGGACATGGCCGTGGCGCTGCCTGCTGAGCAGAAGGGCACCCACATGTCGCGCTTCCTGGCTTGGCTCGATGCGCTCGGCAGCGAGCCGCTCGATGTGGTCACGCTGCGCACGCACTTCATCGCCATGCTGGAGAAGCTGCACGCCACTGAAGGGCGTGTGGAGGTGCGTTTCCCGTTCTTCATCCGCAAGCGTGCACCGGTGTCGGGCCTGGAGAGTCTGCTCGACTACCAGGGCAGCTGGGTCGCCGAAGCCGTGAACGGGCAGACCACGGTCTGGTCGCAGGTGCTGGTGCCGGTGAAGTCGCTGTGCCCCTGCTCCAAGGAGATCTCCGACTACGGCGCCCACAACCAGCGCTCGCACGTGACCATTCGCGCCGAGCTGCTGCAAGACGTGGACTGGTCCGAGCTGGTGCGTTTTGCCGAAGAGTCGGCCTCCAGCGAGATCTGGCCCATGCTCAAGCGGGCCGATGAAAAGTGGGTGACCGAGCGCGCCTACGAAAACCCGAAGTTCGTCGAAGACCTGGTGCGTGATGTGGCGCTGCGGCTGAATGCCGATGCGCGCCTCGGGCGCTACAGCGTCGATGTGGAGAATTTCGAGTCGATCCACAACCACAGCGCCTACGCGCGGATCGAGCGCAACTGAGCCAGATCTCCGTTCGCCCTGAGCCTGTCGAAGGGCTTGCAACGAAACGCGCTGGGCTTCGACCGGCTCAGCCCGAACGGCGATGCAGGTAGCATCCGCCACCATGAACTGGCCCTACGAACTACAAATAGGCTGGCGCTACACGCGCGCCGGCCGCGCCGGTCGGCGCAACGGCTTCATCTCCTTCATCTCCGGTGTGTCGATGTTGGGCATAGCGCTCGGCGTGGCGGCGCTGATCATCGTGCTGTCGGTGATGAACGGCTTCCAGAAGGAGGTGCGCGACCGCATGCTGTCGGTCATCGCCCACATCGAGGTGATGGACGTGCAGGGCGGCGGCCTCGCCGACTGGCAAGCCACGGCGGCCCGGGCCCGACAAAACCCGCAGGTCATCGGTGCGGCGCCCTTCGTGGCCATGCAGGCGCTGATCGCACGGGGTGACGACATGCGCGGCGCAGTAGTGCGCGGCATCTCGCCGAACGAAGAGGCCAGCGTCACCGACCTGGCGGCGCAGCTCAAGGACACGACGCTGGCCAGGCTCACGCCCGGCACCTGGGGCATCGTGCTCGGCAGCGAGCTGGCGCGCTCGCTGGGCGTGCGCAGCGGCGACAGCGTCACCATCGTGGCGCCCGGTGGCCAGTTCACGCCGGCGGGGGTGGTGCCGCGGCTCAAGCAGCTCACGGTGGTGGGCACCTTCGACTCGGGCCACTACGAATACGACAGCACGCTCGCCTTGATTCACCTCGACGACGCGGCCCGACTGTTCCGCATGGAAGGGCCGACCGGTGTGCAGCTGCGCCTGAAAGACCTGCACCAGGCGCCGCAAGTGGCGGCCCAGTTGTCGGCCGATCTGGGCCCGCAGGTGATGGTGCGCGACTGGACGCGCACCAACCGCAACTGGTTCTCGGCGGTGCAACTGGAAAAGCGCTTGATGTTCATCATCCTGACGCTGATCGTCGCGGTGGCGGCGTTCAACCTCGTCTCCACGCTGGTGATGACCGTCACCGACAAGCGTGCCGACATCGCCATCCTGCGCACGCTCGGCGCGAGCCCGCGCTCCGTCATGGGCATTTTCATGGTGCAAGGCGCGGCGTCGGGCGTGATCGGCACGCTGGCCGGCGTGTTGTTCGGCCTGTTGGTCGCCTTCAACGTCGGCGTGATCGTGCCCTTCATCGAGAACCTGCTCCAGACCAGCTTCCTGCCGGGCAGCATCTACCTCATCAGCACCATGCCGAGCGAGCCGCAGGCGGCCGACATCGTGCCCATCACCGTGATCTCGCTCGTGCTCTCGTTCGTGGCCACGCTCTACCCGAGCTGGCGCGCCAGCCGGGTCCAACCTGCCGAGGCGCTGCGCTATGAATGAAGCCGTGATCGAAGCGACCGGCCTGCACAAGCGCTTCACCGAAGGCGGGCTCGATGTGAACGTGCTGCAAGGGGTCGACCTCACTGTGCAGCGTGGTGAAACGGTCGCCATCGTCGGCGCTTCGGGCTCGGGCAAGAGCACCTTGCTGCACCTGCTGGGTGGGCTGGAGGCGCCGACCCAGGGCACGGTGCGTCTGGCGGGGCGCAACTTCTCCGAGATGAGCGCGGCAGCCCAGGGCGAGTGGCGCAACCAGCAACTCGGTTTTGTCTACCAGTTCCATCACCTGCTGCCCGAGTTCACCGCGCTCGACAACGTGGCGATGCCCTTGCGCATCCGACGCATGCCCAAACCCGAGGCGCGTGAACAGGCTCGTGCGGTGCTGGCCCAGGTGGGGCTGGCCCAGCGGGTCGATCACCGGCCGTCGCAGCTTTCGGGCGGCGAGCGCCAGCGGGTGGCGATTGCGCGCGCGCTGGCCGGGCGGCCGGCTTGCGTGCTGGCCGACGAGCCCACCGGCAACCTCGATCGCCGCACTGCCGATGGGGTGTTCGAGCTGCTGCTCGGCCTCGCGCGCGAGCAAGGCATGGCGTGTGTGATCGTCTCGCACGACGAGTCGCTGGCGGCGCGTTGCTCACGCGTGCTGCACCTGACCCTGGGCAAGCTCGCGGTGTGATCAGTTCCGGAGCAGGGCGACCCCTCTGCCTCCAAGCGCTTCAAGCCACGCGCCCGAACCACCACACCGACAGCCCTGCGGCCAGCACGACCAGGGCTGCAGCGGCTGCCGCAAACAGGGCGGTGATCTCGGTTTCTTTCTTCTCGACGATGAGCCGCGAGCTGAGCGACTGGTAGACCTTCTTCAGGTCTTCGGCCGTGCCGGCATAGAAGTACTCGGCACGGGTCAGGTTGGCCACGTTCTTCAGCGTGTCTTCATCGAGCCGCACGCGCATCGACCAGCCTTCGAAACCGATGGTCTCGCCCTCCTTGGTGCCGATGCCCACCGAATACACCTTCACGCCGCGGTCGGCCGCCATCTTGGCCGCGTCCATCGGGTCGGGGCCGGTGGTGCGCTGGCCGTCGGTCAGCAAGACGATGGCCGCGGAGGTGAACGAGCCCGGTGCCACCGGCGTGAACTCCTTCGGCGGCTTGTCGCCGGGGCCGAGCGGCATGTTGCGCTGGCCGGTGATCTGCGACAGGTCGATGCCCGCATCGGGGAAGATGGTCGCCAGCGACAACACGATGCCGCTGCCGATGGCCGTGCCGCGCTGCAACTGAAAGCGGTCGATCGCGGCGACGGTGTCTTCTCGGTTGTGCGTGGGCGGCTGTACCACGGCGGCGGTGCCGGCAAACGAGACCACGCCGACCCGCACATTGCGCGGCAGATCGGCCAGGAATGCCTTGGCCGCCTCTTGCGCAGCGACCATGCGGTTGGGCAACACATCGGCGGCCCGCATGCTGCCCGACACGTCGATCGCCAGGATGATGGTTTCCTGCTGCAGCGGCAGCGTGATCACGGCGGTGGGTCGGGCGCTGGCCAGCAACAGCGTGGCCAGGGCCAGCAGCATCAAGGCGGGCGGCACGTGGCGGCGCCAGCCCGGCCCTTTGCCCATGGCTTGTTTGACGATGGACAGGCTGGCAAAACGCAGCGTCGCCTTCTTGCGCCGATGGAGAAGCCACCAGTACAGCGCGACCAGCAGCGGCAGCGCGAGCAAGGACCAGAGGAAATCAGGCCACACGAAGCTCATGGCGATCCTCCGTGGACAGGGGTTTCAGATGTCCCGGCATGCCGCCGCCCGCAGCAAGCCGGCTGCGCTGGCGGCGCAGCTCGACAAACCGCATCAGGGTGTTGACCAGGTCTTCGTCGGTCGACAGTTCCAGCGCGTCGACCCCCGCGCGTGTGAGCGCGGAGCGCAGCTCGGCCTCTTGCTGGTCAGCGGCTTTGGCAAAGCGCTCGCGAAAGCCTGGGTCGTGGGTGTC
Organism: Rhizobacter sp.; assembly: GCF_018780185.1. Taxonomy (GTDB): domain Bacteria; phylum Pseudomonadota; class Gammaproteobacteria; order Burkholderiales; family Burkholderiaceae_C; genus Rhizobacter. Next base: position 5,162 of record NZ_JADMJX010000247.1, read on the forward strand.
GACCAGCAGTTGCTCGCCGGTTTCGGCGTCTTGCATGGTCACCATGCCGAGGTCGGGCAGGGCCATCTCCAGCGGGTCGTACAGACGCACGGCCAGCACCTCGTGCCGCTGCGCAAGCTGCGCGAGGGCGTTGCCCCAGCCGGGCGAGCTGATGAAGTCGGACACCACGAACACCGTGGAGCGGCGCGGGATCAAGGGCGCAGCGCGTTGCAGCAGGTCTTGCAGCCGCGTCTGCGCCGAGGCCAGCGGCGTGGCATGTTTGAGCATGCGCTGCATCAGGTGCAGCACGTGGGTGCGGCCGTTGCGTGCGGGCAGCACTTCGTCGAGTGCGTTGCCGTAAAGCATGGCCCCCACACGGTTGCCATGGCGGGTGAGCAGGCGCGCCAGCACCGCCACGAACTCGGTCGATACGGCGCGTTTGCTGCGCGCGGAACCGAAGTCGACGCTACCCGAGAGATCGAGCAAGAACCAGGCAGTCAGCTCGCGGTCTTCGGTGAACTGGCGCACATAGGGCTGCTGCAAACGCGCGGTGACGTTCCAGTCGATGTGGCGCACGTCATCGTGGTGCTGGTACTCGCGCAAGTCGGCCAAATCAAGCCCGGCCCCACGAAACAGCGTGCGGTAATCGCCCTGCAGCAGCCCGTCGAGACGGCGGATCACCGTCCATTCGAGGCGGCGCAGGATGGCGTCAGGCGTTGTGTCGTTCATGGGCCATCGGCTTGTCGGGCTTGGGAATCTTGTGCACGATCTTGTGGATGATCTGGTCGGCGCTCAGCCCGTCGGCCAGCGCTTCGTAGCTCAGCACCAGGCGGTGGCGCAGCACGTCGCTCACCAGGTCGATCACGTCCTCGGGCAGCGCATAGTTGCGCCCGCGCAGCATGGCCATGGCCTTGGCGCCTTCGATCAGGCCAATGGTGGCGCGCGGGCTCGCACCGAAGTTGATGTACTTGGCGAGGTCGGGCAGCCCATGTTTGGCCGGCGTGCGCGTGGCGCCCACCAGCTTGACGGCGTATTGCACCAGCGAGGGGTCGACATACACCTTGCGGCACTCGTGCTGCAGCTCGGCCAGCTGCGTGGTGCTGGCGATGGCCGACACGGTGACCGGGTCGCCCGTCACGCGCTCGACGATCACGAACTCTTCTTCTTCACTCGGGTAGTCGACCAGCACCTTCATCATGAAACGGTCGACCTGCGCCTCGGGCAGCGGGTAGGTGCCTTCG
>NZ_JADMJX010000050.1:0-35329 GCF_018780185.1 Rhizobacter sp.
GAGCGTGAATCACGCGGCATGTTGCAAGCCGGTGTGCCCGAGGTGTGGGACACGCTCACACGCAAGTTCGAGGCGCAGCTGATTCACACCGCGCTTGAGATCACGCGTGGGCGGCGCATCGAGGCGGCTCAGAAACTGGGCATCGGTCGCAACACCATCACCCGCAAGATCCAAGAGCTGGGTCTGGACGACTAAGCGCTGAGTTCGGCGATCACCGGGGCGTGATCGCTGGGCTTCTCTTTCTTGCGCATGGCGCGATCGATCGTGCAGGCTGTCACCTGCGGCTTGAGCGCATTGCTCACCAGGATGTGGTCGATGCGCAGGCCCTTGTTCTTCTGGAAGCCGAGCATGCGGTAGTCCCACCAGCTGTAGGTCTTGGGCGGCTGCTCGAAGAGCCGGAAGGCATCGTGCAAACCCAGCGCCTGCAGCTGCACGAAGTGCGCACGCTCCTCGGGTGACACGAGCACCTGGCCTTCCCAGGCAGCGGGGTCGTGCACGTCACGGTCTTCGGGGGCGATGTTGAAGTCACCCACCAGCGCCAGGTGCGTGTGCACCGCGAGTTCGCTCGCGACAAAGTCGCGCAGCGCGTCGAGCCAGCGCATCTTGTAGGCGAACTTGTCGCTGCCCAGCGCCTGCCCATTGACCACGTAGGCGCCGATCAGCCGCACGCCGCTGACGGTGCCCGTGATCACGCGTGCCTGCTCGTCATCGAAGCCGGGGATGTTTTTCACCACGTCGCCTGCCACCGTCTTGCTCAAGAGCGCAACGCCGTTGTAAGTCTTCTGCCCGAACCACTCGGCGCGGTAACCGGCCGCCTCGATCTCGGCGTGCGGAAACTTGTCGTCGGTGAGCTTGGTCTCTTGCAGGCAGACCGCATCGGGCTGTGTCGCGGCCAACCACTCCAGCAGCTGGGGCAGGCGCACGGCGAGCGAGTTGACGTTCCAGGTGGCGATTTTCAAGGTGGTCCCCATCGACGGGTTTTGTGGAGCTTGTTGTTGGGCGAAGCGGTCGTCGGCATCCTACCGGGCGCCCAGCGGCTTGGCCATGGTCAGGCGACCTCGCCGCGGCGGATGGTCGCCGCGCGGTCGCGGATCGCCTGCTTCTGGGCGTCGTCCAGGCGCGCCACGTTCTTCACCTGCAGCGCCATGCGCGGGTTGCTGGCCAGCGCCGTCTCGTGGCGCATCAGGAAGTCCCAATACAGCGTGGTGAACGGGCAGGCCTGTTCGCCGGTGCGCTGCGCAGGGTCGTAGCGGCAGCCCTGGCAGTGCGGGCTCATGCGCTGGATGTACTTGCCCGTGGCGACGTAGGGCTTGCTGGCCATCAGGCCGCCATCGGCGTACTGGCTCATGCCCAGCGTGTTGGGCAGCTCCACCCATTCGACGGCATCGACGTACACCGCCAGGTACCAGGCATGCACCTGCTGCGGCTGCACGCCGTACATCAGCGCGAAGAGGCCGGTGACCATCAGGCGCTGGATATGGTGGGCGTAGCCGTGCTGCAGCGTCTGCGTGATGGCATCGCGCAGGCAGGCCATCTCGGTCGCGCCGGTCCAGTACCAGGCCGGCAGGTCTTCGTGTGCGTCCAGCGCGTTGAGCTCGGCGTAGACGGGCATGCGGGTCCAGTAGATGCCACGCACGTACTCGCGCCAGCCAATGATCTGTCGCACGAAGCCTTCGACGCTGGGCAGTGGAGCGGCGCCCGCGCGGTACGCGGCCACGGCGGCATCCACCACCTCGCGGGCCCGCAGCAGCTTCAGGTTGAGCGCCGCCGCCAGGTGGGCGTGGTACAGCCAGGGCTCACCCGGCCATATCGCATCTTGGTAGCGGCCGAAGAGGGGCAGGCGCTCGGTGATGAAGCGCTCAAGCGCCACGAGGGCCTGCTCGCGCGTCACGGGCCAGGCAAAGCCGTCGAGGTGACCGGGGTGGGCTGCGAAGCGTGCTTCGACCAGCAAGATCACCTCGCGCGTGATCGCATCGGGCTCGAACACCACACGCGGCGGCACGGCACCGGGGCCTGAAGCGCCGAAGGCCTCGCGGTTGTCGGCGTCGAAATTCCATTGACCACCTTCGGGCTGGTCACCTGCAGCACCTTGCATCAGCACGCCATGGCGCTTGCGCATCTCGCGGTAGAAGTACTCCATGCGCAGCGACTTGCGGCCACGTGCGTGCGCCGCGAACTCACGCACGCTGCCATAGAAGTGGCGGTCTTCGCGGATGTCGAGCGCCAGGCCGTGCGCCTGTGCCACGCCCTTGATCGCCTGCAGCACGCGCCAGTCGCCCGGTGCAGTCATCACGAGGCCGCTGGGGCGCAGGCGTTCGATGTCGGCGTGCAGCTGCGCTTGCAGGTTGCCATGCCTGGCGTCGTCTTCCAGCCGGGTGTAGTGCAAGGCTCGGCCGGTCGCGCGCAGGGCCTGCGCGAAGTGGCGCATGGCGGCCAGGAACATCACCGTGCGCGGCTTGCTCGACCACACGTGCGTCGACTCTTCGGCCACCTCGGCCATCCAGACCGCGTCGTGGGCGGCGTCGAAGCCGTCGAATGCAGCGGCGTCGAGGTCGAGCTGGTCGCCCAGCACGATGACGAGGTGGCGCAGCTCAGCCATGGCCACCCCTGTTGCGCCGGCAGGCCTTGCGATGCCGAGCTGGGTCAGGCACCGGCTAGGGTTTTGGCAGCTCTTTTTGGAGCCCCTTGGAGAGCGCAGCGCCGGCGTCGGCACTCATCTCGACCGGCAACACCGCGCCGTTCTCGAACATGAGCTGCATGCGCACGTTTCCTTCGATCTCGGAAGGTATGGCAGCGACGGCCAACACATCCAGCGCGGGTGCGGGGGAGCCAGGAAGCTGTTCGGTCTTGTCCAGGAGCGCGATGGCAACGGCGGGGGCCAGTTCCGTCGCAATGGCGACGTTGGTGGCGGCGCGTTTGGCCTTTTTGCTCGCGGCCGTCGCAGCCCGTTTGGAGGCCGGCTTGGTCGCCCGCTTTGCGGCTGACTTGGGTACCACTCGAGAGGTTTTGGTCATGGTCTGAACGCTCGAGAATAGTGACAGGCAGCACTATAAGCGTGGAAGGCGAGCAAGACAGAGGCCGCTCCGTGATGCCGTCGACGACCCGTGGCTCCGCAGTGAGCGGTCGGCCTGGCGAACGGGGAAAGAGTCGCCTTTTCAACCCTGCATCAAGGTGGCCAGCCGCGCGCCGCCTTTGGTGTGCTCGGCCACCACCTTGAGCAGCACCACCAGCGCGGGCCCGAGGAACAGGCCCCACACGCCCCACAGCGCGCCCCAGAACACCAGGCCGATGAACACTGCAGCCGGGTTCATCTTGGCGGCGCGGCCTTGCAGCCAGGCGGCGACCACGGTGCCGATGAAGGTCGACATGACGACCAGGTAGATCGCCATGCCGAAGGCCGCACCCAGGGTCTCGTGGGCGAGAAAGGCTTCGGCTGCACCCAGCCCGGTGACGAGCGCCATGCCCAGGTAGGGGATCACGTGCAGCACCGCCGCCGCGATGCCCCAGCCTGCCGCGTCGGGCTGGCCGGTGACCAGGAACGCGGCCCAGACCGCGAGGCCGATCAAGGTGTTGGTGACCAGCAGCACGCCCGCATACAGGCGGATCTGGCGTGCGCTTTCCAGCAAGGCCGCCTGGGCGCGTGCATAGGCCGCGGGGTGCTCGCCCCAGAGGCCGAGAAAACGTTCGGTCAGCGGCCGCCCCCCGATCAGCACGAAGAAGGCGATGAAGAAGATGATGGCCAGGTTGCCGGCAAAGCTGATCAGCGCGCTGGAGCCGGTGACTGCGGTTTCGCGCAGGGCCACGGTGGCGCCGGTGGTGATGTTGTTGTTGGGCGTGGCGGCCGATGCCGCGGCTGCTGCGGCGGCGGCCGCAGCCGCGCGCCGGCTCGGGCGCAGTGGTTTGGCCGACACCATGCGGTCGGCCGCACGGTCGAGCTCATGCATCGCGTCGCGTGCGCGGGCGAGCAGCGAGTTGTCGTTGGGGTCGCGTTCGGCGAGCTGTTGTGCGGCGGTGCTGATCATTTCGGGTACACGCTCGGCCACGCGGACGAGTTGGCCGCCAAACGCCATTGCACCCGCGGCGAGGGTGCCCATCACGAGCATGAGCGTCAGCATGGTCGCCGCCACACGGCTGCGCAAACGGTGCTCCAGCCACACCGACACCGGTGTCACCAGCATCACGAGCATCAGGCCGGCGGTCAGCGGGATGAGGAAGCGTTGGCCCCACCACAACCCAGCGATCACCGCCAGCGTGGCAAGGATGCGGGTGGACACACTGGCACGCGGGGCCGGCGAGGCTTTGTCGGGGGTGTCCATGGTCTGATCGTCGGATGTGAAAAGGCCCCGCCATTCTCTGTCGAGGGGCGGGGCCTAAGGGGCGGGTTTCAGCTCAGACGCGTGTTTTGTCTTTGCTGAACCACGCATCGGTGGCCGAGCGTTCCCAGGCGGCAATCTGGTTTTCGGCTTCGTCCTTGGCCACGCCGTAGCGTTCCTGGATCTTGCCTGCGAGCTGGTCGCGGCGACCGGCGACGACGTCGAAGTCGTCATCGGTCAGCTTGCCCCATTGCTCCTTGGCCTTGCCGGTCACTTGTTTCCAGTTGCCTTGAATGCGATCCCAATTCATGTGTGGCTCCTTCAGGTGAGTGGGTGGATCAAACGATCGCGATCACGGACGGATGGCGATCTCGTTCTTCACGGCCTTCACGCCATTGACCTTCCAGGTCAGCGATTCGGCGGTGGCCTTTTCGGTGCTGTTCTTGGCAAAGCCAGACAGCATCACGGTACCGTTCAGCGTCTCGACGCTGATGCTGGTGCCGGCGACGTCCTTGTTCTCGAGCAGGCGCGCCTTCACCGCGGTGGTGATGGCCGTGTCGTCGATGTAGGCGCCCACGGTTTCTTGCTTGCGGGTGACGGCGCAGCCGGCGGTGGTCAGCAGGGCGATGGCGGTTGCAGCGGCAACGAGGGTGGTGCGGATCATCATGGTCTAGCTCCTTGGGGTTGGAAAGAATTGTGGAAAACGGGGTGGTTCGATGCCCACCACCCGGGGGGCGGTTCGGTGTGCGGCAGCGTCAGACCAGCCAGTCGGCCAGCTCGTCGGCGTGCTCTTGCTCGTCGCTCAAAATGTCTTCGAGCAGTCGGCGCGTGGTGCTGTCCTTGTCGCCGATCAGGTTGATGATCTGGCTGTAGGCCTCGATCGCCACACGCTCGGCGATCAGGTTGGCGCGGATCATGGCCTTGAGGTCGGTCGAGTCGTCGTACTCCGCGTGGCTGCGCTCGGTGAGCGAGTCGGGCGAAAAGTCGGGCTTGCCGCCCAGCTGCACGATGCGCTGGGCCAGGCGGTCGGCGTGTGCGGCTTCTTCAGCCGCATGCACCATGAATTCTTCGGCGATCTTGGGCGACGACAGGCCTACCGCGGTGAAGTGGTGGCGCTTGTAGCGCAGCACGCACACCAGCTCGGTGGCGAGCGAGTCGTTGAGCAGCTTGACGATGTCGGCACGCCAGGGGCCGTAGCTCGGTGTGATGGCGCCCTGGTCGAGGCTGCGGCGTGCGGCGTCGAGTGCGGCTTCGTCGAGCGCCATCGGCGTGTGGCCGGCGATCGACAGTTGTTTCACCTTGCTGTGTTCTGAGGAGGCCATCGGGGGTCCTTGCTTGCGGCGATTGCGTTGAGTGGACTGTAGAAATTCAGCCCTCTCTCAACCATCGGCGCCTTGCTCCTGCGCGTGTAGGACGACACCGCGCGGCACTGTGGGCAGCACGATCACGAAGCAGGTGTCGCCCTCCAGCTCGCGCCAGGCCACCAGCTCGCCGGGGTGCAACAGCCGCGCGCCGGGGGGCGCAACGGTGTTGAAGGTGGAGCGCGTCAGGATGAATCTCAGCTTGCGGCCATTGCGCGTGAGCGTGAGCTCGGCCTGGGGCCAGTGCGAGGGCAGGCAGGGATCGAAGCTCAGCGCATAGGCGCCTTGTTGCAGGCCGAAGATGGAGCCGATGGCCGCGCGGTGCAGCCAGGCAGCGGCGCCCGTGTACCAGCTCCAGCCACCACGGCCCACATACGGTGCCTGGGTGTACACGTCACCGGCCATCACGTAGGGCTCGATGCCGTAGGCCGGGCCGCGCGTGGGGTGCGCCGCGCGGTGCGCGGGGTTGAGGTAGGTGAAGTAGCGGTACACCAGGTCGGCGCCATCGGGCGGGCCGGCATGCAGGGTGTAGAGCTCGGCCTGGGCCATCAGCGCCCACACGCCGGCGTGTGAATACTGGCCGCCGTTTTCGCGCACGCCCGGCGGGTAGGCCTGGATGTAGCCCGCGCTGGGGTTGGCGTGCACGAGCGGCGGGGCGAGCAGCTTGATCAGCCCGGCGTCGGGGTCGACCAGCTGCTGCTCCACCGCGGCCATGGCCATGCGCGGCATCGCCCGGGGCGCACTCTTGGCGAGCACGCTCCAGGCCTGGGCGATCAGGTCGATGCGGCCTTCGGTGTTGACGTGCGAGCCGAGCGGGGTGCCGTCGTCGAAGAAGGCGCGTTTGAACCACTGGCCGTCCCAGGCCTCGCCGTTGAGCGCATGGCGCCAGCCCTGGGCGGCGTCTTCCCAGCGGCGGGCGCGCGGCTCGTCGCCGCGGCTGCGTGCGACGGGCGCAAAGTCGTCGACCAGCTGGCACAGGAACCAGGCGAGCCATACCGACTCGCCGCGGCCTTCATGGCCGACTCGGTTCATGCCGTCGTTCCAGTCGCCCGTGCCCATCAGGGGCAAGCCATGTGCACCCACGCGCAGGCTGCGGTCGATGGCGCGCGAAGCGTGTTCGTAGACCGAGGCGTCTTGCGCGCTCACGCCGGGCACGTAGTAGGCGTCTTCGGCCCCCTCGGGGATGGTGGCGCCCTCGAGGAAGGGCACCCGCTCGTCGAGCAACGAGTGGTCGCCGGTGGCGTGCAGGTAGTGCGCGCAGGCATGCGGCAGCCACAGCAGGTCGTCTGAGAAATGCGTGCGCACGCCGGCGCCGTTGGGGGCATGCCACCAGTGCTGCACGTCGCCTTCGGGAAACTGGCGCGAGGCGGCGAGCACGATCTGCTCGCGCAGCATCTGCGGCGCGGCCCAGGCCAGCGCCATCGCGTCTTGCAGCTGGTCGCGATAGCCGGTGGCGCCACCCGCCTGGTAGAAGCCGGCCTTGGCCCACAGGCGGCAGGTGACGGTCTGGTAGAGCAGCCAGCGGTTGACCATCGCGTCGAACAAGGGGTCGGGTGTCTTCACCGTGGTGGCACCGAGCAGCGTGTCCCAGCGCTCGCGTACCTCGTCGATGCGCTGCAGCGCGGGCACGGCGGCGGCTTTGGCGGCGAGCTGGCGCGCGGCATCGGGGTTGGCCGCGTAGCCCAGCAGGAAGACACGCTCCACCGAGCCGCCGGCTTCCAGCGTTATGCGGGTCGACAAGGCGGCGCACGGGTCGAGCCCCTGGCCTTGCTGCTTGCCGAAGTGGTCGGGCAGCACCAGGCGGCCGCGAGCGTCAAAACATTCGCGGCGGTCGCAGCTCCAGTCTTCAGCCTCGTCGGCGTCACCTGCCAGGCCCAGGAAGGCCGTGCCATCGCCATAGCCGGCCGAGTGGTCGAGCTGGGTCGCCAGCAGTGCGGTGAGCTTGCCCTCGGGCAGGCGCTGGCGGTAGAGCGTGGTGTTCACGCTGTTGCGGTCGGTGCGGTTGGCGCCCATCATCCATTCGGCGATACCCACCGCGCGCAGCTGCAGCGTGCGGTTGCCGCGGTTGATGATGTGCAGGCGAATCTGCTTGACCGAGGTCTGCGCGTCGACGCACCACGAGGCGGTGACGTCCAGGTCGCCACGCCGGTGGCGGATGACGCTGTACCCCTGCCCGTGCGAGATGCGGTAGGTGACCCGCTCGTCGCCCCAGGCCGAAGGGGCCACGCTCCACACCTCCATCGTCTTGCTGTCTTGCAGCAGGAACCACTCCGACGGTGGGTCGGCCACCGGGTCGTTCGACCACGTGGTGAGCTGGTTCAACCGGCTGTTCACGGCCCAGGTGTAGCCACCACCGGCTTCGGAGATCTGGGCCCCGAACGCCGGGTTGGACAACACGTTGATCCATGGCCGCGTGGGGCGAAGCTGTACGCCCGCATTGAAGCCGAACTCGCCCGACGCCGCCGAGAACTCGCCAGTCGGCGCCGGCACCGGGGTCGCGACCGAGCGGGCCATCGGCACCGCCGCCGTCGAGGTGGCGTGGCGCTCCTCGAACGACAGTTCATGCCGCGTGATCCACTCTTGCACGTGGTGCAACAGCGGGCGGCCGTCGGCACGCAGGCGCAGGCGGGCCAGGCAGCGCAGCGTGCTCAGTTCGGCGGCCGAGACCTCCTCGGCGCGCAGCAAGTGAAAGCCGGTGCAGGCCGGGCCGGGCAGGGCGGCGCTTTCGGCCAGGTGCTGGTCGCGCAGCGTGTTGATGTCGCGGTGCAGCTCCATCAGGTACGACACGGGTTCGGCGTTGATCACCACCAGGTCGCAGGCGATGCCGCCCCAGGCCCACAGGCGCAGCCCCTTGGCCAGCGTGCGCAGCATGCCCATCGACTGCGCCGCCCCGGCCGACACCAGCACGATGGGCCGGTCGCCCGAGATGCCGAAGCGCCACAACAGGCGCCGGTCGCAGGCATCGGGCACGGTGGTGGCCTGCGTACCGGTCTGCGGGCGGGTGAGGCTCATTACCAGCGCGGTGGTGAGCGACTGGATGGCGGCAAAGTTGTCGGCGCTGAGAGAGAGCGTGCGCAAGCGGATGCCGGTGAGCGTGGCCGACATCAACGACGCCCGCTGCACGTGAATCGCCTGGTGGTACTTGTCGATCACCGCGCGCAAGGTGGCGAGCGAGTCGCAGGCGGTGGTGGCAAAGGTGAGTTGTGCCTTGGCGTTGGGCGCAATGCGCAGCCGCACGGCGAAGGCGCACACCGGGTCGAGGCCGGTGTCGAGGGCGCTGCTCTCTTCAGAGGGGTCCTCGGACGACTCGCCCGGCAGGTCGTCGAACGATGCCATCGGCCGCGCCGCGCCCTGGTTGCGGCCCCACCAGCGCTGGCGGTCAGTCTGCACGCGGATGCCGACCACCTGCGGGTCGGTCTCGGCCAGGAAGTGCGCGGCCTGCAGGCCCGTTTCGGTGGCCAGGCGCGGCTTGCGCTCGAACAGCAGCGCCTGCTGCGCGGCGAGCCATTCGGCGCGCACGAAGAGGTTGGTGAATGCGGGGTGGGTCTCGTCGGCGCGCGGGTCGGCCAGCGTCACCTCGAAGGCCGAGATGAGCTCGATGTCGAGCACGCGGTCGCTCAGGTTGCGCAGCTCGACCTGGCGGAACTCGATGTCGTCTTCCGGGCTGACCCACACGGTGGTGTGCGCCTGCAGCTCGGGCCAGGCGGCGTCGAAGCACACGCGGTCGGCGTGGAACACGCTTCGGTACTGCGCGGCCGGGTCGGGCGCCGGGTGCTGGGTGATCGACACCGGCTGCGGCCGTCGGTCCCAGCGCACATAGAAGAAACTGCCGTGCGCGTCGCGCAGCGCGTCGTCGCGCGAACGGGTGATGCCGGTGGCGCCGCGGCGGCTCCAGCCAGCACCGTTGGCACGCAGCGTGACGCTGTAGCGCCCGTTCGACAGCACGTGCGTGGGCTCCAGCGCGGTGGCGCCGGGCAGCACGTCGCGCAGCAGGGCCGGCGCGCGCTGTTGCAGCGCCGTCGTGGGTGGCCCCGGTGGTGGCGCGTACAGCATCGACACCTCGCGCGGCGCGCGCTCGTGCAGCAGTGAAGACACCGACTCGATGTGCGGGTTGGACATGCCCCAGCGTTGCGCAATACCGTTCAGCAGCACGTTGGCCAAGGCCACGATGCTCATGCCCTGGTGGTGCGCCATGAAGGTGCCCACGCTCGCATAGGCTTCGCCGCCGGCCAGGCGTGCGGGCGAGAAATCCAGTGCCTCGATGAAGCCGTAGCGGGCCCGCGAGGCCAGCGCTTGCAGCGCTGCGAAGTTGGCCGCTGCATGGTGCGGCGCGACCAGCGCGGCCAGCGCCGTCGCATAGGGGGCGATCACCAGCTCGTCGGGCGGTGTGCGGCGCAGCGCCAGGCGCGGCACGCCTTGCGGTGCGTACTGGTAGGCAAGCGTGTGGTCGCGCCCGGCATAGGCCGACTCCGAGATGCCCCAGGGCACGTTGTGCGCCTTGGCGAACGCGATCTGCTCGCGCACCGCCGCGTGGCCGGCGTCGCGCAGCGCGCTGCCGTGAGGTTCGTCGAGCACCAGGCTGGGCATCAGGTACTCGAACATCGAACCCGACCACGAGCGCAGGCCGGCTTGTGTGCCCACGGCGTAGAACGGCCGACCGAGCGAGGCCCAGTGGCGCACCGGCACGTCGCCCTTGGCGATGGCGAGCAGGCTGGTCAGGCGCGCCTCCGAGGCCAGGAGGTCGTAGAACCCGGCGTCGAGCTGCTGCTCGGCCACGCGGTAGCCGATGTGAAAGAGGTGCCGCTTGCGGTGGTACAGGAAGCTGAAATCGGCGCTCCAGGCCAGTTGCTCGAAGCCGGCGGCCAAGGCCTTCAGGCGTTGGCTGGTCTGGCCCGCCTCGCCCGCTTGAAGCTCGTCGGTCACGGCATACATGTCTCGCAGGGCCGAGCGCAAGGTGGCGAGGTGGTCGCCCAGCAACCACGACAGCTCGGCGGTGTCCGGCAGCAGGGTGGCCAGGTCGTCGGTGGCCTCGCGCAGCAGGAGTTCAAACGCGTTGCGGTTGCGGGCCGCCTCGCTCAAGGGGTCGCTCAGGGCCATCAGGCAGGCCAGCGGGGCGTTGCGGGGGTCGACGTCGGCGAACAGCTCGGGCACCCGGGCCATCAGCGGGGCCAGCCGCGCGCGCGAGGCGGCCAGGGCACGCAGCATGGCGCTCGGGTCATAGGGCGCGCGGGCCAGCTCGAGGCAGGCCTGGGCGGCGGCCAGCAGGTGCCCGCACAGGTTGCCGCTGTCCACGGTGGACACGTACATCGGCATCAGCGGAGCGCCGCTCTGGGTGTCGTACCAGTTGAGAAAGTGGCCGCGGTGGCGTTGCAGCGTCTGCAAGGAAGCGGTCGTGGCCTCCAGGCGCGTGAGCAGGTCTTGCGTGCCGATCCAGCCGAAGCCGCGGGCGCAGGCCACGCTGAGCAGGTACAGGCCGATGTTGGTGGGCGAGGTGCGGTGCGCCACCATGTCGTGCGGCACGGTCTGCAGGTTGTCGGGCGGCAGGTGCCGGTCTTCGGCGACGACGCAGCGCTCGAACAGGCGCCAGGTGTCGCGTGCCAGGCCTTCCAGCTTGGCTTGTTCGTCGGGTGGCAGCTTGGCTTCGATGCGGCTCGGGTGCGGGCGGCTGACCCACCACGTCCACACCGGCGAGGCGGCCCACAGCAGGCACAGCAGCACCGCCAGCACCGGGTGCGGCGTGCCGGTGGCCAGCAGGCCGACCAGCAGCAGCAGCGCGAGCGTGGGTGTCTTCCAGTGGATGCGGGCCAGGTCGGGGAGCTCGGTCTTGGCCGCGGCCTGTGCGGCGGCGCTGGTCGTCCACTGCATCAGGTGACGCTTGCTGACCAGCATGCGGTAGAGCGAGCGCAGAATCGCATCCAGCCCCGTCAACGCGTGGTGCAGCAACTGCGCCACGTGCCACAGCCCGGTGAATGCGGCCCGTGCCAGGTCGGTGATGGCTTCGCGGTAGAAGTGCAGCGTGGCGATGTCGGCGCGGCTGGGGGCGAGGCCCGCCGCCGCGCCCATCAGCGGCCCGGCGCAGAAGGCCGCCAGCACCAGCAGCAGCGCAGCCCAGGGCGACACGAGCGCGCCGGCCAGCGTGAGCACCAGCAAGGCGAGGGATGCCGGCGGCACCAGCGAGCGACGCAGGTTGTCGAAGATCTTCCAGCGGTTGATGGCGCTCACCGGGTAGCGCGCCGGGTTCAGGAAGATCGGCAGCAGCTGCCAGTCGCCGCGCATCCAGCGGTGCACGCGCGAGGCGGCCACGTCGGCGTGAAAGGGGGCGTCTTCGATCAGCGTGATGTCGGTGACGGCGGCGCTGCGCGCCATCGAGCCTTCGATCAGGTCGTGGCTGAGCACCAGGCCTTCGGGCAGGCGCTGGTGCAGCACGGTGTACATGGCCAGCACGTTGAGCAGTGCCTTGCCGGTGTAGGCCCCTTCGAGGAACACGTCCTGGTAGACCTCGGAGCTGGCCGCGCTGTAGGGGTCGATGCCGCACTGGCCGGCAAACAGCCAGTGGAACAAGGTGAAGTCGCGCGGTGCCGGCAGGGGCGTGGCGATGCGCGGCTGCAAGATGCCGTAGCCGCTGGTGACCACGCGTGTGCGCGGGTCGATCTGCGGCTGGTTGTGGGGGTGTGCGGCCACGCCCACCAGCTCGCGCAGGCGGCCGGGGGGCAGCTGGGTGTCGCTGTCGAGCGTGACGATGTAAGGCGTGTTCGGCGCGATGCGCGAGGTCTCGCCCAGGTCGAAGAACGCGCTCGTGTCACCGGTGGCGAGCGCGGCGACCAGTTGCTCCAGCTTGCCGCGCTTGCGCTCCCAGCCGAGCCAGCGTTGTTCGGTGGTGCTGAAGCGCCGCTCGCGGTGCAGCAAGATGAAACGGGGCGCCTCGCCTGCGGCGGCGGGGTAGCGGGCGTTGAGCTCGCCGATCTGTTCGATGGCGGTTTCGAGCAGCTCGTCGTCGCTGGTGATGCGGGCTGCATCGGCATCGACCCAATCGCTCAGCAAGGCGAACTGCGCATGGCGCTCCGGGTTGGCGAGGTGGTGCAGTTGCAGGTGGTGCGTCAGCGCGCGGGTGGCCGCTTCGCTGCTCAGCAGGCACGGGATCACCACCATCACCCGGTGCGCCGGCGGGATGCCGTCGGCCAGGGCCAGGCGCGCCAGGTGATGCGGCCGCACCGACTCGCTGATCAGCCGGTTGATCACCGCCACCACCGCCTCGGAGGCCGGGAACAGCATCAACACGATGCCCAGCACGGTCAGCCACAGCGGCATGCCGGGCAGCTCGGGCGAGTGGCGCAGCAGCAGCCAGGCGATGCCCGTCAGGGCCACCAGCGTGCAACCGAGGTAGATCGGCAAGGCCCGGCGATGCAGCACCTGCAGGGCCACGGTGGCCGGTGCTTCGCGCAGATCCAAGGCCCGCAGCAGGGTGGGGCGGCCCGGGCCGTGCAGCCAATGGCCGGCCACGGCGGCCGCGGGGTCGACGCCTTCGGCGCCTTGTTTCAGGTCGAGCAGGGTCTGCGCCACGTCTGCTTCGGCGCGGCCGCTTCGTCGGGCCAGCTTCTCGATGCCATGCAGCGTCTGGTCACGCGTGAGGGTGTGCTCGGCCGCGAAGATGGGCGAGGTGAGCATGAGCCGCATCAGCGTGTTGCTGCGGGCCACGATGTCGGGCCAGTCGGCGTCGCCGATGGTGCGCAGCGAGGTCACGGCGTTGCTCACGCTCAGGTTGTCGGCGGCCTGGTCGGCGGCTTGTTGCGCGCGCTGGCTGGCCAGGTCGGGCAGGGCGGCCTGCAGCCACTCTTCGTAGTGCGTGATCTCGGTGGCCGGTGCGGCTCTTCGCAGGTCTTCGAGGCGTTGCGCCAGTTGGCCGAGGAAGGGCCGCCCCACGCCGCGCTGGTTGAGCAGGGCCAGCAACTCGTCGAGCGAGTCGAGCGTGAAGGTGTCGAGCTGGTCGCAGCACAGGTTGGCCACTTCGCGTGCGGCCTTGTTGGTGGCCACGCGCTCGGCCAGGCGGCGCAGGTTTTCGACCAGCACCACCCGCAAGGTGGTGGGCAGCGCCCACATCTCGGCGAGCTTGAGCTCGCGGGTTTCCTGGTACGCGCTCAGGTAGCGCAGCGCGAGCTCTTCGTCGAAGGCGCCGTCGGTGTGGGCCACGAAGGCCCAGGCCACGCCATACACACGCGGCAGGCCGGCGAGCGGTTCGTCTTGCAGCAGCGGCAGGGTGCGGAAGTAGCGCCGCGGCAGCCCCTCGTGGATCTCCTTGAGCTGCGCTTCGATCAGGTGAAAGTTGTCGAGCAGCCACTCGCCGGCCGGGCTGATGTCGTAGCCGCCGGTGGCTTGCAGCCCGATGTAGCGGTGCGCTTCACGCAGCGTCTGGATGTTGCTGCGCAAGCGCGGGAAAAACGTCGCCGAGCGCCAGTTTCCAGGCTCGGCACGGTGGGTCTCGCCCAGGCTGCGCCCATGCTGGGCAAAGCGCTCCGGGCCGAAGATCTCTGAACGAACCGGCGGCTGGGCCGGCCCACGAGCGCCGTCCAGAATGCGCAGCAGCGCCTGGGGTGCTTTGGGCAGCAGGCGCTGGAGCGCGGGCTCGGCCATCGGCTACAACACCAGCGAAGTCACACCGATCAGCAAAGCGACCACCGCCAGGGTCGTGACGAAGCGTGCGGTGACAAAGCCGTGCAGGGCCTCGCCCACACATTGCAGCGCGAACAGCCGACCGTGCGTGCCTTTGCACGAATCGAGGTGTTCGCCCAGCTCTGACAGCTCCATCGGCGAGGTGTCGGCGGTTTCGCCGAACGAGGCAGTGCTCCAGAAGGGGTGGGACTGGGCAGTCGTCTTCATCATCGGTCGCTCCTTTGGCGTGGCCTTGCGGTCACACGGCAAGTGGTGGTGGTCTGTGCACGGGTGTGCATGACACAACGAGTTCGCGGCCCGGCGGTGCGCTCTCTCCAAGGCTTGTTCTTGATCGCGACGCAGGCCTGAGCCTGGCTATTGAGCCTCGAATGGGCGTTGTAGCTATTGCCTTCGATCAATTCCTGGCTTTGAAGGCGCAACACAGGGTTTTTCCTAAGCTTGTCTGCTATCTAGGCGTTGTGGGTTCAAGCCCCGGCGTGACCCATCGGAGGGCCCCGCCGGTGCTTGTGGCAAAGCGCTTGCAGCCCGGCTTCGCCGGTCAGCGACGCGACTTCACCGGCATGTCGTTGTCGGCGATGTAGACCTCGACGCGGCGGTTGAGGGCGCGGTTGGTGTCGGTGGTGTTGTCGGCGATCGGGTAGTCCTTGCCATAGCCTGCGGTGGTGACGCGGTTGGCCGGCACGCCCATGCCCATCAGCGATGACTGCACTGCGCCGGCGCGGCGCTGCGACAAGCCTTCGTTGTAGCTGGCCGAGCCGACGTTGTCGGTGTGGCCTTCGATCAGGATGTGGCGCGTGGGGTATTGCTTCAAGAAGGTCGCCAGCTTGCTGAGCGAGTTCTGGGCACCTGGCTTGACCTCGGCCCGGCCCGACTCGAACAGCACGTCGCCCAGCGTCACCAGCATGCCGCGCTCGGTCTGCTTGGCCTGCAGCTCGTTGAGGCGTTTTTGCAGCTCGGCGGTCTGTTGTTGTGCGTCGCTGGCCGAAGCCTGTGCGACGGCGGCTTGCTGCTCGGCGCCTGCGGCGCGTTGCTCGGCACCCGCGGCGCGCTGCTCGGCCACCGCGGTCTGCTGACGTGCGGCGCCGGTCTGGGCGCGTGCACGCTGGGCCTCGGCGGCGCGCATGTCTGAGCGCACGCGCTCGCGTTCGAGTTCGGCGGTGCTCATGGCGGCGTCGTTGCCCTTGGCTTGTGCCACGGCCATCGCGGTCTTCGCCTGCTGGCTCGCCACATAGGCGGCGCTGCTCACGTCGGCCATGGGCTCGCCCTTGTCGAGCAGCATGTTGGCGCGGTTGAGGGAGTCGGTGGCCTTCTTCAGCTCCAGCGGGGCCTGGGTCTGCACTTGCGCGTCAAGCTCGGCGCTGCGTACGGTGCTGCGTGCCTCAACCAGCGCGGGCGGCGCCGGTTGCGAGGTGGCGCAAGCGCCCAGGATCAAGGTGGCCAGCAGGGCGCTGACGGTGAGGGCGGTGTGGTGCTTCATGGTGTGTGCTCGGGTGTCTTGTCGTTTGGCTTATTTGCGGGTGAGTTCGTCGCGCAGCTGGCGAATGCCTTCGCGCACTTCCACCAGCGCCTTGTCGGAGCGCACCGAGCGCGACTGCGCCTCGGCCAGGGTGGCGTCGGCGGTGGCCTGCTCGGCGAGCTGGCGGGCCAGGTCGTAGTCCTTGTTGGCGTAGGCGACGTTGGCGCGGTTCAGCTTGTCGCGCGCGGCGGCCAGCGTGACGGGTGAGTCGGCTGCGGCCGGGCCGGTGGCGCGCTCGACGGCGGCGCGGCTCACGGCCATCTCTTCCTTCGGTGGCGGTGTGCTGGCACATGCGGCCAGGAGCACCACGGCCAGGGCGGTCGAGCCCTTGTAGATCCAGTTGAGGTTTTTCATGGGTGCTCCGATCAGGGCAGGGCTTGCAAACAGCGGTGAAGCGAAGGGCCACACCCAGCTGAAGCGAACAAAACCAATGTATGGCGGGCCCGTTGTTCAGCCCATCGGCGGGTGACGCCCTGTGCTGTGGGATTTGGACTACAGCCGTCAGGCACGCGCCCCAAAGCACCGCGGCCCGCCTGTTGCCAGGCGGGCCGCGGTGCTCTCACGCGTGGGGTTCAGCGCGAGCCGACGACTTCGATCTCCACGCCACGATCGGGCTGCAGGCAGGCGATCAGCTTGGCCGTGGGCTTGTCGCCCTTGCAGTCGGCAGGCTCGGTGACAGGGGCGGATTCGCTCTTGCCCGAGGCCGACACCTTGGCGGGGTCGATGCCGGCGCTGCTGACCAGATAGGCCTTGACCACCTCGGCACGCTGCGCAGACAGCGTCTGGTTGTAGGCGGTCGAGCCCAGTCGGTCGGCGTGCCCGATGACGGTGATCACCTCGAACTGGCTGCCCTTGAGCTCGCGTGCGAAGGTGTCGAGTGCCGCCTTGCCCTCAGGGCGGAGATCCGACTGGTCGAAGGTGAACAAGGTTTCAGCCTCGAAACGCACCTTGCGGCGGGGCGCCACCACCACCGCTGCCGGCGGCGCTGCGGCCACCACCACCGGCGCGGGTGGCGGCGGTGCGACATACGGCGCAGGGGCGGCAGCCATCGGGCGCACCGGCTCGGCGGCGCGGCCGAACGGGAACACCAGGCCTACCGAGAACATGTTGACGTCGCCGTGGTTGCCCACTGCGTCGTTGATCCGGAAGCGCTCGGCCTCGGCGCGCACCAGGAACGACGGGCTGACTTCGTACTGCATGCCCACGCCCAGCTTGTAGTTCAGTTCGCGCTTGCTCGGGTTGGCGTCACGCACCGACACCGCACCGGTGCTGCTGAACGAGTCGCGTGTGCTGGCGTATTGCGCGCCGACACGGCCCAGGGCCGACCAGCGCGCGCTCAGCGGCCAGGTGCCGACCAGGTCGAGGTTGACGCCTTGCACTTTCATCTCGCCGTTGAGCGTGCCGGCGGGCGAGGTGGTCGAGTTGAAGCCGAAGCGGCCGAGGTTGAAGTAGCCGCCTTCGAGCCCGAAGTGGCGGTTGAACTGGTAGCCGCCAAAGAGCTTGTAGGCGGTGTCGCGCTCGTCGGTCGACATCGAGGTGGTGCTCAAGCCCGCGCCGAGCAGGTTGGCGTTGATGCGCTCGGTGTCGATCTTGGCGCGCGACTGGCCAATCGAGCCGCCGCCGTAGAAGTAGCCGCCTTCGGCCGCCTGGGCGAAGCCTGTCGTGGCGAAACACGGGCCGAGCGCGGCGAGGCTCAGCAGGCGCAGTGCAAATTTGCGGTTCATGGTGTGGCTTTCAATCGGGTGAAGGTGTCGGGGAGGGGGGCGAAAGCCATCACGGGGCCACGATGGTGGTGTTGACCATCGTCACCGAGGCGGTCAGTCCGAGGGCGCGACCGACGAGCGTGGTCTGCGCCGTCTGGCCCATCGTCGAGATCGTCACGCCGGCCGGCGCGATGATCGTGCCCACCATGGTGCTGCCGTCTTCGATGCGAGCGGCACTGCCGACTTGCCAGAACACGTTTCTTGCCTGGGCGCCGTTGATCAGCAGCACACGGCGTGGTGTGGCGCTCAGGCCCACGGTCAGCGCCGAGGCGCTCTGGAACACCCACACCGCGTCGGCGTTGCCTTGCGCATCGAGCGTCAGGTCACCGGTGGTGATGTCGAAGGTGCCACCGGCCGAGGTGTAGGTGGCGGGGGCCAGCACCAGGCCGCCCAGCTGACCGGCTGCCGGGTCGCTGCCCGGGGGCAGGGCGGCCAGGGCGTTGTAGGCCGCCTGTGCGTCGGCGAGGGCCCGGGTGGCAATGTCCAGCGTGGTGGTGGTGCCAGGAGCCGGCGGGCCGCAGTTGATGACGCCGTTGACCGCGCCCACGTCGAGGGGGGTCTCACCGTAGTTGTTGGCCGCGTCATGGAAGCCGGTGATCAGCGTGCACGCTGCGGTGGTGCCCATATTGCCGTTGACCACGGTGTTGACGCCGTGGTTGGTGATGCCTGCTGCGCCGCCGAAGGCGCCGAACGAGGCCGCGGTGGCGAGGTTGACCGTGCCCGCGCAGGCGGCGGTGCCGGTGGTGAAGCCCCACACCCGGTCGGTGGCGAGTGCATTGCCTGCCAGGTCGGCCACGCCGGTGGCGCCCGATTCAATGGTGGCCACGAAGGCCGTGCTGGGCGCGAAGCCTGCCGAACTGGTGGTGGTGAAGCTCGCCACCTGGCTGGCTGCGTCGTAGCTCACCGTGCCGGCCACGGGCACGCCGTTGCTGCTGACGATGAAGGTGCCGGTGTTGATGGTGGCCGCGTTCATCGGCTCGTTGAAGGTCGCGCTGACGACACGCGTCAGGCACACCGCGGTGGCGCCATCGGCCGGGGTGACGGTGCTCACGGTGGGGGCGGTGCTGTCGCTCACGGCCGAGGTGGTGAAGGTCCACACATGGTTGCCTGCAGCCGGCAGGACGGCGCTGTTTCCGGCCAGCGCATTGCCGGCGAGGTCGGTGGCAACGGTGGTGACGGTGGCGGTGAAGAGGTTGTTGCCAGGCAGCAGTGCCGGCGTGGTCGGCGTGAAGGTGGCGGTGCGCGATGCCACCGAGTAGCTCACGGTGCCCGTGACGGCGGTGCCGAGCGTGGTGTTGGTCAGCGTGAAGCTGCTGCCATTGATGGTGGTGGGGTTCATCGCCTCACTGAAGGTCGCGCTCACCCGGGTGTTGTTGGGTGCAGCTGGTGCGGCATCGGCTGGCGTGGTGACCGACACGGTCGGGCGTGTCGCATCGGCCAGGCCGGTGGTGGTGAAGCTCCAGGTGTAGGGGCTTGGCATGCCAAAACCCGCGGTGGTCTGGGCGGCCGAGGTGACGCTGGCCACACACACCGTGTTGGGGCTGAGCGCCGTGGTGGGCGTGAGCGTGGCGACCTGGGTCGCGGCGTCGTAGCTGACGCTGGCGGCCACCGGCGTGCCGGCGGGGCAGGCCAGCGTGATGCTCGACGTGTTGATCGTCGCCGCATTCATGGGCTGACCGAAGGTGACGAACACGCTGCTGTTGGTGGCCACGCCGGTCACGGCGGGGGTGGTGTTGGCCGGCGAGGTCGCGGTGATCGTGGGTGCGAGGCCGGCGCCGGGTGTGCCGAGCACTGGGTCGACGCCACCGCTGCAACCCGCCAGCAGAGAGAGAAGCACCAGGGGTTGCCAGCCGAACGGCAGTCGGAAAAGGCAGCGAATCGAGTTCATGGAATTCTTTCTGGCGGGCTGGCCGCCTGGGGTGCACATGCAGTGAGGGGCTGGTTGTAGGGGCTGCTCATGCACCGGTCTGTGCGTTGGCGCACGCGGCCCCCCGCAGGTGGGTGGCTGTGTGTGCTGGCGCACAAACCGCGCGGGGTCACCTGCGTAGATTGCGCAGCGCGTCGGGGCCGAAACTGGCTTCGCGCTCAACCCCAGGAGATGACATGCCAACGCAGATGAACGCCACGGGCGCCGAGCAGCCCGCGAACATCGTGCTGAGCTTTGCGGCCTCGCGTTTGCCGCCGCTCAAGCCGCTGCTGTGGCCCTGGGCGGTGGTGACGGTGGCGGCCGTGGGCCTGCTGGTGGGCTTCTACTTCGCCGCGCGCGAGGTCGAGAAGCAAGGCGAGCGCCGCCGCCAGTCGGTGGCCGCGCATGAAGAGGCCACCTGGCGGTGCCAGGCCTTGATGGGCCGCCTGCCGCGCGCGAGCTGCCTGGCGCAGCTCAACGCGCCAGGCGACAAGGGGCCTGAGGTGCAGACCGTCGCACGCGCCAATCAGCGTTGACGATCGGGGCCACGGCCGTTGTTGCCGTTGTTTCCACCGCGGTCGTCATCACGATCGCGGCCCTTGTCCTTGCCTTTGCCGTTGTTGCCCCGGTCGTTGTTGTCGCGCCCACGCGGCGACTGCTCGCGTTCCTTCTGGTAGTGCTCCTTCACCACCGCTTCGCGCGGCTGGTAGCGGTAGTTCTGCCCGCGGATGTCGGGCTGGCGCTGCGGTGCCGGGTAGGCATCGTGCTTGTACTTGCGCTGGTAGGTCGGCAGGGGCGCCGGGCGGGGCGCCGAGCGGCGGTCCCATTTGTCCCAGCCACCGCGGCGCTGTTCCCAATCGCGGCCCCAGTGGTCGCCCCAGCGTGGCGGCGCGTCCCGTTGCCAGCCGCGGAAGTATTGCGGCGGCTTCTGGTAGTAGCGCACCGGAATGCGCAGCACATACACCGGCACCTGATCCGGCCCCACCAGGCCCCACGGGCCGTTGTACCAGGAGCTCGCGTACCAGTTGTCGTCTTGGTAGACCCAGTACATGCCGTCGTAGAAGAAGTAGTTCTGCTGCAGCTGCGGCGCGTAGTACACGGGGTAGTTGGGCACCCGCACCAACTGCGGGTAGACCGGCAGGTTGATGCCGATGCTCACGTTGGGCAGGCCGATGCCGATGCTCACCTGGGCCGTGGCCGGGCTGGCCCAGCAGCACAGGGCGCATAGAAGGGTCACGAGGTAGCGCATGGGGTTCCTTTCGTTGGGACTCTCGCCTCACACTAGCCGAAGCGGCTAGCGGCCACTGTGCGACACCGTACACACCGCAAGGGCATTGGCCGGCTTATGTATCCCACCGCACAGACGCCGGCCTGATGTCCGGCGATGATGGGAAGTTGCCCGTGCGCAGGCCCCTGCGCCCCGCCGCCGCCTTGATCTGCGCGTCTTTCCCCGGATTCTTGTTCGACTTGCACGAGACACGGGATGCCTGACGCCACAAAACACCTGGAAGTGAACGCCGAACCCGGCGCCACCGAGCTGCGCCGCCAGCGGGCTCTGCTCAAGACAGGCGCCTTGCAAGACGCCATTCTCAACAGCGCCAATTTCTCCAGCATCGCGACCGACGAGAAGGGTGTGATCCAGATCTTCAACGTGGGCGCCGAGCGCATGCTGGGTTACCAGGCGGCCGACGTGCTGAACAAGATCACGCCGGCCGACATTTCCGACCCGCAAGAGCTGGTTGCGCGGGCCACGGCCTTGAGCGCCGAACTCGGCACCGTCATCACCCCCGGCTTCCAGGCGCTGGTGTTCAAGGCCTCGCGTGGCATTGAAGACATCTACGAACTCACCTACATCCGCAAGGACGGCAGCCGCTTCCCCGCGGTGGTGTCGGTCACTGCCTTGCGTGACGCGCAAGACGCCATCATTGGCTACCTGCTGATCGGCACCGACAACACCGCGCGCATGCGTGTCGAGGCCGAGAAGCAGCGTTTGCTCGCGGTGCAGGAAGAGACGCACCAGCAGCTGCTGCAGGCCAACTTCACCTTGCAGCTGAGCGAAGAAAAGCTCGCCGTGACGCTCAACTCCATTGGCGACGGGGTGATCGCCACCGATGCCCAGGCACGCGTGACGCTGCTCAACCCGCTGGCCGAGCAGCTCACGGGCTGGTCGCAGGCGCAGGCCGCTGGCCGTGACGTGAGCGAGATATTCCGGATTGTCAGTAAGGAGACCCGCCTGCCCGCGGCCATCCCGGTGATCGAAACCCTGGCCAAGGGCACGATCCAGGGCATGGCCAACCACACGGTTCTGGTAGCGCGCGATGGCAGCGAGTGCGACATCGCCGACAGCTGCGCTCCCATTCGCGACCGCAACGGGCAGGTCATCGGTGCAGTGCTGGTGTTTCGCGACGTGACCGGCGAGTACGCGGCGCAGCAGGCCTTGCGCGACAGCTCTGCGCTGATCCAGACCGTGCTCAACACCGTGGTCGACGGCATCATCACCGTGCGCGCCCGCGAGGGCATCGTCGAGACGGTGAACCCGGCCGCCGAACGAATGTTCGGGTTCAGCGCCGCCGAGCTGATCGGGCAGAGCTTGGGTAGCCTCATCCCGGAGCTGAACCAGGACGGGCGCACCGACAAGCTTTCGCTCGACTTCCGAGACTACGGGGCGAGCGACGAGGCCCGCGCCAGCGGGCTGGGCCGCGAGGTGCAGGGCCGGCGCAAGGATGGCAGCCTGTTCCCGATTGAAATGGCCGTGAGCGAAATGTCGCTGGGGGGGCAGCGTTACGCCACCGGCATCTTGCGCGACATCACCGCGCGCAAGCAAGCCGAAGCGGCGCTGCTGGAGGCGGGAGCCCTGCAGAACGCGATCTTCAACAGCGCCAACTTCTCCAGCATCGCCACTGACGCGAAGGGCGTGATCCAGATTTTCAACGTGGGTGCCGAACGCATGCTGGGTTATGCGGCCACTGACGTGATGAACAAGATCACACCGGCCGACATCTCCGACCCGCAGGAAGTGATCGCCCGCGCCAAGGCTTTGAGCGCAGAACTCTCCACCCCCATCACGCCGGGCTTCCAGGCGCTGGTGTTCAAGGCCTCGCGTGGCATTGAAGACATCTACGAACTCACCTACATCCGCAAGGACGGCAGCCGCTTCCCGGCGGTGGTGTCGGTCACTGCCTTGCGCGACGCACAAGACGCCATCATCGGCTACTTGCTGATCGGCACCGACAACACTGCGCGCAAGCAGGTCGAGGCGGAGCAGAAGAAGCTCGACCAGCGCCTGCGTGACCAGCAGTTCTACACACGCTCGCTGATCGAATCGAACGTCGATGCGCTGATCACCACCGACCCGAACGGCATCATCACCGACGTCAACAAGCAGATGGAAGGGCTCACCGGCTGCACACGCGACGAACTGATCGGCGCGCCGTTCAAGAACTGCTTCACCGACCCCGAGCGGGCCGAAGCGGGCATCAAGCTGGTGCTGCGCGACAAGAAGGTCACCAACTACGAACTCACCGCGCGCGCGCGAGACGACAAGAAGACCGTGGTGTCGTACAACGCGACCACGTTCTACGACCGAGACCGCACCTTGCAAGGGGTGTTTGCCGCGGCGCGCGACATCACCGAGCGCAAGCTGCTCGATCAGTCGCTGCAGGAAACCAACGCCGAGCTGGAGAGCGCGAAGTTCGCGGCCGAAAAGGCCAACCTCGCGAAGTCTGATTTCCTGTCGAGCATGAGCCACGAGTTGCGCTCGCCGCTGAATGCCATTCTGGGCTTCGCCCAGTTGATGGAGTCGGGCACGCCCTTGCCCACGCCGCCCCAGCAAGAGAGCATCGGCCAGATACTGCAGGCCGGCTGGTACCTGCTGGAGCTGATCAATGAAATTCTCGACCTCGCCTTAATCGAGTCGGGCAAGTTGTCGTTGTCGCTGGAGCCCATGTCGCTGGCCGAGGTGCTGAGCGATTGCCAGGCCATGATCGAGCCGCAAGCCGCCAAAGGTGGCATCCGCGTGGGCTTCGTGCCGTTCGAGGGCGCTGGCTTTGTCAACGCCGACCGAACGCGGGTCAAGCAGGTGGTCATCAACCTGCTGTCGAACGCCATCAAGTACAACCGCGTGGGCGGCAGCGTAGAAGTGAGCTGCCGCGCAGTCTTGGCGCAGCGCTTGCGCATCAGCATTCGAGACACCGGTGAAGGGTTGTCGAGCGACAAGCTCGCGCAGCTGTTCCAGCCCTTCAACCGCCTGGGGCAGGAAGCGGGTGCCGAAGAGGGCACCGGCATTGGCCTGGTGGTGAGCAAGCGACTGGTCGAGCTGATGGGTGGCGAGATCGGTGCGCAGAGCACGGTGGGTGTGGGCAGCGTGTTCTGGATCGAGTTGAACGCAGCACATGC
This sequence comes from Rhizobacter sp., assembly GCF_018780185.1. GTDB lineage: Bacteria > Pseudomonadota > Gammaproteobacteria > Burkholderiales > Burkholderiaceae_C > Rhizobacter. The sequence continues at coordinate 23,922 of NZ_JADMJX010000050.1, forward strand.
ACCACCTGCCATCGAACCCGTCGACCCTGCGGTTTACGCTCCCGTGCGGGTCGTCGCCGGGGCGCCGGTGCACACCCTGCTGTGCGTCGAAGACAACCCGGCCAACCTGATGCTGGTGGAGAAGCTGCTGGCGCGCCGCCCCGACATCCGTTTGCTGACCGCGCGCGAGGGCCTGCGCGGCATCGAGGTGGCGCGCGCCTCGCTGCCTGAGGTGATCTTGATGGACATCAACCTGCCTGGTATCAGCGGCTTCAAGGTGCTGAAGATCTTGCGCGACGACCCGACCACGGCCCATATCCCCGTGATCGCGCTGAGCGCCAACGCCATGCCGCGCGACATTGAAAAAGGCCTGGCCGCGGGCTTCTTTCGTTACCTCACCAAACCCATCAAGGTCGGTGATTTCATGGACACGCTGGACGCCGCACTGGCATCCACCAAAGCGGAACCGACCCGCGAATCCAACCTGGAAGCAACATCATGATTCGTACACAAGACATTCTCGAAGCCCGCATCCTGATTGTCGACGACCAGGCGGCCAACGTTCAGCTGCTGCAGCGCCTGTTGCATGAGGCCGGCTACACCCGGGTGAGCTCGACGATGGACCCGCGCGAGGTGCGCGCGCTGCACCAGGAAGACGCCTACGACCTGATCCTGCTCGACCTGCACATGCCGGGCCTGGACGGCTTTGGGGTGATGGAAGGCCTCACCGCCGACATGACCGACAGCTACCTGCCGGTCATCGTGCTCACGGCCCAGCCGGGCCACAAGCTGCGTGCCTTGCAGGCCGGCGCCAAAGACTTCATCAGCAAGCCCTTTGACCTGGTCGAGGTCAAAACCCGCATCCACAACATGCTCGAAGTGCGCCTGCTCTACAAGCTGCTGGGCGACTACAACATGCGGCTGGAGCGCGCTGTGGACGAGCGCACCGCCGAGTTGCGCGCAAGCGAGGCCCGCTACCGCGCGCTCACCGAGCTGGCCTGCGACTGGTATTGGGAGCAAAACGAAACCGGCGACTTCACCAAGGTGGCCGGGCCGGTGCCAGAGATGCTGGGCGTGCGCTTCACCGACTTCCTGGGCCGCACCAGCCCGCAGGAGGTGACGGGCTGGGTGGAGGCCGAGCGGCTCGCCTTGCAAGCCACCATCGCAGCCCGCAGACCGTTTCTCGACTTCGCGTTCAGCCGTGTCAACGCCGATGGGTCGGAGCAGCAGTTTCGGGTGAGCGGCGAGCCGATGTTCAACCAGGCTTGCGACTACATCGGCTACCGCGGCATCGGCGTGGAAGTCACGATCAAGAAGACGCTCGCGCTGGTGTGAACCGGCCTGGGCTGGTGACCGCAGCCACCCGGCTGCGATGCGCCGGCACGCCATGCAGGCGCGCCTGCCCCGGGCAGCTCGGTTGACCCAACGCAACCCGGCACGCTGCTGTGACGGGTTGCATTGCCACGCCGGCCCGCTGGCGGATACAGGCAAGCCGCACTAATGTTCGCTATCGAACACACCGAGCGTCACGCGGTGCCTACACTCGGGGCTTCCCTGCCATGCCAGCCCCACGGTAGTTTCAAACCCCGCATCGGAGCGCGCCATGGCCAACTCACCCCCACCCATCGACCCCAAGCAGAACCAGTTGCTTGCCGCGCTGCCGCTCGTTGAGTGGCAGCGCTGGCTGCCGCAGCTTGAGCTGGTCGACATGCCGCTCGGCCAGGTGCTGTACGAACCCGGCAGCACGCTCAGCCATGTGTACTTCCCGGCCACGGCCATCGTGTCGCTGCTGTATGTGATGGAAAACGGTGCCGCGGCCGAGATCGCCGTGGTGGGGCATGAGGGCGTCGTCGGCATCTCGCTCTTCATGGGCGGCGAGTCGACCCCCAGCCGGGCGGTGGTGCAAAGCGCCGGCCATGGTTTTCGCCTGCCCTCGAAGATGATCAAGGACGAGTTCGGCCACAGCGGCCCGGTGATGCACCTGCTGCTGCGCTACACCCAGGCGCTGATCACCCAGATGGCGCAGACGGCGGTGTGCAACCGTCACCACTCGCTCGACCAGCAGCTGTGCCGCTGGCTGCTGCTGAGCCTGGACCGGCTGCAAGGCAACGAACTGGTGATGACGCAGGAACTGATCGCCAACATGCTGGGCGTGCGCCGCGAAGGCGTGACCGAGAGTGCGCTCAAGCTGCAAACCGCGGGGCTGATCCGTTATGCCCGTGGGCGCATCACCGTGCTCGACCGCCCCGGCCTGGAAAAACGCACCTGCGAGTGCTACGCGGTGGTCAAGAAAGAATACGACCGGTTGCTGCCGGCGGGGCTGCCGGACTGACCTGGCACACACGCGCGACACACACGCGTGACACACAGGCGGCACGTAGGAGCGGGCCGACAGCCGAAGCCGGCCCTCGCCGATAGCTGAAGCGAGGCAGACACCGCACGATCGGGGCTCGAACTTAGCAGCGAGCACTCCGTGAACACAAACCCCATTTCCACCTGCGACCCGCGCCAGAATCACCTGCTGCGCGCGCTGCCCCTTGTCGAATGGGCGCGCTGGGCACCGCTGCTGGAGCTGGTGAAGCTGACGCCGGGCCAGGTGCTGAGCGAATCGGGCAGCACACCGACTTTTGTGTACTTCCCGGTGACGGCCGTGGTCTCGCTGCTCTACATGACCCGCGAAGGCGGCTCGGCCGAAATCGCCGTCATCGGCAACGACGGCGTGGTCGGCATCTCCGTCTTCATGGGCGGCAACGCCACCCCGAGCCGGGCCGTGGTGCAAAGCGCCGGCCAGGCCTATCGCATGCATGCCCAGGTGGCGACAAGCGAGGCCAACCGGGGCGGGCCAGTGCTCAACGTGCTGCTGCGCTACGCCCAATCACTGATCGCCCAGGTGTCGCAAACGGCGGTGTGCAACCGCTACCACTCGATCGACCAGCAGTTGGCCAGGCGCTTGCTGCTGGGCCTGGACCGATCGTCTTCGGACGAACTCGTGATGACGCAGGAGCTTGCCGCCAACCTGCTGGGCGTGCGCCGCGAAGGCATCACCGCGGCGGCGCACAAGCTGCAGCTGGCGGGCGTGATCCGCTACCGGCGCGGGCACATCGCGGTGCTCGACCGCAAGCGCCTGGAGCAACGCACCTGCGAGTGTTATGCAGGCGCCAAGCGCGAGTACGAACGCCTGTTGCCGATGCCTATGCCGATGGCGGCTGCGGCCTGATCCATTTTTTCATTGAGTGCGCTGGCAGACAGCCTGGAGGCCGCAATGAGCCCATACTCGCCCCCTCTGAACCCCTCGGCAACCGACGGCCGCGTGCTCTTCAGCTTGTCACCGCTTCACCGCGGCGGCAGCCACCCACCGGAGCGCCTCCTTGGTCACCGTCGAAAACCACCTGATCGAACTGCTTCCCCGCAGAGACCGTGCGCGCCTGCTGGCCGTGTGCGAGCCCGTCGAGCTGGTGCTGGCCGACGTGCTGTGCGAGCCCGGCCAAGCCACGAGCCACGTCTACTTCCCCTTGCAAGGCTTCATCTCGCTGGTGGTGCGGGTCGATGGCAGCCCGGGTGTCGAGGTTGGCATGGTGGGCCGCGAGGGCATGTTGGGTGCGCAGCTGGCGCTGGGTGTGCCCACCGTGCCGGTGCATGCGCTGGTGCAAGGGCCGGGCTCGGCCTGGCGCATTGCGGCGCCGGCCTTTCAGAACGAGCTCGCACACAGCCCCGCGCTGCAACTCAACCTCGACCGCTATCTCTACGTGCTGATGGCACAGCAGGCTGCTTCGGCCGCGTGCCTGCGCTTTCACCAGATCGGGCCGCGCCTGGCGCGCTGGCTGTTGATGAGCCAGGACCGCGCGCACTCCGACAGCTTTCACCTCACGCACGAGTTCCTGGCCTACATGCTGGGGGTGCGCCGCGTGGGCATCACCGCGGCGGCGGGTGCCTTGCAGCGGGACGGCTTGATCGCGTACCACCGCGGCGACATGGTCGTGCTCGACCGTGCGGGCCTGGAGTCGGCGGCCTGCGGTTGTTATGCGGCCGACCAACGGGCCTATGCCGACGTGATGCACTGACAGGCGCGGTGCCTCGCCGCACCGACGCAGCCCGGCCTTACCGCGCAAGCTGCCGGCTCCCCCGAGGAGCGTGGTCATGAGCCTTGAGCCATCTACTGCCGAGCCGGACGGCTTGCGCCGCGACTCGGTCACACCCGAGTCCGACGAAGGCATTCGCCGTGTGCCCAGCGACCGCGATTTTGTCGCCATGCGCGTTGGCTACCGCGCCACCGGCGGCATCGCGCGCGGCGACGACCTGGCCCGCTTGCTGGAAGACATGCAACGCGGCGATGTGTCCACGCTCGCACGCTTGATCGCCTCGGGGGCGGTGTTCGGTTTCGACTGGCACGGCAGCTTCTGGGTGCCGATGTTCCAGTTCGAGCTGAGCGACCTGTCGGTCAAGCCCCTCGTGCGGCAGGTGCAGACCGAGCTGGCCCAGGTGTTCGACGGTTGGACGATTGCCGTCTGGTTCGCGCAGCGCAACTCATGGCTCGATGAACAGCGGCCGGTCGATCTGCTCGACACCCACCGCAGCGCGGTGCTGTACGCGGCATGGGCCGACCGGCTCATTGCCAGCGGGTGAGTGGCCATGCCCCTGTGTGTGGTAGCGCACAGAGTTGCCGACACGACGGGCATAGCCTAGGTTTCTATCTGTTCGTAATAAAAGGAGTTTTCATGAAGCACTCGATCTTGACATTGGCATTGCTCGCCACCCTGGGCCTCGCCGCCTGCGACAACCGGCCCGAGGTGATCTACGTGCCGCCCGCCGCCGGCACCCCCGGGCCTGCAGGCCCCACCGGAGCGACCGGCAACACGGGCAACACGGGTAACACCGGCAGCACGGGCAGCACCGGCAGCACCGGCAGCACCGGCAGCCCTGGCTACGACGGCAGCAAAGGTGACACCGGCAAGCCCGGCGAAGGCACCACCGTCATCGTGATGCCGCCGGCCGCCTCGGCGCCGACCAATTGATTTCATTCACCACACCACACCACAACCACCGGGAGAAGCCATGAGCTTGGGAACCATTTTGTTGATCGTCTTGGTCTTGATGTTGATCGGCGCTTTTCCTGCCTGGCCGCACAGCCAGAAGTGGGGCTACGGGCCGACGGGCGGGCTCGGCCTGGTCGTCGTGATCGTGCTGGTGCTCCTCTTGATGGGACGCATCTGATGCAGTGGTGGGCCACGCTGGCATTGGCGGTCTCTCTGAACGCCTGTGGTGACGTGGCCACCCTGTCGGTGGCCGACGGCACCGGGCCTCGGCCCGGGCTGCCGCCGCCAGCGAAGTCATTGCTCCCCACCGTCAACATCGCACCGGCGATCGGCTGGCCGCGTGGCGCCACACCGCTGCCTGCGCCGGGCACCCGCGTGACGGCGTTTGCCGACGCGCTCGACCACCCGCGCTGGCTGCACGTGTTGCCCAACGGCGACGTGCTGGTCGCCGAGACCAACGCGCCCGAGCGGCCCGAAGACGGCAAAGGCATCAAGGCCTGGGTGGCCAACTGGGTGATGAAACGCGCAGGCGCCGTGACGCCCAGCGCCGATCGCATCACCTTGCTGCGCGACACCGACGGCGACGGCGTAGCCGACATGCGCTCGGTGCTGCTCGAAGGCTTGCACTCGCCCTTTGGCATGGCCCTGGTGGGCGACAGCCTGTACGTGGCCAACTCCAACGCCTTGGTGCGCTTTCCTTACGCGGCGGGTGACACGCGCATCACCCAGCCGGGCCTGCAACTGCTGGCGCTGCCGGCCGGGCCCATCAACCACCACTGGACCAAGAACCTCATCGCCAGCCCCGACGGCAGCAAGCTCTACGTGACGGTGGGCTCCAACAGCAACGTCGGCGAGCGTGGCATGGAGGCCGAAGAAGGCCGCGCGGCGATCTGGGAGGTCGAGATTGCCACCGGCGCCCACCGCATCTTTGCCAGCGGCCTGCGCAACCCCAATGGCCTGGCCTGGGAGCCGCGCAGCCAGGCACTGTGGACGGTCGTGAACGAGCGCGACGAGCTGGGCAGCGACCTGGTGCCCGACTACCTCACCTCGGTACAGAACGGCGGCTTCTACGGCTGGCCCTACAGCTACTACGGCACGCATGTGGACGAGCGTGTGAAGCCGCCACGCCCCGAGCTGGTGGCCCGCGCCATCGTGCCCGACTACGCGCTCGGGCCCCACACCGCGCCGCTGGGCCTGGCCTCGTCGGCCGGCACCTCGCTGCCGGCGGTGTTTGGCTACGGCATGTTCGTCGGCCAGCACGGCTCCTGGAACCGCCGCCCGCACAGTGGCTACAAGGTGATCTTCGTGCCCTTCGAGAACAGCCGGCCGAGTGGCGCACCGCTCGACGTGTTGACCGGCTTCCTCAACCCCGACGGGCAGGCCCATGGCCGCCCCGTCGGCGTGGCGCTCGACAAACAAGGCGCCTTGCTGGTGGCCGACGACGTGGGCAACGTGGTCTGGCGGGTGAGCACGCGATGAGGTGCCGGCTGGGGGCACTGCTGCTCTTGCTCGCCCTGGGCGCATGCAGCAGCCTGCCCACCGTTGCACCGCAGCCCCAGGCGAGGCCCGATGCACCGCCCGTGCAGCTCGAAGGCGCGCGCGGCACGCTGTCGGTGGCGCAGAGCCAGGCCGTGCTGGAGCGGCTCGCGGACGACGGCCCCGAGACCGCCATCTTCGAGCGCCACCTGAAGGTTGAAGAAGCCATCGTCGGCAGCCCGCTGACCACCGGCAACCAGGTGACGCTGCTGCAAGACGGCCCGGCCACCTACAAGGCGATGTTTGCCGCCATCGAGGGTGCGCGCGACCACATCAACATGGAGACCTACATCATGGAGGCCGACGATGTGGGCCACGCCTTTGCACAGGCCCTGATCGCCAAGCAGCGCCAGGGTGTGCAGGTCAACCTGATCCACGACAGCGTGGGCACGCTGGGCACGCCGGCCGACTTCTTCCAGCGCATGGCCAACGCCGGCATCAAGATCCTGGAGTTCAACCCCATCAACCCGGTCGATGCACGCAAGGGCTGGGAGCTCAACCAGCGCGACCACCGCAAGCTCCTGATCGTCGACGGCCACATCGCCTTTCTGGGCGGCATCAACATCAGCAACGTGTACTCGGGTGGCTCGTCAAGGGCGAGCCGGCGCGCGCGACCAGCCGGCGAGCTGGCCTGGCGCGACACCGACCTGCGCCTGCAAGGCCCGGTGGTGGCCGAGCTGCAAAAACTCTTTCTCTCCACGTGGGCCCTGCAAAAGGGCGGGCCGCTGCCGGAGCGCAACTACTTCCCGCCGCCGCAAGTCGCGGGCCGGCAGGTGGTGCGCGCCATCGGCAGCTCACCCGACGATGCGCACAGCCTGATTTACGTGACGCTGCTCTCGGCCATCGGCAGCGCCGAGACCAGCGTGCTCATCACCAACGCCTACTTTGCCCCCGACCCGCAGCTGCTCGCCGCGCTGGAGGCCGCGGCCGGCCGGGGTGTCGACGTGAAGCTGATCCTGCCCAGCCAGACCGACTCGTGGCTGGTGTTCCACGCCGGGCGGGCCTACTACGACCGCCTGCTGCGCTCGGGCGTGCGCATCTTCGAGCGGCGCGGCGTGATCCTGCACGCCAAGAGCGCGCTGATCGATGGCGTGTGGGCCACGGTCGGCTCGACCAATCTCGACTGGCGCAGCTTCCTGCACAACCACGAGTTGAATGCCGTGGTACTGGGCTCGGAGTTCGGCAACCAGATGCAGGCCATGTTCGACAAAGACCTGGCCGGCTCCGACGAGGTTCTGCTCAAGCAGTGGAAGCGCCGCACGCTCGACCTGCGCATCAAGGAATTGTTCGGCCGGGTGTGGGAGTACTGGCTGTGAAACGGCAACACCGCGAGACAAACCCAAGCCCATGGAGTGTGCGCTGGCGTACGGACGCGGGTGCCGCAGCGGCGTACAGTCGAAGGATGAGTCCGCCGGATGAGCCTCGCAGCCTCTCGCCCAACGGTGAGGCCAGCCGGCGGCATGCGTCGGCGGATGCCCCATCGGGCAATTTTGCGCCGGTGGGTGGCCCGCCAGCTTTGCCCGAGACCGTGCCGATCGAAGACTGGGTCGACCTGATCGTCGCCATCGAAAACAGGCTGAAAGACACCGTGGGTGAGCAGCCGGCAGGCAGCCACACGCTGGAGCTGCCCGCAGGGCCTGAGCGGGTGCGTGCCGGCGTGCTCGAGTGTGTGACCGCGTTGGGCCAATTGCATTCGACGCTGCGAGCCGAGCTGCTGCGACGCCAGGTGCTGGAGCTGCAGGTGTTCGATGCGCAGACGGCCCTCGCGCAGACGCGCTCCGAACTCGCTGGCACCCGCGCGGGTGAAGAGCAGGCGCGCCACAAGGCCTTGCACGACGCGCTGACCTCGCTGCCCAACCGCAGCTACTTTCACGAGCGGCTGGACGACGCGCTCGCCAAGACACCGCCTCTGCGCCAGGCCTTTGCGGTGCTGTACCTCGACCTCGATGGATTCAAGGCCATCAACGATTCACACGGCCATGGCGTTGGCGACCAGGTGCTCGGCATCGTGGCGCAGCGGCTGCGGCGCGCCATCCGCGCCGAAGACATGGTGAGCCGCCTGGGGGGTGATGAGTTTGCCTGCCTGGTCATGGGGCTGGCCAGCCAACAGCAGCTCAAGCGACTGGCGGCGCATTTGTTCGATGTGGTGTCGGCGCCGGTGCGCCTTGGCGAGCTGCGGCTGATCGTGCGCCCGAGCATCGGCATAGCCTTGTGCCCCGACGATGGTGTGACGGCACAAAGCCTGCTCGACAAGGCCGACTCTGCGATGTACCACGCCAAGCGTGAGCAGATCGGCTACGCCTTCGCAACTCAGTGCAAGGGCGCTTGAGGGGCTTGGGGCGTGTCGGGCTTGGGGTTGGGCTCGGGGGCGGCAGCCGGTGCCGCCTGACGTGTCAACGATGACAGCACCGCCAGCCACGATTCGATCGGCACCACGGCCATGGCCTTGGAGAGCAACTGCGGCAACAAGCCCGCCAGCAAGGCCGGCTTGAGAATGCCGCGCCAGGGTTTGGCCCAGACCAGCGCACCGCCCAACAGCAGCGCACCGGCCACGAGGGCAATCGGGTGGCGTTGGGCAACCGGGCCAATCAGGGTCTTGGCGGCATCGGCCGCCACCACGCCGGCCACGTGCAAGGGGTGGGCGGCCCACCAGTCTTTCAAGGCATCGAGCACCGGGCCGGTGCCGTCGGCGGCGGCGGCGGGTTGGCGGGTCATCGACACGCGCATGCGCTCGCGCGACGCGGCCAGCCGCTGGGCTGCCGGCAAACGCAGGCCGGGGTTCACGATGCACTCACTTCGCGCAGCATCGCTACATCGGCCTTGACCTGTTGGCGCATGGCGCCAAAGGCGCCTGCGGCCGTCTGGGTGCGAGCTGCCATCGCGCAGGCGATGGCAGCGAGCAAAGGCAACAGCGGGGCGACGATCAACGCCCACGGTGCCTGGATGTCGGCGGCGGGGATCACCGCCCACAACATCAGTGCCACCCCCGCAAGCACCGCCCCAACCCCCAGCCCGCACAGCGCCACGGCGCCGAACAGGGCTTGCCGCTTCCACATCGTCGAGGCGGCGTCGAGTTCTTCACCGAACAAGTCGGCGTAGGCCTCGGCGTGCTCGGCGAGCAGTTGTGGCTGGTTGGTGACGAGGCGCAGCAGGGGGTGCATGACGGTTCGCTTCGGGAAGGGTCAGTTGTGGCTGCGCGAACGGCTGATCAGGCTCACCAGGGCCATCAGCGCGGCGCCGGTGGCGGCGGCGATCAGCACGGCCTTGATCGGGTCGTTCTTGATGTAGCCGGCGGTGGTGTCGGTGGCGTGCAGCGCCTTTTCGCGCAGCTGATGCGAGCCTTCACGCACGGCATCGATGCCGCGGTGTGCCAAGGCACTGGCTTGCTCGGTGGCGCGGTTGAGCAGCGGCGAGACTTGCTGGCGAGCGCCCTGGACGCCGTTGGCCAGGCTGTCGAGCGCATGGTTGGCGACCTGCTGGGTCGACTTGATCGCGTCGTCGGCCGTTTGTGCGGCCTGGTCGGCGATGTTGCTGGGTTGGTCGAGTGTCTTCTTGGCGAACATGGTGGGTTCCTTCAGGGTGAGGTGGTTGGATGGAGCGGGTGGGGTGGCGTCAGCCCTTGCGGATCACGCCAAAGAGGAAGCTCGCGATCGCCAGCACGGCAAACACGATGAAGAGGATCTTGGCGATGCCAACGGCACCGGCGGCGATGCCACCGAAGCCGAACAAGGCGGCAATCAAGGCGATGACGAAGAAAACAACGGCGTAGTGCAGCATGTGTGGGCTCCTGGTTGGGTTGCGATTTGGTGAACCCAGTGTCGAGCCCCGTGCCTGTGCTGGCGATAGGCCACATCGCCTGCGTGTTGACGGACGACTGAGCGGGCCTGCGTAGGAGGCCGCTGACAAGGCGCCAAAGAGGGGCGTCTAGGCCGGCGCCTGCACCAACTCGGGCAGGGTGACGAGGATCTGCGTGCCTTGGCCCGGCGCCGAGGTGATGTTCAGCGTGCCGCCTTCGGCCTCTACACGGAAACGCATGCCCACCAGGCCGTAGGCCGAACGCGGCTGCACCGTGGTGTCGAAACCCACGCCGTCGTCGCGCACCACGATCTCCACCCGCCCGTTGTGGGGCTTCAGGCTGATCCACACGTTCTTGGCGCGGGCGTACTTGGTGATGTTGGTGATCGACTCCTGCACCAACCGGTAGACCACCAGCTCGGCGTCGGTTGGCAATTGCACGGCCTGCAGGTCGCAGTGCACCGGGATGCCCGAATTGTTGGAAAAGTCTCGCGCCAGGATCTCGAGCGTGGACACCAGGCCGAGGTTGCTCAAGGTCGATGGGCGCAGGTCTTCGATGATGCGGCGGCCCAGCGCAATGCTGCTGTTGAGCGTGTCGACCAGGTGGGCCAGACGCTCGAGTGCTTCGGGTGCGGTGCCTGCCAGGCGCGAGCGGATGCGCGCGGCGTCGAGCTTGGCCGAGGTGAGCAGGGCGCCCAGCTCGTCGTGCAGGTTGCGCGCGAGGCGGTGGCGCTCGTCTTCACGGGTCGTCTGCAGGTGGTCGGCCAGCTCGGTGAGCTGGGTGGTGCGTTGCGCCACCTCCCGCTCCAGGCGGTCACGCTCGATCTGCACCAGGCGGCGCTGCTCTTCGCGCTGGCGCTCCAATGCCGAGGTCTGGCGCAGGTACAGGAACAGGGCCAGCAGGCTCAGGCCGCTCAGCACCGTGACGCCGATGCGGCTGAGCCACAGGGTTTCGTGGATGTCTCGGCGGCCGGCGGCCACGTTGGCGGTTTCGCGCACGATCAGCTCGGCGGTGAGCTGGCGCACGGCTTCCATCTTCTCTTTGCCGATGTCGCTCAGCACGAG
>NZ_JADMJX010000050.1:35429-40914 GCF_018780185.1 Rhizobacter sp.
CCCACCATGGCCGCAACCGCCAGGCAAGCGAGTGGGAAGGAGATGGGGTTTCGCTTGAGGACGTTGCGCACGCTTATGGCCTTTCTTTGTGCAATATCGTGGGATCATGCGGCGAGTAGCACCACCAGCAGCAGCGCAGAGGCACACCATGATTCGAATCGCCATCGTCGACGACCACGCCATGATCCGGGCCGGGCTGCGCCAGTTCTTTGCAGACCAGCCTGATTTTTCGGTGGTCGCCGAAGCTTCCAATGGGCGCGAGGCGCTCGACATCGTACGGGGCGGCGAGGTCGACGTGATCTTGCTCGACATCTCCATGCCCGACCAGAGCGGCGTCGATGCGCTGGCCGGCATCAAGGCGCGCGCGCCCGACCTGCCGGTGCTGATCTTGAGCGGCTTCCCCGAAGAGCACTACGCGACCACGCTCTTGCGCCAGGGTGCCAGCGGCTACCTCAACAAAGACTGCGACCCCGAAGAGATCGTCAAGGCGATCCGTACCGTGGCACGTGGGCGCAAGTACATTACCGCCGGTGTGGCCGAGCGACTGGCCGATGGTTTGAGTGGTGGGGGTGACAGGCCGCTTCATGAGCAATTGTCCGAGCGTGAGCTGCAGGTGTTCTTGCGACTGGCCAAGGGCGAGACCATCAGCCACATGGCCGACAGCATGTCGCTGAGCGTCAAGACGGTCAGCACCTACCGCACCCGGGTGATGGAGAAGATGAAGCTCGAGTCCAACAGCGACCTCACCTATTACGCGCTGAAGAACGGGCTGATTCAGTAGCTGGGCTCAGCTGAGCGTGCCCGGGCCGGTGTCACCGGCCGCGAGGCGGCCGCAATACTGGATGAGCGCGTCGATCTCGTTCGACTTGTCGAACACCTTGTCGGCGCCGAGCTCCAGGCACTTGCGGCGAATGTCGGGGGTCGCGTAGTTGCTCAGCACCACCAGGTTGTGCTTTTGCGGCAGTGCGTTGGCCGCCTTCAGCACGCCCAGGCCGGAGCCGGTCTTCAGGAAGATGTCGACGATGACCAGGTCGACATGGGCATTGTCGGGATGCGTGAGCCAATGCACCGCGCTCGACTCGTCTTCGGCCGTGCCGACCACCTCGACTGGCACCAGCTCTTCGAGCGTGGCGATCAGGTTTTCTCGGATGACCTGGCTGTCTTCGACGATGTAAGTCCTGAGCGGCTGCATGGACGGCGATCCTTCCTTGGAATCAAGAGCTGAGGTCGCCGGGCTGTGCTCGAGATCGAGGCATGGGTGCTGACGGGACTGTGGGCGCGAAAAAACTCCTTGCCAGTGTCGCCGGGATTTTGCCGTCGCGCCATCTGCGGGAACCCCGAGCGCTTGTCAGAAGACGCCTACAGCGGCCTGAACCCGTTGACGGACGTAGGAGATGCACTACAGCCGATGGCGGCGCCGTCTGCTGGGCGCAGTGCCCGGAGCTTCTGATACTGCGGCAACGCTGCGAACACGTGGCGGCTCTCGGAGACACCGCATGAAATCATTCTTGAAGCATGGCCTGCTGATGGCTGCACTGGTTGCCAGCACCCAGGCCGGCGCGCAAGTGACCTTCTATGAGCACGACGGCTTCAACGGCCGTTCGTTCACCACACAAAGGCAGGTTCGCAACTTCGAGCGCTTCGGCTTCAATGACCGTTCTTCATCGGTGGTGGTGCTCAACGACCGCTGGGAAGTCTGCACCGACGTGCGCTTCGAAGGGCGTTGCGTGGTGCTGCGACCTGGGCGTTATGCCTCGCTCTCGGCCATGGGTCTGAACGACCGTGTGTCGTCGGTGCGTGAGGTGGAGCACACCGCGCGTTATGACGACGACCGTTATGCACCGCAGCCCGTGCCGGTCTATGACAACCACCGCCGCCGCAACGAGCGCCTCTACCAGGCCAACGTGACCTCGGTGCGTGCCGTGGTCGGCCCGCCCGAACAGCGGTGCTGGGTCGAGCGTGAACAGGTGAGTGCACCGCAACAACGCGGCGGCTTGAACGTCGGAGGCGCGATCGTCGGCGCGGTGCTGGGCGGCGTGCTCGGCCACCAGGTCGGCGGCGGCCGCGGCAAAGACATCGCCACCGCAGGCGGTGCCGTGGCCGGCGCTGCTGTCGGCGCCAACGTGGGCCGAGGTAGCGCCGCTGCGCCAGTCAGCCGCGACGTGCAGCGCTGCGAGACCGTTCCCAGTCAGAACAAACCCGAGTTCTGGGACGTGACCTATGAGTTCCGCGGGCAGGAGCACCACATGCAGGTGACCACGCCCCCAGGGCGCACGGTCACCGTCAATCGCCAGGGCGAGCCGCGGGCCTGAGGGCCGCGGAAGCTAGTTTTTCTTCAACAACCGAAAAGGACCATCACATGACCAAGCTCTTCAACCTCAAGACCTCGCTGATCGTCGCTGCCTTGCTGGCCGCACCACTGGCCCAGGCCGCCACCATGGGCAAGGCCGACTACAAGGCCGCCAAGGCCAGCATCAGCACCACGTACAAGGCCGACAAGAAGGCGTGTGACGCGCTGTCCGGCAATGCCAAGGACGTGTGCGTGCAAGAAGCCAAGGGCAAGGAAAAGGTCGCCAAGGCCGAGCTGGAGTACAGCTACACCGGCAAGGCCTCCGACCAGAACAAGATGCTGAAGGCCAAGGCCGAAGCGACCTACGCCGTGGCCAAGGAAAAGTGCGACGACAAGTCGGGCAACGACAAGGACGTCTGCATCAAGGAAGCCAAGGCTGTCCAGGTTTCTGCCCTGTCGAACGCCAAGGTCGGCAAGAAGATCGACGCAGCACTGACCACCGCGTCTGACGACAAGCGCGATGCCGAGTACAAGGTGGCTGCCGAGAAGTGCGACGCCCTGGCCGGTGATGCCAAGAGCAACTGCGTGGCCACCGCCAAGAAGCAATACGGCAAGTAAGACCTGAGCGGTTTTCAGGCGATGCAAAAAAGGCCCGCAGTCGCGGGCCTTTTTCTTGGGGCCTAGCGTTTGCGCCGGTAGGTGACGAAGGCGTAGTCGAAGTGGTTGGGTTCGCCGGCGTGATGTGCCTCGCGGCTGACTTCGGTGAACTGGTGGCGATCCCAGTCGGGGAAGCGCACGTCGCCGTCGAAGTCTTGGTCGACCTCGGTGAGCACCAGTTCGTCGGCCAACGGCAGTGCCGCGGCATACAGCTCGGCGCCGCCGATCACGAAGGCTTTCGGCGCGTTGCCGGTTTGCGCCAATGCGGCTTGCAGCGAGGTCACGGCCACCGCACCCTCGGCCCGCCACTCCGGGTTGCGGGTGACGACGATGTTGGGGCGCCCGGGGAGCGGCCGGTTGCGCTCGGGCAGCGATTGCCAGGTCTTGCGGCCCATGATCACCGGGCAACCCAGCGTGCTGCGTTTGAAGTGCCGCATGTCTTCAGGCAGGCGGAAGAGCAACTCGTTGTTCTTGCCGATCGTGCCGTTGCGCGCCACGCCAGCGATCAGGCTCAGGGTTGTGTGGGTCATGGAGCGATTGTCTCAGCCCACCCCGGCTTGCCTTCAAGCCCCTTCAAGACAGTGTGGCGGCCGCGCGCCCGTGGTCGATGTGCTGCTGCATCAACCGCCTCACCCGAGCCGCATCACGCGCCTTGAGCGCCGCCATGATCTGCTGGTGCTCGGCCAGCGAGGCCTCCAGCCGGCCTTGCTTGAACAGCGAGTGGTGGCGGTTGAGCTTCATCACGCGGCGCAGGTCGTTGACCATCTGCAAGCGCCAGCGGTTGTTGTCGATCTGCAGCAGGCGGATGTGGAACTGCTCGTTGGCGCGGAAGAACGCGTCGCGGTCGTCGACGGTGCGCTCGAGCGCCTGGTGCAGCGACTCCAGCTCGGCCATCTCGGCCTCGCTCGCCTGGGTGGCCACGGTGCCGGCGGCGTCGCTCTCCAGCAGGGCGAGCAGGTGGAAGACCTCGGACAGGTCGCGCTCCGAGACCTCGGTGACATAGGCGCCGCGGCGCAGCTTCATCGTGACCAGGCCTTCGGAGGCGAGCACCTTCAGCGCCTCGCGCAGCGGCGTGCGGCTGATGCCGAACTCTGCGGCCAGGGCTTGCTCGTCGATCCAGCTGCCCGGCGGCAGGGTGTGGGCCAGGATGCGCGTGCGCAGGCGCTCGGCCACCTGCTCGTAAAGCGCGCTTTCGCGCAGGCGCGACGAGGCTGGGGCTGCAGGGGGCGAAGCAACGGTTGGGGCGGGCATGAAGGTCAGGGGGCTTGTTGAAACCGGGTGCCTTGTAGATATAATTCAATTTTGAATTACGAATGCCTGGATTATGGGTGCGAGGGTGTGAGCTGTCCAGCACGCCGCACAAAGTGACCCAGGCGCCCAGGCCATTGACACCCATGGCCCGCCGCGCGCACCCTGAACCGCCCACAAAGACCACCATGCCCGACCACGCCAAACTCAACTCCGACGCGCTCGCCGCCTGGCAAAAGGCCGCCGCCAAGTCCGCGCCCGGCGGCCGGCTCGACGCGCTGAACTGGGTCACCCCCGAAGGCATCGTCGTCAAGCCGCTCTACACCGCCGCTGACACCAAAGACCTGCCCTACGCCGACACGCTGCCGGGCTTCGCGCCCTTCGTGCGCGGCCCGCAGGCCACCATGTACGCGGTGCGCCCGTGGACGATCCGCCAGTACGCCGGCTTCTCCACCGCCGAAGCCTCCAACGAGTTCTACCGCAACGCACTCGCCGCCGGTGGCCAGGGTGTGAGCGTGGCCTTCGACCTGGCCACCCACCGGGGCTACGACAGCGACCACCCTCGCGTGACCGGCGACGTGGGCAAGGCGGGCGTGGCGATCGACAGCGTAGAAGACATGAAGATCCTGTTCAACGGCATCCCGTTGGACAAGGTCAGCGTGAGCATGACGATGAACGGCGCCGTGCTGCCGGTGCTGGCGGGCTACGTGGTGGCGGCCGAAGAGCAGGGCGTGTCGCAAGACAAGTTGAGCGGAACCATCCAGAACGACATCTTGAAGGAGTTCATGGTCCGCAACACCTACATCTACCCGCCCGAGCCGAGCATGCGGGTGGTGGGCGACATCATCGAGTACACGGCGAAGAACATGCCGAAGTTCAACTCGATCAGCATCTCGGGCTATCACATGCAGGAGGCCGGCGCCAACCAGGCGCTGGAGCTCGCCTTCACGCTGGCCGACGGCCGCGAGTACGTGAAGACGGCGCTGGCCAAGGGGCTCGATGTCGATGAGTTCGCCGGTCGCCTGAGCTTCTTCTGGGCCATCGGCATGAACTTCTACCTGGAGGTGGCCAAGATGCGCGCGGCGCGGCTGCTGTGGTGGAAGATCATGAAGGAGTTCGAGCCCAAGTCGCCCAAGAGCCTGATGCTGCGCACCCACTGCCAGACCTCGGGTTGGAGCCTGACCGAGCAGGACCCGTACAACAACGTGGTGCGCACCACCATCGAGGCGATGGCCGCGGTGTTCGGCGGCACGCAGAGCCTGCACACCAACAGCTTCGACGAAGCCATCG
>NZ_JADMJX010000125.1:0-3223 GCF_018780185.1 Rhizobacter sp.
TACGTGCCCAACCTGACCTTCGGGCCGATGATCTGCGAGGCGCTGCGCAAGCATTCGGTGAAGGCCGATGGGAGCAAGGTGCCGATCGACGTGCACCTGATGGTGCAACCGGTCGACTCACTTGCACAGGCCTTCTGCAAGGCAGGCGCCGACCTGGTGAGCTTTCACCCCGATGCCAGCGCGCATGTGGACCGCACGCTGCAGCTCATCAAGGCCGAAGGTTGCCAGGCCGGCCTGGTGTTCAACCCGGCGCAGCCGCTCGACGTGCTGGAGTGGGTGATCGACAAGGTCGATCTCATCCTGATCATGAGCGTGAACCCGGGCTTTGGCGGGCAGAGCTTCATCCCCGCGGCGCTCAAGAAGATCGAACAGGCGCGCAAGATCATCGACAAGAGCGGGCGTGACATCCGGCTTGAAGTCGACGGCGGCATCAAGGTCGACAACATCCGCCAGGTGGCCGAGGCGGGCGCCGACACCTTCGTGGCCGGCAGTGCGATCTTCGGCAAGCCCGACTACAAGGGCGTGATCGACGCGATGCGCATGCAGCTGGCCGGCTGATGCGCATTCCGGAGGGTGTCGAGGCGGCCATCGTCGACCTCGACGGCACGATGGTCGACACGCTGGGCGATTTCGAGGTCGCGCTGAACGCGATGCTCGGCGAGTTGGGTCTGCGTGCCGTCGACCGCGGCTTCATCGAACACACGGTCGGCAAAGGCTCCGAACACCTGATCCGCAGCACGCTCGCCCACGTGGGTGGCGAGGCGGCGCTCTACGACGACGCCTGGGCACGCTACCAGCACCATTACCTGCGCATCAACGGCGATCACTCGGCCGTCTACCCGGGCGTGATGGAGGGTCTGAAGGCCTTGCAGCGGCGTGGCTTGAAGCTCGCATGTTTGACCAACAAACCTACTGACTTCGCGCGTCCGCTGCTGCGAAAAAAGGGCCTGGACGGCTACTTCGAGCAGGTATTCGGCGGTGATGCCTTCGAGCGCAAGAAACCCGACCCGCTGCCGCTCGTCAAGACCTGCGAGGCGCTGGGCATGTCACCCACGCGCACGTTGATGATCGGAGACTCCAGCAACGACGCACGCGCCGCCCGTGCGGCCGGTTGCCCGGTGGTACTGGTGAGCTACGGCTACAACCACGGCGAGCCCGTCACCGGTGTGGACGCCGACGGCGTGATCGACCGGCTCGACGAGCTCGTCTGAATCAATTGTTGCCGGGCGTGTTGGATGCCTTGATGCCCAGCAGCGCGTCTTTCAGCATCGAGTCGGCCGGCGACTTGCCCAGCCAGATCTTGAGCAGCGCCGAGAAGAACTCGGGTTCCTTGATCGCATCGGTGGAGGGCTTGCCGTTGATCAGGATCACGGTGCCGACGCCGGGCGTCCAGTCGACCGAGAACGAGTCACCGGCACTGAGCTTCTTGCGCTGGAAGAACAGCTCGCTCATCTTCAGCGTGCCGGGGATCGACTTGGAGAACTCGTCGCGCGGAGCGTTGTCTTCCATGCCTCGCGTGAAGAGCTTGCCCAGCTCGCTCGCGTTGATCTCGCGCAGCATCACGATGTGGATGCGCTTCGGGCCCGGGGTGGCGAGCACGGCCTCGGTGGTGGCGGCCTTCTTGGTCAGGTACAGGCCAGCGGTGTAGACCTTGAAGATGGCCTTGTAGCGGATGCCTGCGCCGTTGAGCACCAGCGGGGTGTTGGCCACTTGCTGGCCGCCTTCATATTTCACGCCGGCAACCTCGGTGGTCTGGGCCTGGGCCAAAGTGACGGCGCCGAACAAAACAGCGGTCACCGAGAAGGAAATCAGACGACGAATCACAGAGCTCTCCACAACAAACGTCGCACGAGTGTGCGCAACCCAACGCGAGATTGTGACGATTCGTCACCGGTTTGTCTGTGATGATTTCCCGGGCATCCGGCAGCGAGGCGATGGCCGGCGGGCTGCTGCTACACTTTTTGCATGTTCATCGCGCGCAAACAAACCAAAGGGTCGAACGACCGGGGAGCATGGCCCTGGCGTTGCCAGCCTGCGCAGGTTTAGTTTGCCGCTGGCCGCCAAGTTCTTCAGCTGAACCTTGTGCGCCTCGGCTCCACCGGCTGCCTACGCGACAGCCGACCGTCTGAATCAAATCACCACGCGGGCCACGCACGTGCCGCCCGCCGGGCCGTGGAGGGCCCTGCAACGTGATCACCGAACTTGAATTCAAGAGCCTCGCAGCTGAAGGCTACAACCGCATTCCGCTGATGGCCGAGGCCTTTGCGGACCTCGAAACCCCACTCTCGCTCTACCTGAAGCTGGCCTATGGCTCGGGCAGCGGCAAACACAGCTTCTTGCTCGAATCGGTGGTGGGCGGCGAGCGCTTCGGGCGCTACTCGTTCATCGGTCTGCCGGCGCGCACGCTGTTGCGCTCGACCGGCTTTCACACCGAGGTCGTGACCGACGGCCAGGTGGTCGAGACGGTCGACGGCAACCCGCTCGACTTCATCGCCACCTACCAGGCGCGCTTCAAGGTGGCGCTGCGCCCGGGCATGCCGCGCTTTTGCGGTGGCCTGGCAGGTTACTTCGGCTACGACGCAGTGCGCTACATCGAGCCGAAGCTCGCCAAGACGCAAAAGACCGGTGGCATCGACACCCCCGACGTGATGCTGCTGCAGTGCGAAGAGCTGGCGGTGATCGACAACCTGTCGGGGCGGCTCTACCTCATCGTCTACGCCGACCCGGGCCAGCCCGAGGCCTACTTCCGCGGCAAGCGCCGCCTGGCCGAGCTGACCGACAAGCTCAAGTACAGCGTGACCGCGCCGCCCGTGAAGCGGGGCAGTGCCCACGCGGTGGAGCGCGCGTTCGCCAAGGACGACTACATCGCCGCCGTGCTCAAGGCCAAGGACTACATCGCTGCCGGTGACATGATGCAGGTGCAGGTGGGCCAGCGGCTGCAGAAGCGCTACACCGAGTCGCCGCTCAGCCTGTACCGCGCGTTGCGCTCGCTGAACCCGTCGCCCTACATGTACTTCTATGACATGGGCGACTTCCAGATCGTGGGCGCCTCGCCCGAGATCCTGGTGCGCCAGGAGCACACGCCCGAGGGCGACAAGGTGACCATCCGCCCGCTGGCCGGCACCCGCCCGCGTGGCGCCACACCCGAGCAGGACAAGGCGCTCGAAGTGGAGCTCAGCAACGACCCGAAAGAGCGCGCCGAACACGTGATGCTGATCGACCT
>NZ_JADMJX010000125.1:3323-6265 GCF_018780185.1 Rhizobacter sp.
GTGAAGCGTGGCATCTACGGTGGCGCCTGCGGCTACCTGAGTTTTGCCGGTGACATGGACGTGGCGATTGCCATCCGCACCGGCATCGTCAAGGACAACGTGCTTTACGTGCAGGCTGCGGCCGGCGTGGTGGCCGATTCGGTGCCTGAGATGGAATGGAAAGAAACCGAAGCCAAGGCGCGCGCGCTGCTTCGTGCCGCTGAGCTTGTCGAGGAGGGCTTTTAAATGCTGCTCATGATCGACAACTACGACAGCTTCACGTTTAACTTGGTGCAGTACTTCGCCGAGCTCGGTGAAGATGTGCGTGTGTTCCGCAATGACGAGATCACGCTCGAAGGCATTGCCGAACTGAAGCCCGCCAAGCTGGTGCTGTCCCCTGGCCCGTGCTCGCCGGCCGAAGCCGGCATCTGCGTGAGCGCGATCCAGCATTTCACCGGGAAGCTGCCCATCCTCGGCGTGTGCCTGGGTCACCAGGCGATCGGGGCGGCGCTCGGCGGCAAGATCATCCGCGCCAAGACGCAGATGCACGGCAAGACCGATGTGATCCGCACCGACAAACGCGGTGTGTACAGCGGCTTGCCGGAGACGTTCACCGTCATCCGCTACCACTCGTTGGTGATCGAGCGCGCCTCGCTGCCCAAGGAGCTGGAGATCACGTCCACTTCGCAAGACGACGAGATCATGGGCGTGCGCCACACCGCCCTGGCCGGCAGCAAGACGCCGCTGGAAGGGGTGCAGTTTCACCCCGAGTCCATCCTCACCGAGCATGGGCATGCGATGTTGAAGAACTTCCTGGACCTCAAGCCATGAAGGTCGTTGACCTGCGCAGCGACACGGTCACGAAGCCGACCGCCGCGATGCGCGAGGCGATGGCGCGTGCCGAGGTGGGTGACGATGTGTTCGGCGACGACCCCACGGTCAACGCCTTGCAGGAGCGTATCGCCGCCATGCTCGGCAAAGAAGCCGCACTCTTCGTGCCCAGTGGCACGCAGAGCAACCTCGTTGCCATCATGAGCCACTGTGGCCGCGGCGACGAATACATCGTCGGCCAGATGGCCCACACCTACCGCTGGGAAGCCGGCGGTGCGGCGGTGCTGGGCAGCGTGCAACCGCAGCCGCTGGAGCATCAGGCCGACGGCACGCTCGCGCTGAATGACATCGCCGCAGCGATCAAGCCCGATGACGCGCACTTCGCACGCTCGCGTTTGCTCTGCCTGGAAAACACCTTGGGTGGCAAGGCGTTGAGCCTGGCTTACATGGCGGAGGCGACCACGCTGGCGCGCCAGCGCGGCCTGGCGACTCACCTTGACGGCGCGCGGCTCTTCAATGCCGCCACCGCGCTCGGCGTGCCGGCGCGCGAGATCGTGCAGCACTTCGACACCGTCTCGGTGTGTTTCTCAAAGGGCCTCGGCGCCCCGGTGGGCTCGGCGCTGTGCGGCTCGAAGGCGCTGATCAAGAGCGCGCACCGCTGGCGCAAGATGCTGGGCGGTGGCATGCGTCAAGCCGGCGTGCTGGGCGCAGGCGCGCTGCATGCGCTCGACCATCACGTGGCCCGCTTGGCCGACGACCACGCACTCGCCAAGCGCCTCGCGCAAGGCCTGCAAGGCATTCCCGGCCTGACGGTCGAGCCGCCCGAGACCAACATGGTCTTCGTCGACGTGGCGCCCGAGCGTGCGGCCGCCTTGCTCGCGCACCTCAAGTCGCGAGGCGTGCTGAGCACCGGCCTGTACCGGCTGCGCTTCGTCACCCACCTCGATGTCGATGCCGCCGGCATCGACCACGCCATCGCCGCCGTGCGCGAACACTTCAACGTCTGAGCCTGCCATGACCATCACCAACACCGAAGCCCTGGCCCGCGTCATCGACCACCGCGAGATCTTTCACGACGAGATGCTCACGCTGATGCGCCGCATCATGAGCGGCGAGATGTCGCCGGTGATGATCGCGGCGCTGGCGATGGGCCTGCGTGTGAAGAAAGAGACCATCGGCGAGATCGCCGCGGCAGCACAGGTGATGCGCGAGTTCGCGACGCCCGTGGCAGTGGCCGACAAGACCCACCTGGTCGACCTGTGCGGCACCGGAGGGGACGGTGCCCACACCTTCAACATCTCCACCGCGGCGATGTTCGTCGCCGCGGCAGCCGGTGCGCGGGTCGCCAAGCACGGCGGGCGCAGCGTGTCGTCGAGCACCGGCAGCGCCGATGTGCTCGAGGCCCTGGGGGCCAACGTCGACCTCAACCCCGAACAGGTGGCGCTGTGCCTGGAGCAGACCGGCATCGGCTTCATGTTCGCCCCCAACCACCACGCGTCGATGAAACACGCCGGCCCGGTGCGCAAGGAGATGGGCGTGCGCACCATCTTCAACATCCTGGGCCCGCTCACGAACCCGGCCGCCGCGCCCAACCAGCTGATGGGCGTGTTCCATGCCGACCTGGTGGGCATTCAGGTGCGTGTGCTGCAGCGCCTGGGCTCCGACCATGTGATGGTGGTGTTCGGCATGAACGGCATGGACGAGATTTCGCTGTCTGGCGAAACCCTGGTCGGTGAGTTGAGAAACGGCGAGGTGCGCGAGTACGTGGTGCACCCGAGTGACTTTGGCATGCCGGTCTATGACACCCGTGTGCTCAAGGTGGCCAACAAGGCCGAGTCGGTGCAGTGCATCCAGCGTGCGTTTGCCAATGAAGACGGGCCGATGCGCGACATCGTGCTGCTCAATGCGGGCGCGGCGCTCTACTGCGCCAACGTGGTGTCGTCGGTCGCCGAAGGCGTGAAGCGCGCACGCGAAGCCGTGGCATCGGGCGGGGCGCTGAAGAAACTCAGCCAGTTCGTCGCGGCCACGCAGCAGTTCAAGGTGGTTTGAGGCATGAGCGACATCCTGGACAAGATCGTTGCCGTCAAGCGCGAAGAGATCGCGGCGGCCCGCGCGAAACGCGACCTCGCGTC
>NZ_JADMJX010000354.1 GCF_018780185.1 Rhizobacter sp.
CCCTTGATCGAACTGCGCAACGTCACCTGCGGCTACGGCGACCGCGTGATCCTGGAGAACATCGACCTGGTGGTGCCGCGCGGCAAGGTCATGGCGCTGATGGGCACCTCGGGCGGCGGCAAGACCACGGTGCTGCGTCTGATCGGCCGCCAGCTGCAGCCCATGAGCGGCCAGGTGCTGCTCGATGGCGTGGATCTCGCAAGCCTCGATGCCCAAGGCCTCTACGCTGCCCGTCGCCGCATGGGCATGCTGTTCCAGTTTGGTGCCTTGTTCACCGACCTGTCGGTGTTCGAGAACGTGGCCTTTCCCTTGCGCGAGCACACCAACCTCAGCGAATCGATGATCCGCGACCTGGTGCTGATGAAGCTCAACGCGGTGGGCCTGCGTGGTGCGCGTGACCTGCTGCCCTCGCAGGTGTCGGGCGGCATGGCGCGTCGTGTCGCGTTGGCGCGCGCGATTGCGCTCGACCCCGATCTCATCATGTACGACGAACCCTTTGCGGGCCTCGACCCGATCTCGATGAGCGTGGCTGCCACGCTGATCAAGGACCTCAACCATGCGCTGGGCGTCACCAGCATCGTGGTGTCGCACGATGTGGACGAGACCTTCCTCATCGCCGACCACGTGGTGTTCATCGCCAATGGCCACATCGCCGCGCAAGGTACCCCTGCCGAAATGCGGGCGAGTGAAGACCCCTTGGTGCGGCAGTTTGTAGGCGGTCTGGCCGATGGCCCGGTGCGCTTCCACTACCCCGCGGTAACGGTGGCCGAAGACTTTGGCGTGGGGGCCGCACGATGAACTGGCTCAACCCGAGCGAAGTGGGTTTTGCCGTGCGTGGCAAGCTGGCCGATGTGGGCGAAGGCACCCGCTTGTTTGTGCGGCTGGTGTCGCTGGTCGGGCCGACCTTCGCCCGCTTCCGGCTGGTGACCGACCAGCTGTTCCTGCTGGGCAACCTGTCGCTGCTGATCATCGCGGTGTCGGGCCTTTTCGTCGGCTTCGTGCTGGCACTTCAGGGTTACTACATCCTGTCGGACTTCGGCTCGACGGAAGCCGTGGGCCTGATGGTGGCGCTGTCTCTGGTGCGCGAGTTGGGGCCGGTGGTCACCGCCTTGTTGTTTGCGGGCCGGGCGGGCACCTCGCTCACTGCCGAGATCGGTTTGCTGAAGGCCGGCGAACAATTGGCCGCGATGGAGATGATGGCTGTCGACCCCGTCAAGCGGGTGCTCGCACCACGTTTCTGGGCCGGTGTGCTGGCGATGCCCTTGCTGGCTGCGGTGTTCTCCGCCGTCGGTGTGATGGGTGGCTGGGTGGTGGCGGTGCTGATGATCGGCATCGACCCTGGCAGCTTCTGGTCGCAGATGCAGGGAGGTGTGGAAGTCTGGGCCGACGTGGGCAATGGCGTGATCAAGAGCCTGGTCTTCGGCTTCACGGTAACCTTCGTCGCGCTGCTGCAAGGTTACGGCTGCAAGCCCACGCCCGAGGGTGTGTCGGCCGCCACCACGCGCACCGTGGTGATGGCGTCACTGGCGGTTCTGGCGCTCGATTTCGTCTTGACGGCGATGATGTTTTCGATTTGATGAGGGCAACGGTGATGCAAAAATCTCGTCACGACGTGTGGGTCGGTTTGTTTGTGTTGATCGGCGCCGCCGCGGTGTTGTTTCTGGCGTTGAAGGCGGGCAACCTGCTGACCCTCAACTTCGGCGAAACCTATGCGGTGGCCGCGAAGTTCGACAACATCGGCGGGCTGAAACCGCAGGCCGCGGTCAAGAGTGCGGGGGTGGTGGTGGGTCGGGTCGAGTCGATCGGTTTCGACGACAAAACCTACCAGGCGCGGGTGATGCTGCAGCTGGACAAGAGGTTCGTTTTCCCCAAGGACAGCTCGGCCAAGATCCTCACTTCGGGCTTGCTCGGTGAACAGTACCTGGGCCTGGAGCCCGGCGCCTCAGAGAAGAACCTCGCCGCGGGCGACACCATCACGCAGACCCAGTCGGCCGTGGTGCTTGAAAACCTGATCAGCCAGTTCCTCTACAACAAGGCGGCCGATGCTGGGTCGCCTGCGCCGCAACCGGCAGCAGGTGGGGCCAACAAGTGATGCGAAGGCTGGGCGCATGGGCTCTGGTGGCGCTGCTGGTCGTGCTCACCGGCTGTGCCACCACAAGCGCGGGTGGTCCCAAGACCGCCGGCCAGCGCGCCGACCCCTGGGAAAGCTGGAACCGCAAGGTCTACGCCTTCAACGACAAGCTCGATGAAGTCGTGCTCAAACCGGCAGCGACTTCCTACACCAAGGTGGTGCCGCAGCCAGTGCGCCGCGGCGTGACCAACTTCGTCGGCAACGTGTCCGATGTGTGGTCTGCGTTCAACAACTTCCTGCAAGGCAAGTTTGCCAACGGCTTTCAAGACGTGATGCGCGTGGGCACCAACACCTTGTTCGGGCTGGGCGGGTTTCTGGATGTGGCGAGCGAGTTCGGGGCCGATCGGCAAGGCGAAGACCTGGGGCAGACGCTGGGTTACTGGGGCATGGCCTCCGGCCCATATGTGGTGTGGCCGGTGCTCGGCCCCTCGACGCTGCGCGACTCGCTGGCCTTGCCGCTGGACGCTCAGATATCGCCAGCGTTGGCCGTCAAGAACGAAGTCGCCAAAGCAACCGTGGCCGGCGTGCAGCTGATCAACGTGCGCGCCAACCTGCTTGGAGCCACCGGCTTGCTCAACGACATCGCCCTCGACAAATATGTGTTCGTGCGTGATGCCTACCTGCAGCGGCGCAGAAGCCAAGTGTTTGACGGGGACCCGCCCGACACCGAAGTCGAAGGCGATTTGCCCGACCCCGGAAAAGCTGCGCCTGCTGCGCCCGAACCGGCGGCTTCGGCTGCATCGGGCGCGGGCCAATAGGCCGTGCCGTATGTTGCTGGCGTGTAATGCTGCCAACCGCGGGGGCCGGTGGCGCGTTGTGAGCTGAACCGAATGCCTCGGGGCCTCTCCAAACAGGCCAGATCCTTCGCGCTATCGCGAACAGAAAGGAAAATAATGCTTGCTCAACGTTTCATCTCGTGGTTCTCAGCTGTTGCCCTGTTGATGGGAGGGGCACAGCTGGCCCTTGCTCAGCAGGCGCCCGATGCGCTCGTCAAGCAGGTGTCGAGCGAAGTGCTCGATGCCGCACGCGCCGACAAGTCCATCCAGGCCGGTGACGTCAACAAGGTCATGCTGCTGGTCGAGGCCAAGGTCATGCCGCACGTCAATTTCCAGCGCATGACGTCGTCGGCCGTCGGCCGCTATTGGCGCCAGGCCACGCCGGACCAACAAAAGCGCTTGCAGGAAGAATTCAAGGTCTTGCTGGTGCGCACCTACTCGGGTGCATTGGCGCAGGTGAAAGACCAGACCGTGCAGCTCAAGCCGTTGCGCGCCGGCGCCAACGACGCCGAGGTGGTGGTGAAGACCGAGATCCGCGGCAAGGGTGACCCGATCCAGCTCGACTACCGCATGGAAAAGGCCGACGCTGGCTGGAAGATCTACGACGTCAACGTGCTCGGCATCTGGCTGGTCGAGAACTACCGCAACACCTTTGCGCAAGAGATCAGCGCCGGTGGCATCGATGGCCTGATCACCAAGCTGGCCGAGCGCAACAAGGCTTCGGCCGCCACCAAGAGCTGAGCCATGCTGGTCTTGCCCGCCACCGTCACCACGCTGGAGGCCCGCGACACGCAGCGCATGCTGTCGCAGGCCTTGCAGCAAGAGATCAAGACGCAGAACGAGCCGCAGGTCACGGTCGACGCGTCGGGCCTGCAGCAGTTTGATTCGGCGGCGCTGGCGGTGTTGCTCGAATGCCAGCGCCTGGCGCTGGCCTGGGGCAAGGGCTTTGCGGTGCGCAATGCACCCAAGAAACTTGCCGAGCTGGCGCGCCTGTATGGCGTCGATGCGCTGCTGATGCCGCCCGAGCCCACGCCCTGAGCCATTGAAGCTCAGGGCTGCGGTGCGTAGCGCTTGCTGCGCAGGTTGCGCTTGATGTCTTGCAGCATCGGGCGCAGCTCCTTGCCCACGCGCAGTGCCACTCCGGTGGTCAGGATGTCGATCACCAGCAGGTGCAGCAGGCGCGACACCATCGGGCTGTAGCGGTCGAAGTCTTCGGGGTGGTCCACCGGCAGCAAGATCTGGTTCGCGCCAGACTGCCCCATCGCCGCCAGCGGCGAGCCGCTGGCCGTGATGAAGATGCAGGTGGCGCCCTTCTTGCGCACGATCTCGGCCACGTCGATCAGGTCGCTGCTGCGCCCCGAGTTGGAGATGATCACCACGCAGTCGCCAGGCTGCAGCATGGTGGCGCTCATCACCTGCACGTGGCTGTCGCTGATGGCGGCGGCGGTC
The DNA here is from genome assembly GCF_018780185.1 of Rhizobacter sp. Classification (GTDB taxonomy): domain Bacteria; phylum Pseudomonadota; class Gammaproteobacteria; order Burkholderiales; family Burkholderiaceae_C; genus Rhizobacter. Next base: position 4,357 of record NZ_JADMJX010000354.1, read on the forward strand.
ACCCCCAGGCGAAAGAACTTGTGCTGCGCGTCTTGCGCCACGATGCCCGAGTTGCCCACGCCGTAGAACTCGATGCGTCGCCCCGCCTTGACGGCAGAAGCGAGCGCCACGATCGCGCGCTCGAAGGCCTGGCCGGCGGCGTCGTTGCGGTATTTCAGCAATGCGCTCACCGCGTTGTCGATCACCTTGACGACGATGTCGTTGGCCTTGTCGTCTTCGTCGACCGCACGGTGCACGAAGGGCACGCCTTCGTTGACGCGGCCGGCGAGCTTGCGCTTGAAGTCGGTCAGGCCGTCATAACCGACGCTGCGGCAAAAGCGCACGACGGTGGGTTTGCTGACCTGGGCTCGTTCCGCCAGTTCGCCCACCGGCAGGCTGGCAAAGGCGCGCGCGTCGGCCAGCACCAGCTTGGCGACCCGTTGTTCGGCGGGGGGCAGGGCGGGCAGGGAAGCACGGATGCGGTCGAGCATCTACTGTTCCTCGGACCATGAGAAGCCGTCGCGTGCGACGAGTGCACTGGCAGCAGCTGGGCCCCAGGTGCCGGCGGCATAGGGCCGTGGCCCGGTGGTGTCTTTGGCCCACGCATGCAAGATGGGCTCGACCCAGCGCCAGGCCTGCTCTTGTTCGTCGCTGCGCACGAAGAGGTTGAGCCTGCCGGCAATCGCGTCGAGCAGCAGCCTTTCATAGGCGCCAACCCGGTTTTCGGCGAAGGCCTTGTCGAAGTCGAGGTCGAGCGACACCGGCGTCAGCGCTTCTTGCTGGCCGGTGCCCTTGGCGGCGAGCAGGTGCAGCTCCAGGCCGTCTTCGGGCTGCAGCTTGATCACCAGCTTGTTGGGCTGGCTCACACCCGGGAAGATGCTGTGCGGTGTGGGCCGGAAATTGACCACGATCTGCGCATCGCGCGCGGCCAGCCGCTTGCCGGTGCGCAGGTAGAAGGGCACGCCGGCCCAGCGCCAGTTCTGGATCTCGGTGCGCAAGGCGACGAAGGTTTCGCAGGTGCTGCCCTCGGGCACCTTGGCCTCTTGCAGGTAGCCGACCGCGGGTTTGCCGTCTGCGTGGCCGGCGCGGTATTGGCCGCGCACCACGTCGCGCGCGACCGTCTCTTCGGTGAAGGGCTTGAGCGAGCGCAGCACCTTCAGCTTTTCGTCCCGAATGGCGTCGGCATCGTGGCTCGACGGCGGCTCCATCGCCACCATGGTGAGCAGTTGCAGCGCGTGGTTCTGGATCATGTCGCGCAGCGCACCGGTGCGGTTGTAGAAGTCGCCGCGGGTGCCCACGCCCAGGCTCTCGGCCAGGGTGATCTGGATGTTGGCAATGCTCTCGCGCCGCCACAGCGGCTCGAACAAGGCGTTGCCAAAGCGCAGCGCCATCAGGTTCTGCACCGACGGTTTGCCGAGGTAGTGGTCGATGCGGAAGGCCTGCGTTTCGCTGAACGAAGCGCGCACCACGGTGTTGATCTCCTGCGCGCTGGCGAGGTCGTGGCCGAGCGGTTTTTCCAACACCACCCGGATCTTCGGCCCGTTGAGGCCGGCGGCACCGAGCTGGGCGCAGATCTGCGGGAACAGGTGCGGGCTGGTGGCGAGGTAGAGCACGGCCGTGTCGGCGTTGCGGGTCTCCAGCCACGACTTGAGCTTGCCGTAGTCGGCCGGCTGCGAGAGGTCCATGCGCAGGTAGTGCAGCAGTTCGGCAAACCGCGCGAACTCTTCGTCGGTCGGGCGTTTGGCGCCCTCGACCTCTTGAAAGCGCTCTTTCAGCCAGCTTCGGTATTTGGTGTCATCTTGTTCGTCACGCGCGACCGCCAGGATGCGCCCATTCGCCGGCAGCTTGCCGTGGCGAAAGGC
>NZ_JADMJX010000392.1 GCF_018780185.1 Rhizobacter sp.
TCGAAGCCATCGTCAAGGCCGCCAAGACCGGCAAGATCGGCGACGGCAAGATCTTTGTCACGGCGGTGGAGCAGGTGGTTCGCATCCGCACCGGCGAGACAGACGAAGCAGCGGTCTGATCCCACCTTCGGCTCGACAAAAAGCCCGCACGCAGCGGGCTTTTTTGTGGGCTAGATCTTTCGGTAGTCGTCGGGGGCGGTGGCATGCCGCGCTTGCTCGGCCAGCTGATCCAGCAGCACAACCGGATCGTTGGCGACTTGCAGCAACTGGTGCTGCGCCGGAGGCACAAAACCATCGGCCACCGCCTGGTCCATGAATGCCAGCAGGCGGTCGTAGTAGCCATCGACGTTCAACAGGCCCACGGGCTTGTCGTGGTAACCCAGCTGGCGCCAGGTCCAGACTTCGAACAACTCTTCGAAGGTGCCAATGCCGCCGGGCAAGGCGAGAAAGGCATCGGCGCGCTCGGCCATCATCTGCTTGCGCTGGTGCATGGTGTCGACCACATGCAGTTCGCTCAGTCCCGGGTGGCCAAGCTCCCGCCCCATCAGCGACTGCGGAATGACCCCGATCACCGATGCCCCGGCCGCCAGCGCCGCGTTGGCCACGGTGCCCATCAGCCCGGCATTGCCGCCACCATAGACCAGCTGCCATCCGCGTTGGCCGATCAGCGTGCCAACTTGTCGCGCCGCTGTTTCATGCGCGGGCTGGGCTCCCAGGCGCGAGCCGCAGTAGACACACAGCGACAAGTGGCTCACAGGAAGCGGTGCCACAAGGCGGCACCCCACAAGCCACCACACAAGACCAGCGACAAAAACACGGCCGCGCTGGCCAGGTCTTTCGCACGCTTGGAGAGGTCATGCAGCTCGAATGACACGCGGTCAATCGCCGCCTCGATGCCGGAGTTCAGCAGCTCGACGATCATGACAAGCAGCACGGCACCGATCAGCAGGCCCACTTCGACCCAGGTGCGGCCGATCCAGAAAGCCGACGGGATCAGGATGACGGCCAGCCAGGTTTCTTGGCGAAATGCGCTCTCGCCCAAGTACGCCGTTTTCAGCCCCTCGAACGAGTAGCCGGTGGCGCGAATCACCCGGTCCAGCCCGGTGCGCCCTTTGAATGGATTGCTCATGGGCGGCGATTGTGCCTGCCCGTTCAAGCGGTGCGGCGAGGCTCGGGCAGGGCGGTGACGAGGCGCGTTCCGCAGATGGCGTCGTGCCAGAACTGGCGCTGCGGGTGCAGCAGCGCCAGCAGCGCGTAAGCCACGATGCCGACACCAACGGCACCGAGCGCTTGCCACTTCGACCAGCCGTTGAGCATGGCCAGCACCGTGGCCGGCGCCACCCAGAGGCAGCTGGCAAAGAACCGGAGCAGGGCCTGGCCTTGGCTCAACCTTTGCCCGTCGGTGGTGACCACGCGGATATGCCAGGTTTGCATCGGAAGGGTCTGGCCACGTTTCGACCAGAACCAGGTGAAATACACGCCGTAGATCACGAAGGTGATCACCTGCAAGGCGGTGCCGCTCTGCAAGGGGTGCTGCTGGCCGGTGAGGGCCACAAACAACGCTCCGACGGCACCCGGGATCAGGCCGATGCCGAACAGAAGCAGCCCCTCGTACACGAAGCTCGCCATTCGCCGCCGCAGGCTGGGAGCCTGGGCTTCCGAGGCAACCCCGGTCATGGTTGGCGAGAGGCCGGCGCAGATGCCGCGGCGGAACGGGTCGCAGCGCCTTGAGGCCCCCGTTTGGGCAGCAAGGTGGCCTGGTCGACGAAGCCGGAGGTGACCGCGATCTTGGGCAAACCCGACGGCTGGTGCGGCGGTGGGCTCGGGCGCTTGGTGATCAGGTTGGTGGTTGCCCCCGGCTGGGCTTGGGCCATGCTCGGCGCGACGGGTTTTGGCCGCGGTGCGTAAGAAGAATTGGGCACCACGTTGGACTTCTTGGTGGCCGAGCCGTCAGCCGGCGAGTCGGCAGGCACAGGCTTGCGGGGCACGGGCGCTGCTCGGGCGGCCAACTGTTTCTGCTGCTCCGGCGGCAAGGCTTGGTAGGCCTCCCACCGGGCTTTGCGCTCTTGCGCCGGCACTTGCTGAGCCTCCTTGAAGTTCATGCGCGCCTGGCCGCGCTCTTTCGGAGTCATCTTGGCCCATTCGGCCATGCGGGTTTGAATGCGCGCTTGTTCGGCGGGCGGCAGGGTCGGGAACTTGTTGGCGATCTCAAGCCACTTGGTCTTGCGGGGCGAGTCAATGCGATCCCACTCGCGCTCCAGCGGCTTGAGGGCGTTTTTCTGGCTCGGGCTGAGCGACGACCATGAAACACCGTCCGTGGACCGAACGCCGGCTTTGGGCGCGGCGGGGACCGGCCCGGTCTGGGCCAAAGTGGCCAAGGGCGCCGCGAACAAGACTGCGGCACAGACCCAGGTCCAGACGATGTGGCGCCGCGCTGATTCGCGCCGCGTGGGGGGGATCAACCGGGGCGAAGGCATCGAAGCTCCGGTCAATCGCGAGGAGCTTTCAGGAACTCCACGAACCCCGGGTCACTGTAGGCCGAGGGCGGCAGGTCGTCAGCCAGCAGCGAGGCGTCGATTTCGGCTGCAGCAGCGATCTGGTTGTCGGTGTGCATCTGCTGGATGAGCATCAAGCCACCCACCAGCGCCACCAGGGGAATCAAGGCCGCCAGCTGAACCCACCAGCCCGAACCACCTTCGCCACGACCCAGTGAAGCGCTGGAACCGGCGCCCACCACGACCACAGGCTCCGCCGCAGTCGCCGTGCGAGCCGCGCGGGCGCGCTGCAAGGCCTGCTCGCGGGCAAAACGCAGGCGCTCGGTGACATCGGGGGCCAAGTCGGCGGTGGCTTCGGTCAGGTGCGCGGTCATGCGCAAGGCCAGCCGGGCCTCCAGGGCTTCCAGGGCGGCGGGTGCGTAGGGGCGTCGAAGATTGGTGTAGTTGTTCATAGCTCAATTCCCTTTGCCTTCAGGGCATCCGCCAAGGCATGCACCGCACGTGAGCAATGTGTCTTGACGCTTCCCTCCGAGCAGCCCATCACGGCGGCTGTCTCGGCGACATCGAGTTCCTCCCAGTAACGCAGCAGGAAGGCTTCTCGTTGACGAGTTGGCAGGCGGGACACCTCACCATCGATGGCTAGCAGAATCTGCGCCCGAGAAACCGACTCGGCAGCACTTTCCGTGGAAGAAGATTCATTTTGCGCCGCCAGAGTTTCCAGCAGGTCGAAATCTCCGTCGTCGCTTGAGGATTCGTACTCGGAAAAGTTGCGAACCACCGCGTTTCGCACCTTCTGGCGCCGGAACCAGTCCATGGTCGCGTTGGAAAGGATGCGCTGAAAGACCAGCGGCAACTCGGCGGCCGGCCGGTCGATGTACTTTTCGGCCAGGCGGATCATCGAATCCTGGACGATGTCGAGCGCGGCATCGTCATCGCGCACGGCATACGCCACGCGCTTGAAGGCGCGTTTTTCGACGCTTTTCAGAAAGTCCGAAAGTTCTTTGTCAGATGCCAAGTGGGGCGCCTCAGGCGGGGAGCCTGTCGAAACGGGCGCGATTATCGCATCGCGCCAAACTGCCCCTGCACGAGTGCGCGAGCGGTTCTATAATGCCGGTTTTCTCATCAACTGGTCTTAATTTGGCTGCCCGACCTGGGCGCCTTGTTCTTTGACTCAGCAGGCACCACACCCGCCTCACGAGGGCGTGGAGAGGTGCACCGATGGTTTTTCGTTAGAGAAATTCACAAAGGTTCAACATGGATATGTCTGCCGCGGAAATCAAACGCGCCGCTTCGGCGCAACCGCAATCCTCCTCCCCCGCGGAGCCGAACGGCTCTGAAATCCTCGTCCGCTGCCTTCAAGCCGAAGGCGTCAAGTTCCTCTGGGGCTACCCGGGCGGCGCGGTTCTCTACATCTACGACGCGCTCTACAAGCAAGACAGCATCGAACACGTGCTGGTGCGCCATGAGCAGGCGGCCGTGCACGCGGCTGACGGCTATGCGCGTGCCACTGGCAACGTCGGTGTCGCCCTGGTCACCTCGGGCCCGGGTGTCACCAATGCCGTGACCGGCATTGCCACCGCCTACATGGACTCGATCCCGATGGTGATCATCACCGGGCAGGTTCCCACGCCGGCGATCGGGCTCGATGCCTTCCAGGAATGTGACACCGTGGGCATCACCCGCCCCATCGTGAAGCACAACTTCCTGGTGAAAGACGTGCGCGATCTGGCGCTGACCCTGAAGAAGGCCTTCCACATCGCTCGCACCGGTCGGCCGGGCCCGGTCGTTGTGGACATCCCGAAAGATGTCTCGCTCAAGACCACGCCGTTTCACTACCCCGCCACGGTTGAGATGCGCTCGTACAACCCTGCGCGCAAGGGCCACGGCGGCCAGATCCGCAAGGCGGTCCAGCTGCTGTTGGCGGCCAAGCGCCCCTACATCTACACCGGCGGCGGTGTGGTGCTGGGCAACGCGGCGGCCGAGCTGCGCGAGCTGGTCAACCTGCTGGGCTACCCCTGCACCAACACCTTGATGGGCCTGGGTTCCATGCCAGCCAGCGACCCCAAGTTCCTGGGCATGCTGGGCATGCACGGCACCTACGAGGCCAACATGACCATGCAGAACTGCGACGTTCTGCTGGCCGTGGGCGCCCGGTTCGATGACCGCGTGATCGGCAACCCGAAGCACTTCGCCTCGGTCGAACGCAAGATCGTGCACATCGACATCGACCCGTCGTCGATCTCCAAACGCGTCAAGGTCGACATCCCCATCGTGGGCGACGTGAAAGACGTGCTGCAGGAACTCATCGCCCAGATCAAGGAAGCGCAGGCCAAGCCCGACGTGCAAGCCCTGTCGGCCTGGTGGGGCCAGATCAACGAGTGGCGCAAGCGTGAGTGCCTGAAGTACAAGAACAGCACCGAGGTCATCAAGCCGCAATACGTGGTCGAGACCCTGTGCGAGCTGACGAAGGGCCGCGACACCTACATCACCTCTGATGTGGGCCAGCACCAGATGTGGGCCGCGCAGTTCTACCGCTTCGAAGAGCCGCGCCGTTGGATCAACTCCGGCGGCCTGGGCACGATGGGCGTGGGTTTGCCTTACGCCATGGGCATCAAGCTGGCCAAGCCGGAGTCGGACGTGTTCTGCGTCACCGGCGAAGGCTCGATCCAGATGTGCATTCAGGAGCTGTCGACCTGTCAGCAGTACAAGACGCCGGTGAAGATCGTCTCGCTGAACAACCGCTACCTGGGCATGGTTCGCCAGTGGCAAGAGCTCGACTACGGTGGCCGCTACTCACACAGCTACATGGACGCGCTGCCCGACTTCGTCAAACTCGCCGAGGCCTATGGCCACGTGGGTTTGCTGGTCGAGAAGCCGTCTGACGTGGAGCCGGCGCTGCGCGAAGCCATCAAGCTCAAGGATCGCACCGTCTTCCTCGACATTCGCACCGACCCGACCGAAAACGTCTGGCCGATGGTGCAGGCGGGCAAAGGCATTTCCGAAATGCTCCTCGGGTCTGAAGACCTGTGACGCGCTGAACTTCTGCCAAGGGTCTGCGTTACCGCGCTGACCCAAACGCAGAAGGGATGTGCTGATCGACTTCAGCGATTTTTCTCACCGATTCACTTGGGACTGCGTGGCCAAGGGCCATTGGTTACCGCCAATGGCCTGAAGAGCGCGCTTGAAAGCACCATGAAACACATCATTGCCCTGCTGCTGGAGAACGAACCCGGCGCGCTGTCGCGTGTCGTCGCCTTGTTCTCGGCCCGCGGCTACAACATCGAAAGCCTCACGGTCGCACCGACGGAAGACCCGTCGCTCTCGCGCATGACCATCGTGACCACCGGTTCAGACGACGTGATCGAGCAGATCACCAAGCACCTGAACCGCCTGATCGAAGTGGTGAAGGTTGTTGACCTGACCGAAGGCAGCTACACCGAGCGCGAGTTGATGCTCATCAAGGTGCGTGCCGTCGGCAAGGAGCGCGACGAGATGAAGCGCATGGCCGACATCTTCCGTGGCCGCATCATCGACGTGACCGAAAAAAGCTACACCATGGAGTTGACGGGCGATGCGTCCAAGCTCGATGCCTTCATCGAGGCCATCGACCGCACCGCCATTCTGGAAACCGTGCGCACCGGCACCAGCGGGATCGGTCGCGGCGAGCGCATCCTGCGCG